>DATMZU010000477.1:0-16616 GCA_035607435.1 Thermoanaerobaculia bacterium | reverse complement strand
CCCCGTTTGGGATCCTCCGAAGCTCCCGGTCACCTGCGTTACGCCCCAAATCACGCAGGTTCTCAGCCAGACCCCCCTGTTCAATACGGTGGCGGTGCCGCGGTTTACGGCGTTCCTACGGCCGCAGTGCAGCTCGGGCGGCGGAGGCACGGGTACGGGCGGGAAGTAGGCGCGGTTTCGATCGCCCCCTCGGGGCGTCCCCGCTCTTTTCGGACCGCGGGGCGCCCTTCCGATCAGCGCTTCATCAGCCGAAAAGCGAACCCCCGCCCGAGCCCCTGCACGAAAGCGAGCGAGATCCACAGCATCGCCGCCGATTCCAACTGAACGGATGCGGCCAGAGGCCCGGCGTCCTGCGTCTCGAAACCGAGGTCCTCGGCCAGACCGCGAGCGACCTCTTTCGCCTCCGCGTCGTCGCCGGCATAGAGCATGACCGCCGCGCCTTCGGGGTACACGGGATTCGCCATGTTGGCCGCGCCGGTCGAGTTGAAGATCTTCACCACCCGCGCCCCGGGAGCCCAAGCCGCCACTTGCTGGCCGGCGCTGCCCGCCGGAGGAACGATCAGCCCCGCCAGGTTCGGCTGTAGCGGATTGATCGCATCGAGCACGATCTTGCCCGTAAGGTCCACGCTCGCGAGCGTCTCCTCGGCCGCCTCCCAAGGCAGCGCCAGAACTACGATGTCAGCGAAGGCCACCGCCTCGGCAGCCGTCCCCGATTGCGCGCCGGTTTCATCCACCAGCGCCTCGAGCCGCGCCGCCGACTCCTCCGAACCGCCCCGGACGACGAAGAACAGGGAGTGCCCCACCTTCGCAAAGCCTTTTCCCAAGGCGCTCCCGACACTGCCGGCGCCGAAGATCGCGATCTTTTGTTTGTTGGTGGTCATGGTTTGGTCTCCGTTTGCTCGCTTCGAAAATGGACCAACCCGGGCCGCGTAGGGTCCGGTCGGCATGGGATGCGTACCAGGGAGCGAACGCATGGCGGCCTCAGCAGTATTCCATCGCGACCAGTTGCGCCGGGGACTGTTCAACGTCGCGATGTCCGGTCAGGCGAACAGATGGCAGGGGTCGTGGTAGATCGGAGACGCCCCGACGGCCAGCACCCGAATAGGATTGTGGTGGCGTCCTGGGGCGTCTCTACCGCACAGCGCACCCGTTCGCGGGAAACCGAACCGCGGCGATCTGACCCTGCAGGGGTAGAGACGCCCCAGGACGCCATCACGACAGGAACGGGTCCACCAAAGTCGGGGCGTCTCCAACGCCACAGCCGCCACCGGCGCCAACTACACGCCACAAAGAGACCATCTGCCCGGGGGGTGGCAGGACCTTTAGGGTCCGCGCAAAGGTAGCCATCGTGGTAAATCAGAAACACCCCGACGGGCCAGCCGGACGGCTGCGGTCGTGGTGGATCGGAGACGCCCCGACGGCTAGCACCCGGATAGGATTGTGGTGGCATCCTGGGGCGTCTCTACCGCACAGCGCACCTGTTCGCGGGAAACCGAACCGCGGCGATCTGACCCCGCAGGGGTAGAGACGCCCCAGGACGCCATCACGACAGGAACAGGTCCACCAAAGTCGGGGCGTCTCCAACGCCACAGCCGCCACCGGCGCCAACTACACGCACCGAAAGACAGCACAACCGTTCGGGTGGTCACGCGTTGCGAACCGAGGCGGTACCTTCGGGGCCGTGCGCGAATAGCAGCCGTCGCGGTGGATCATAGACATCCCGACGGCCAGTCGGGCGTAATGGATTGGATGTCCGACAGCCAGCCGGACGGCTGCGGTCGTGGTGGATCGGAGGAGACGCCCCGACGGCCAGCACCCGGATAGGATTGTGGTGGCGTCCTGGGGCGTCTCTACCGCGGCATCGATCATTGGCCCTCGACCGAACCTTGCAGGCGCCAGCGGGTAGGGTTTTCGCGGATGTACGCACGATAGCGGTTCAGGTTCTCGTCGTCCCTTAGGATCTGGTCGTAATACCGCTCCTGCCAGGCGAACTTTGGGCGCCGCCGGGCTCGGATTCTTTTGGTGGCCCTCTGCTTGAATTGCCCTACCACCGTCCCGAGAGATTCAGCGGGCCGACCGGCGTCTGGGCGCTCTTGGTTATCAAGAACCAGGATGCCATGCACATGATCCGGCATGACGATCCATTCATCCAGAATCACGCGCGCGTTCATCCGAGGAATCGCCAACCATTCCTCGGCGACGATTACGCCAAACGGTGAGAGCGCCACGTCGTCCTCTACCACCTCGCTGAGGCAGCAATCTCGCCCTTGGACGCAGATCGTCACGGCGTAGACGCCCGGCCAGGAATAGTCCCAGCCGGGCAGACGGGCCGAGGGAACTCGGTACCGGTTCCTGAATAGCAGCCGCTCCATGTGCCCGGGCCTCTACTCTCCAATCTTCTTTAACGCCTGCTCTAGCATCTCCCGCTTTTCGGGATTCTGTTCCAAGGTGTGGGCGCGGCGGAAGCGCCGATCGGCGTCTTGCGCGCTCGGCGTCCTTCTGCCTTGGGCGCGAGGTAGCCGAACATGGATCGCGGCAGATGCTGCAGCCCTCTCCGCTTGCTCCCGCAGCGCTTTGCGGGCTCAAAACGGCACTTCAAGTTTCCAGGCCGCCGTTCGTCCCGCGCCAACCGGCAGAATTCGCGATTCGACCTATCATCCTGGCGGCGCGGCACTTGGCTTGCACCGGCGGTTCGAAGGAGATGCAGATCAGCACGCCGATCGAGAGGTCCGACCCCGGGACGCGACGCCTGATCGCGCTCGGGTTGATCGCCCTGGGATGTTTCTTTGCTCTATTCCTCTTTCTGCGGAACTCGCGGCTCACCACGCCGATGATTCTGGGGGACGAGTACTACTACAGCCGGCAGATGGACCCGCAGTTCGGCCCTCAGGAGATCCGGCGGACGGCGGAGGTGCCGGTCCCTCGGTCCTTGATTCTCGCGGTCTGGAACTGGGGCTTTCATAACCCGAGCGACGTCTATTTCACCGCGAAGTGCATGAATGCGTTGCTCTTCGCGTGCCTCTTGGCGCCCTTGTTCTCGATCGCCCGGCGCCTGGGGGTGAGGCCGGGACGCGCGGTGTTCCTGGCGGGAATGGGCTTGCTGCTGCCGTTTCACGTCTATACGTCCTTCTTCATGCCGGAGCCGGCCTTCGCGTTGACGTGCTGGCTGGCGATCGCCGCCTACTTGGCCGCGGCGGAGAGTCCTTCGGTTCCGCGGCTCGCGCTTTGCGGCTTGGCCCTGGCCGCGCATTTTCTGGTCAAACCGCACGGCGTGATCCTCGCCGCGACGATCCTCGTCGTCCATCTGATTGCGGCGGCGAGAGAGCGGCGGTTGGACCGCTTCCGCCGGGGGCTGATCGAGGCCGGCATCCTGCTCGCGAGCTTCCTGCTCCTCGCCATCGCCGGAAGCTGGCTCCTCTCTCGCCAGGTCGTCTCGCTCGGCCTCTACGACAGCGTGCTCGGCAGGCTGGCTGGAACCCAAGCGACCCTCGCCCCGTTCGACCTCTCGGCCTTCCTCGGGATCGCCGGGACCCACGCTCTGATCGTGCTCGGGATCTTCGGCTGGACCGTGCCTTGGATCTTTTGGCGGGCAGGGAACGGCGATCGGACAGATCAGCCGGCAGCGCGGTTCTCGACCCTGATCGCGCTCTATCTGCTGGTCCAGATTCTCTCCGTCTCCTGGTACACCCTCACCAATGGCGAAGCGGGACGCCTGCACATGCGGTACTACGACTTCGCCTTTCCCGCGTTCCTTCTACTGCTGGGAGCGCCCCTCGCCCGACAACCGGGGCGGACGGTCCGTTGGGTTTGCGCGGTGCTGGGCGTGGCGGCCGCCGTCGCCTTCTGGTGGGGCCCGGCCAACGACCCGGGAGCCGCAATCCAGACGGCTTTCTATTGCGATGCTCCGGAGCTGATCCTGGTCCACGCCGGACCGGCGTTACGCGGGATCCTGCTCGCCGTCTGCGTGCTCGGCGCCGTGGCGTTGATCCGATCGAGCCAAGCGGGTCGGATCGCCGGCCAGATCTTCCTTTCGCTGGTGATCTTAGTTTCGGCCGTGCTGCTCCACAAAAACCTGCTCCAACAGAATCGACGGGTCGAGCCGGAGCGCGAGGCCGGACTCTGGCTGCGTCTCACGGTTCCCCCGGAGCTTTGGGGGGAGGGAGTCGCCGTGGGGGCGGAAAAGGGCCGGCTGTTTGCCACCCTGTTCTTCTTTCCGGACGCTCCGGAGGTCATTTCACTACCCAAAGATTCGACGATCTACCTGCAGGCGCTCGCCAGAAGGCACGCTTGGGTTTACCTGCAAACCGGCACGCGATACCGGTTCAAGCGCTTCAGCCGGTTCCCGAGCCTCGCCTCCCGCCACGGCATACTGATCGACCTCACGCGTCGCGACCTGTTTCGGATCTCGCCCCCTTCGGTCCGTCCGGGGATCGACCCGCCTACTCCCCGATCTCCTGCAGCGCCTGCTCCAGCTTCTCCCGCTCTTCGGGGTTCTGCTCCAGAGTAAGCGCCCGGCGGAAGCAGCGGTCGGCGTTTTGCTTTTCGTTCAGCTCGTAGAGGTAGATGGCTCCCAGAGTCTTCCAGATGTCGCCGCGACCCGGGGAGAGGCGGAGAATCTGTTCATAGAACTGGGCGGCTTCGCGGGTGCGGCCGAGCTGGTAGGCGGCGTGGGCGGCGTTTTCGATCGGGGCCGGGTTGGCGGGGTCGCGGCGGGCGGCTTCGCGGAAGCTGGAGAGGGCCGAGCCGAGGTCGTTGCCTTCGGCCTGGGCGACGCCCATTTCGAAGAAGATTTGGGGTGCCAGCGCGCCGGCTTCTTTGGCGTCCTTGAGGATCTGGATCGCTTCCGGCCTGCGGCCGCTCTCTCGCAGGATGCGGGCGAGGTTGGCCGCCGATTCGGGCTGGGAGGCGTCGAGGACCAAGGCGCGGCGGTATTCGCGCTCGGCGTCCTTCTTCTTGCCTTGGGCTAAGTAGCAGCCGGCGAGGTTCGCGATCGGCACGGTCGAGAGGTCGTTTTCCTTCAAGGCGCGAGTGAAGGCGCCGATCGCTTCGTCGATCCGGCCGGCTTGTTTCAAGCAGAGGCCGGCGAGATTGAGCGCCGGGAAGTTGTGGGTGTCGCGCCGGATGATGTCCAGAAGCTTCGGCAGGGCATCCTTACATTTCCCTTGCTGCACGTCCTCGGCGGCTTGGTGGAGGTATTGGGCGATCTCGGTCATGCCACGCGGATCGGGCAGGTCTTTGACCACCGAGCCGCCTCCGCCGCCGGTGACGTAGCCTAAGCTCGCGAGCTTCTTCCTCTCCTCGTCCGAAATCTCGGCGTTGGCGCGAAACACCCCTTCGAGCGACTCGCCCATCTGCTTGACCTGCGAGCGCAGCTTCTCGCCCCAGGCGGCGAGGGCTTTCGGCTGCTCGGCCGCGAGATCGCGGTTTTCGCCGTCTTTCGAGCGGAGGTCGTAAAGGCTCGGCTTCGGCGCCTGGAGGAAAAAGAAGCGATCGTTGGCCAGCGAGCGGAGGGGGTACCACTTGTAGGCGAAGAACGGCAGGAAGGTTTCGGTATAGCTGGTCCGGTCGCAGACCTCTTTGGCCGCGATCGGCCAGAGGCTCTTGCCGTCGAGCCCGGCGGCGGGGAGACCGGCGAGCGCGAGGATCGTCGGTGTCACGTCGGCCGTGCGCACCAGGCAATCGCGAACCATGCCTTTTCCGCCGGACGCGGCCTTCGGCGCGAAACTCGGACCGGCCATGATCAGGGGCACCCTGCGGACGCCCTGGTAGAGCAGGACGCCGTGAGTCTTCTCGCCGTGCTCGCCGAGCATCTCGCCGTGGTCGCCGACCACCACGATGTCGGTATCGGGCGGCAGCTTCTGGAGCAGCAGGCCGATCTGCTCGTCCATATAGGCGATCTCGCCGTCGTAGAGCCGGTGGGGTCCTTTGATCGAGTCGGCGAAACGGGTGGGCGGCCGATACTCCTCGTGCGGATCGTAGTAGTGGACCCACAGGAAGTAGGGCGCCTTGAGCCGGCCGAGCGCCGCAATCGCCGCCGCGGTGGTTTTTTCGGCAGGCCGCTCCTCGACCTCGGTGCCGGTGGCATAGCCCGATTCGAGGTCGTCGTCGTAGGTGCGGAAGCCCTGGTCGAGACCGTGGCGACGCGCGAGCACGATCGCCGAGACCACCGCCGCGGTGTCGTAGCCGGCCGCGGACAGCCGCTCGGCGAGCGTATCGACGTCGCTCCTCAGCTGAAAGGTGCCGTTGTCGCGGACGCCGTGGCGCGGCGGGAACAGACCGGTGAGGATCGTCGAATGGCTCGGCAGGGTGATCGGCGCCGCGGTGTCGCAATGGGCGAAACGCACCCCCCGGGAGGCAAGCCCGTCCAGATTGGGAGTATGTGCGAAACGATCTCCCCACTTGCCAAGATGATCGGCTCGTGTAGTATCCAGGGTCAGCAACACCAAATTTCTAGTCTTGCGGTCCGGGTTTCGAGCTTCGCGGCGTGACGCGGGAGGAGCCTCCTTCCGGCCGGGTTTCGCGTCGAACGCTTTTGCCGTAACACCCCAGCCCGCAGCGGTCGCGAGCAGAACAGCAGCAGAAAACCCGAAGCGAAGTCGAAGGGCGGCACGTCGGCGGCGGTCGTGGCTCGGATCGCCACCGGCAGAAGTAGAAGCTCTGTCCTGATTGGAGTTTCTCACGGTGAAGGCTCGCATCCTCATGGGTTGTCGTGGCGCGGCAGTATAGCGCCCGTCCGAAGGCAGCAGCGCGCGGACCGCCGAAAGAGGCGCCGCCGGTCTCCCCTTTTTTCCTCGACCCCCAACCGCAGCGCCCTACGAACGACCCCCCAAGGAGGGGGAAAGATCCATGAACGATATTGTGCGCCGCTTTGCGGCAGCCGCTCTCGTGGCGGCCGGTTTTTCGGCCGTCCTGCCCGGCACCGCAACCGCCCAAATCATGCAGCAGCACGAAGGCAACAACCTCGCGAGCCTGTCCTTGATGAGCGACAAGCTCCACCCGAGCCCCACCCTGGAAGCGATGGACGGCGTCCGCGGCAATCTCGCCGCCCACCTCGACGCCGCCTGGGCGACGTTCCAGCTCAACCATGGCGCCTGGAACGCCCATCTGGACAGCCGGAGCGGCCGCATCGAATCGGCCGAAGGAGCCGGCATCGCCTGGATTCCGGGCCGGGGCAACCGCTTGACCCGCGCCGACCTCAAAGGGGTCCTCGGAGCGAAAAGCGCGCCGGACCTCGCGGTGCTCGAAAAGCTGGCCCGCCGCTTCGTGGACGGCAATTCCGCGCTCTTGGGGCTTTCGTCCAAAGAGCTGGCGTTGAATGCCGGCCGCTCGGGCAAGGTGGCCGACTATCTCTGGTTCGTCGATTTCGACGTCCTCCGCGCGGGCATCCCCGTCGAGGGCGCGCGGGTCGTCTTCCGGGTCAACCATGGCAATCTGATCCAATTCGGGATGGAGAACGTACCGCCCGCGGGCGTGACGATGCCGGCGGTCAAGATCACCAAGGAACAGGCCTTCGCCACGGTCTCCGACTACGTCGGCGGAATCTTCGGCCAGGACAAGATCGTCGATGCGGGCTCGCTGCACCTGCTGCCGACCGCCGAGCGCGACAGCCGTTTCGCGGAAGGGTTCGCGTTCGGCAAGGGCTATGGCCTCGCCTCGGTCTGGCAGGTCACATTCAAGCGCGACGGCGTCCAGGGCACCTGGCGCGCGCGGGTCGATGCGACCTCGGGCGAGATGCTCGAGCTCTATGACGTGAACGACTACGCGCAGGCCAACGGCGGCGTGATCCTGAACCTGCCTTCGCTCGCCGACACGGTGCGCGCGATGCCGTTCACCAACGTCGCGGTCTCCACCTTCGCCAACTCGGGCGGCCTCTACAACTTCACCGGGGCGACCACCAGCAGTCTCGCCGGCCAGTACGTGACGATCACCGACCGCTGCGGCTCGATCTCGGCGGCGAGCAACGTCTCGGGCGACATTCCGTTCGGCAGCTCCGCCTCGGGTACCGACTGCACCACGCCCGGCACCGGCGGCCTCGGCAACACCCGCTCGGCGCGCACCCAGTTCTATTGGCTGAACCGGATCAAGGAGGTCGGCCGCGGCTGGCTGCCAGGCAACGCCTGGCTGAACGCCAAGCTGGTCGCCGACGTCAACCAGGTGGCGACCTGCAACGCCTACTGGGACGGCACGAAGGTCAACTTCTTCAAGGCGTCCTCCCCGTGCGGCAACACCGGACAGATCCCCGGCGTCTCGATCCACGAGTACGGCCACGGCCTGGACAACAACGACGGCAACGGCTCGTCGCCGGACAACGGCACGGGCGAGACGATCGGCGACTTCACCGCCGCTCTGGCCCTCCACCAGTCGTGCGTCGGACCGGGCTTCCTGCCCAGCAACTGCGCCGGCTACGGCAACGCCTGCACGAGCTGCACGGGCGTGCGCGACATCGACTGGGCGAAGCACTCCCGGAACGTCGCCTCGACGGTTTCGAACTTCACCCAGACCACCTGCCCGCAGCCCAGCGCGAACAACCCGAACTACGTCGGCCCGTGCGGCAAGGATGCGATCTCGCGCGGCGTCACCGCCAACAAGCGGGAAGGGCATTGCGAGTCGTACATCACCTCGGAGTCGCTGTGGGATTTCGCCAACCGCGACCTGCCGAGCCCGGGCACCGGGTCGGCCTGGACGATCACCGACCGCCTCTGGTACCTGTCGCGCTCGACCGGCACGCAGGGCTTCACCTGCAACACCAGCGGCGGCACCTGGACCTCCGACGGCTGCAACACCGGCTCGATGTGGAAGGTCATGCGCGCCGTGGACGACGACAACGGCAACCTGACCGACGGCACGCCCCACGGCGGCGCGCTGTTCGCGGCGTTCAACCGCCACGGCATCGCCTGCCCGTCCGACGCCGGGGCGAGCACGACGTTCGCCGGCTGCGCGGCGCCCACCGTTCCGACCATGACGCTTACCGGCGGCAGCAACTCCGCCGTCGTGTCCTGGACTTCGAGCGGCGTGGGCGTGGTCTATGACGTCTACCGGAACGAATCCGGCTGCAACGCCGGCTTCGTGAAGGTCGCGAACGACACCAGCGCCGTCTCCTTCGCCGACGCCGCGGTCGCCAACGGCACCACCTACTTCTACCAGGTCGTCGCGCATCCGTCGGGCAACGAAGCGTGCGGCGGCGCCCCGGCGACCTGCCAGTCGGTCACCCCGGCCCCCGTCGCCTGCACGCCGCCGGCCGCGCCGACGGGAGTCTCCGCCACGGCGACCGGCACCACCACCGCCACCGTGTCGTGGACCGCCTCGGCGGGAGCGACCGGCTACAACATCCTCCGCGGCACCGTGAGCGGCGGCCCGTACAACCAGGTCGGCACCTCGGCGACGACGTCGTTCGCCGATTCGGGCCTCACCTGCAACACCGCGTACTTCTACGTCGTCCAGGCGACCAACGCCCCCTCCTGCGCCTCGGGCAATTCGGCTCAAGGCACGACCACCACCAACACCTGCCCGATCGGCGGCAATCAGGTGCTGACCTTCTCGGCGGCCCCCGCGCTCGCGATTCCGGACAACAACACGACCGGCATCACCAGCACGATCAACGTCGCGGCCGGGCAAACGGTCACCAGCGTCAGCGTCACGGTCGGGATCACCCACACCTTCCAGGGCGACCTCGAAGTCGCTCTGATCGGTCCGGACAACACCACCGTGCTGCTCCACAACCTGACCGGCGCGGGCACCGACAACATCAATACCACCTACGCCATCCTCACCGTCCCGGCGCAGGCGCTCACGGCGTTCACCGGCAAGAACACCGCCGGAGCCTGGAAGCTCCGCGTCCGCGACCTGGGCGCCGCCGACGTCGGCACGCTCAACAGCTGGAAACTCACCTTCAACGGCTACTCGACGGCCACCGTGAGCACGGCGATTCCGGACAACAACACGACCGGCATCACCAGCACAATCAACGTCGCGGCGACCGGCACGGTCACTTCCTTGAGCGTACGGGTGGCGATCACCCATACCTTCCAGGGCGACCTCGAAGTGGCGCTGATCGGTCCGGACAACACGACGGTCCTCCTGCACAACCGGACCGGCGCGGGCACCGACAACATCAATACGGTCTACTCCGACCTGACCGCCCCGGCGCAGGCGCTTTCGGCGTTCACGGGCAAGGCCACGAACGGCGCCTGGAAGCTGCGGGTCCGGGACCTCGCGGCGGCCGACACCGGCACGTTCACTTCGTGGGCGCTCGACCTGCGGTAGGAGATCGGCAATGTAAACGGTTGCATTTCGGACTTTAGATCCGAGGCGACCGCGGCAACCTGGGCCTCTTCCCTTGTTGGGGGGAGGCCCTTTTTGCCGCTCTTTCAAATTTCTGTACCCGTTTGGTCACATCGACGCACTAGAGATTTCAGACCAAGCTTTCAGAGGGCCGAGGCTCTTTGTCCAATTTCGCGCCGTTTTCTTTTCTCGTTCCGTCGCGCGGCCCGCCGGCCGACGCGCAGGAAATCCTTCCATCCCTCACGCAGCTCCTCGTTTCGCAAAAACAACGCAACACCAAAAGGTACAACCCCCTGGGAGGGGGGAGCTCTATGAATGTCAACGTGCGTCGTTTCGCGGCAGTCGCGCTCTTTGCGGCCGGAGTCACGGCCGTCCTGCCCGGCACCGCGGCCGCTCAGATGGTGAAGGGAAAGGCCGAGGCGCTCGATGCCCTCTCGGTCCGTAGCGACCGTTTGAACGTCAGCGGCGGCATCGACTCGATCGATGCCTTGTCCTCCGCTCTGGCCCCGACGGTGAACAACAGCTGGAACCAGTTCCGCGCCAGCCACGGCGAATGGACCGCCGCGATCGACAGCCGCAACGGGCTGATCGCTTCGGCGGAAGGCGCCGGCATTCCCTGGGTCCCGGGGCGCGGCAACCGGCTCACCAAGGCCGACATCGCGTCGCTTCTCGGCGGGCGCAACAAGCCGGACCTCACTGTGCTCGAATCGATCGCGCGCAACTTCGTCGCCAAGAACGGCAAGTTGATCGGCGTCGATCCGGCCTCGCTCGTGCTCAATTCCGGGCGCTCCGGCCAGCCCTCCGACTACCTTTGGTTCGTCGATTTCGACGTCGTCCGCGCCGGCATTCCGGTCGAGGGCGCGCGCGTCGTCTTCCGCGTGAACCACGGCAATCTGATCCAGTGGGGCACCGAGTACGTGCCGGCGCAAGACGTCGCCGTGCCCCCGGTCAAGATCGGCTACAAGGCGGCCTTGGCGAGCCTGTCGAGCTACGTCGGCGGCCTCTCGCCGCTCACCGATCGGATCCTAGAGAACGGCAAGCTGCACCTGATCCCCACCCTGCGGCAAGACGCCGGCTTCGGCAAGGGCTACGAGCTCGCCAACGTCTACCAGTTCACGTTCCATCGCCAGGGCGTCATGGGCACCTGGCGCGCGAAGATCGACGCCTTCTCGGGTGAGCTCCTCGAATTCGCCGACGTCAACGATTACGCCCAGGCGAGCGGCGGCATCTACCAGAACTCGCCCACCACCGGCGCCGAGATCGTGCGGCCGATGCCGTTCACCAACCTTTCGACCGGCGGCTTCACCAATTCGGGCGGCGTGTTCGCGGGCGGCTCCCCCACCTCCTCGCTCCAAGGGCAGTTCGTCCGCATCACCGACACCTGCGGCGCCATTTCGCTCGCCACCAACGGCTCGGGCGACCTCGCGTTCGGCACTTCGGCGGGAACCAACTGCACGACGCCGGGCGTCGGCGGCGCGGGCAACACCCATTCCTCCCGCGAGCAGTTCTATCAGGTCAACCGGATCAAGGAAGTCGCCAAGGGCTGGCTGCCTTCGAACGTCTGGCTCGGCCAGCAGCTTTTGGTCAACGTCAACCTGAACCAGACCTGCAACGCCTATTGGAACGGTTCGTCGTTGAACTTCTTCCGCTCGGGCGGCGGCTGCAACAACACCGGCGAGCTCGCGGGCGTTTCGCTCCACGAGTTCGGCCACGGCATCGACCAGAACGACGGCACCGGCTCGGCCTCCGAGGGCGGCACCGGCGAGTCGTACGGCGACACCACCGCGGTGATCGCCCTTCATGCCTCCTGCATTGGACCCGGCTTCCTGGCGTCCAACTGCGCCGGCTACGGCGACGCCTGCACCGCCTGCACCGGCGTCCGCGACGTCGATTTCGCCAAGCACGTCTCCAACACCGCGGCGACCGTCTCGAACTTCACCCAGGTCCGTTGCGGCGCCGGTTCCGGCCCGTGCGGCAAGGAAGTCCACTGCGAGTCCTACGTCCCGTCCGAAGCGATCTGGGATTTCGCCAACCGCGACCTGCCCGGCCCCGGCCTCGGACCCGCCTGGACCACCCTCGACCGGCTCTGGTACCTGTCGCGCTCGACGGCCACCAGCTCGTTCTCCTGCACCACCGGCGGCACCTTCACTTCGAACGGCTGCAACGCCGGCTCCTGGTGGAAGACCATGCGCGCCGTGGACGACGATGACGGCAACCTGGCGAACGGCACTCCCCACGGCGGCGCTTTGTTTGCGGCGTTCAACCGTCACGGCATCGCCTGCACCACGGATGCGGGGGCGAGCACCACGTTCCGCGGCTGCACCTCGCCCACCACCCCGACCCTCACCCTCGCCGCGGGCAGCAACTCGGCGGCGGTCTCCTGGACCAGCTCCGGCGCGGGCGTGGTCTACGACGTGTTCCGCAACGAGACCGGCTGCAACGCCGGCTTCACCAAGGTCGCCAACGACGTCTCGGCCACTTCCTACGCCGACAACGTGGTGGCCAACAACTTCACCTACTACTACCAGGTGACGGCCCACCCGACCGGCAACGAGTCGTGCGCGGGCGCTCCGTCCACCTGCCTGTCGGTCATCCCGGTTCCGGTCGCCTGCACGCCGCCGGCCGCTCCGACCGGCGTCACCGCGACGGCCACCGGCCAGACCACCGCCACCGTGTCGTGGACCGCTTCGGCGGGCGCCACCGGCTACAACATCCTCCGCTCGACCACCAGCGGCGGCCCGTACACCCTGGTCGGCACCTCGGCGACCACCTCGTTCGCCGACACCGGCCTCACCTGCAACACGTCCTACTTCTACGTCGTCCAGGCGACCAACGCCCCGGGCTGCGCCTCGGCCAACTCCGCCCAGGCGACCGCCACCACCGACGCCTGCCCGGTCGGCGGCAATCAGGTGCTGACCTTCTCGGCCTCCCCCGCGCTCGCGATTCCGGACAACAACACGACCGGCGTCACCAGCACGATCAACGTCGCGGCGGGGCAGACGGTCACCAGCGTGAGCGTCACGGTGGGCATCACCCACACCTTCCAGGGCGATCTCGAAGTGGCGCTCATCGGTCCCGACAACACCACCGTCCTCCTGCACAACCGGACCGGCGCGGGCACCGACAACATCAACACCACCTACGCCATCGTCACCGTCCCGGCGCAAGCGCTCACCGCCTTCACCGGCAAGAACACGGCCGGGGCCTGGAAGCTCCGCGTCCGCGACCTGGCCGCCGTCGATGTCGGCACGCTGAACAGCTGGAAGATCACCTTCAACGGCTACTCGACCGCCACTCCGGCGCTCGCGATTCCGGACAACAACACGACCGGCATCACCAGCACGATCAACGTCGCGGCGACCGGCACGGTCACCAGCCTGTCGGTCCGCGTGGGGATCACCCACACGTTCCAGGGCGATCTCGAAGTGGCTCTGATCGGTCCCGACAACACCACCGTCCTGCTGCACAACCGGACCGGCGGCACGACCGACAACATCAACACGGTCTACGCCGACCTGACCGTCCCGGCGCAGGCGCTCTCGGCGTTTGTCGGCAAGGCCACGAACGGCGCCTGGAAACTGCGGGTGCGCGACTTGGCCGCGGTCGATGTCGGCACGCTCAACTCGTGGGCGCTCGACCTGCACTAGGCCTTCGATCGCCGGTTGAAAGCGTTGCAACTCGGGCCTCCTCCCATTCCGGGAGGGGGCCTTTTTGCCCCGCGCCAAAAAATCTCGATCAACGTTGTACCCATTTGGGTCGATCGGCGCACTAGGATATTCAGACCACCATCCCTGAGGGCCAAGGCTTCTTGCCCAACCTCACAGCCGTCGCTTGGTTCCAGCGCTTCTTGATGCAGGGTGCACCGACCCGCTGGGGAGATTTCTAGCCATACCACGCCATTCCCGGCGTTTGGACCACCAACGCAGTACACCCCAACATGCCCCCAGGGAGGGGGGAAGCTCTATGAATGTCAACGTGCGTCGTTTCGCGGCAGTCGCGCTCTTTGCGGCCGGAGTCTCGGCCGTCATGCCCGGCACCGCGGCCGCCCAAATGGTGAAGGGAAAGCTCGGATCGCTCGATTCGCTGTCGGTCCGCAGCGAGCGCTTGAACATCAGCGGCGGCATCGATTCGATCGATGCCTTGGCCTCCGCCTTGGCCCCGGCGGCCAACAACAGCTGGAACCAGTTCCGCGCCACGAACGGCGATTGGACCGCCGCCATCGATAGCAAGAGCGGGCTGATCGCCTCGGCCGACGGAGCCGGCATTCCCTGGGTTCCGGGACGCGGCAACCGGCTCACCCGCTCGGACATCGCGTCGGTCCTCGGCGGCCGCGCCAAGCCCGACCTCGCGGTGCTCGAATCGATCGCGCGCAACTTCATCGCCAAGAACGGCAAGCTGATCGGCGTCGACGCCTCCTCGCTCGTGCTCAACGCCGGGCGCTCCGGCCAGCCCTCCGACTACCTGTGGTTCGTCGATTTCGACGTCGTCCGCGCCGGCATTCCGGTCGAGAACGCGCGCGTCGTCTTCCGCGTCAACCATGGCAACCTGATCCAGTGGGGCACGGAAAACGTGCCGGCGGCCGACGTCGCCGTCCCGCAGGTCAAGCTCGGCGCCAAGGCGGCTCTGGGAATCCTGTCGAGCTACATCGGCGGCCTTTCCCCGCTCACCGACCGGATCATCGAGAACGGCACGCTGCGCCTGATCCCGACCGCCAAGGCCGAAGCGGCTTTCGGCAAGGGCCTTGAGCTGACCAACATCTACCAGTTCACGTTCCATCGCCAAGGCGTGATGGGCACCTGGCGCGCGAAGATCGACGCCGGGAACGGCGACATCCTCGAATTCGCCGACGTCAACGACTACGCGCAGGCCACCGGCGGCATCTACCAGAACTCGCCGACCACCGGCGCCGAGATCGTCCGCCCGGTACCGTTCACCAACCTGTCGAGCGGCGGCTTCACCAACTCCGGCGGCGTGTTCGGCGGCGGCGCGGCCACCTCGACGATGGCGGGGCAGTTCGTCCGCATCAGCGACACCTGCGGCGCGATCAGCCTGGCCACCAACGGCTCGGGCGATCTGGTCTTCGGCACCTCGGCGGGCACGAACTGCACGACGCCCGGCGTCGGCGGCGCGGGCAACACGCATTCCTCGCGCGAGCAGTTCTACCAGGTCAACCGGATCAAGGAAGTGGTCAAGGGCTGGCTGCCTTCCAACGCCTGGCTGAACCAGCAGCTGCTGGTCAACGTCAACCTGAACCAAACCTGCAACGCCTATTGGAACGGTTCGTCGCTGAACTTCTTCCGTTCGGGCGGCGGCTGCAACAACACCGGTGAGATCTCGGGCGTTTCGCTGCACGAGTTCGGTCACGGCATCGACCAGAACGACGGCACGGGCTCCGCGTCCGAGGGCGGCACGGGCGAGTCGTACGGCGACACCACCGCGGTCATCGCGCTCCACGCTTCCTGCATGGGCGCCGGGTTCCTCGCCGGCAACTGCAGCGGCTACGGCGACGCCTGCACCTCCTGCACCGGCGTTCGCGACGTGGACTTCGCCAAGCACGCCTCCAACACCCCGGCGACGGTCGCCAACTTCACCCAGGTCCGTTGCGGCGCCGGCTCCGGTCCGTGCGGCAAGGAAGTCCACTGCGAGTCGTACGTCCCGTCCGAAGCGATCTGGGACTTCGCGAACCGCGACCTTCCCGGCCCCGGCCTCGGACCTGCCTGGACCACGCTCGACCGCCTCTGGTACCTGTCGCGCTCGACGGCCACCAGCTCGTTCGCCTGCACCCGCACCGGCACCTTCACCAGCAACGGCTGCAACGCCGGCTCCTGGTGGAAGACCATGCGCGCCGTGGACGACGATGACGGCAACCTGGCCAACGGCACCCCGCACGGCGGCGCGCTGTTCGCGGCGTTCAACCGCCACGGCATCGCCTGCACCACGGACACCGGTGCGAGCACCACTTTCCGCGGCTGCACGTCCCCCCTCGTTCCGACCCTCTCGCTCACCGCGGGCAACAACTCGGCGGCGGTCTCCTGGACCAGCTCCGGCGCGGGCGTCGTCTATGACGTGTTCCGCAACGAGACCGGCTGCAACGCCGGCTTCACCAAGGTCGCCAACGACGTCTCGGCCACTTCCTACTCCGACAACGTGGTCGCCAACAACTTCACCTACTACTACCAGGTGACGGCGCAGCCGACCGGCAACGAAGCCTGCGCGGCCGTTCCGTCCGTCTGCCTGTCGGTCACCCCGCTGCCGGCACCCTGCACGCCGCCGTCGGCTCCGACGGGCGTCACCGCCACGGCGACCGGTCAGACGACCGCCACCGTTTCGTGGAC
>DATMZU010000462.1:0-2428 GCA_035607435.1 Thermoanaerobaculia bacterium | reverse complement strand
ATCGAGCATTTTCAGCCGGCTCGGATCACCGCCTCGGCGATCAACGTCGGCGGCGGACGGGTGAAGGCGGCTCATGGCGATCTCGCGGTGCCCGCTCCGGCGACCGCCCTGCTGCTCTCTGGCATTCCGGTCTACGGCAGCGGCGGGGGAGAGCTGACCACGCCGACCGGAGCCACCCTGCTGGCCGAGCTGGTCGATGAGTACGTCGAGTTCCCCGGCATGGTCTCCGAGGCGATCGGCTACGGCCTCGGCAAGCGCGACACCCCCGGCCGGCCGAACGTGTTTCGGGTGATCCGCGGCCGGGCTTCGGGCCTCACGGCAAGGCCCGGCGCGTCCGGAACGGCGCTCGGGACGCTCGGCCGCCTGGCCCCCCTGGTTGAAATCGCAGTGGTCGAGTGCGAGATCGACGATCTGCCGGGAGAAGGCTTCGGCTTTCTGATGGAGCGCCTGCTCGCCGCGGGCGCGCTCGACGTCTACTTCACGCCGGTTCAGATGAAGAAGAATCGGCCGGGGACGCTGGTGACGCTGCTCTGCCGCCCCGATCAATTGGAGCCGCTCGCCGGGCTGCTGCTGCTCGAATCGGGCTCGCTCGGCTGCCGCATCCAACGGGCGGAGCGGATCGAAGCCGAGCGCGAGGTGGTGGTGGTCGAGACCGAGTTCGGTCCCGTGGCGGTCAAGCGCGCCCGGCTCGCCGGCCGGACCTTCGCCGCGGCGCCGGAATTCGAAGACTGCCGGCGGATCGCGCTCGACCGGGGCATCCCGTGGCGCGAGGTGTATCGAGCGGCGTCCATCGCGGCGGATTTGGATCTGACGAAAGGAGCGGCGGCATGAGCCTCGCGGGAGCCCAAGGAACGCTCCGCTCCGGTCTCGCCGGGGGCGGCTGGCTGCGCTGGGTGGCGGTGGACGTCGCCCCGGTGGTCGCCGACGTGCGCGACCGGCTCGACCTGTCGCCCGTCGCGACCGCGGCGCTCGGCCAGGCGCTCGCGAGCGCCGCGCTGTTGCTCCGCCTGTCGCTCAAGGAGATCGGCGCGGTCTCGATCGAGCTGCGCGGCAACGGCCCGCTCGGCAAGGTCTACGCCGAAGCCGACGCGAACGGAAACCTGCGCGGCACGGTGGGCAAGCCCCAGCTCGATCTGCCGCCCCTTGCCAGCGGCGGGCTGCCGGTGGCGGACGCGATCGGCCAAGGCACGCTCCGCGTCGTCCGCGAGCTGCCCGACGGCGCGAGCCACGAGAGCCAGGTGGCGCTCACCTCCGGAGCGATGGGCAACCAGCTCGCCCATTACCTCGACCAGAGCGAGCAGACCCGCTCCGCCGTGCTGCTCGGCGTGCTGCTCGAACCCACCGGCATCGGAGGGGCGGGCGGGGTGATCGTCGAAGCCTTCCCCGGAGTCGCCGAAGAAACCCTCGAACGCCTGGAACAAAACATCGCCGCCCTGCCCGGAGTGGGCCAAATGCTCGGCCACGGCAACCTAGACACCGCCCTAGAAACCCTGTTCGAAGGCCTCGACTGGGAATCCCTCGACGAAAGCCCCGTCCGCTACCGCTGCCGTTGCAGCAGAGGCCGCCTGCTCGAAATGCTCCAGCGCCTCCCCCACGAAGAGCTGGCCCCCTTGAAGAACGCCGAAGACGGAGCCATCCCCGCCGAATGCGCCTTCTGCGGCGCGATCTACCGCTACGCGCTGGACGAGATCTCGCCGAACTAGAGGGGATATAGATCGGGCCGTTGGCCCTTCAATTGGGTGGGGGATGGTCGGGAACCTAGGGCGTTGCCCTAGGCTGGTATTGGGCGGGCCTGCGGCCCTTACGGAAGCGGCATTTGACGATGGGTCGGTCGTGCGATTCCCATTGCAACAATGTACATCCAGAGCGCCAACGGCCGAGGTGCCGGCGATAACCTTCCGAAGGCGGCACCTTGAGCGCCAACGGCGCGATCCGATACCAGCCTGGGCCAAAGGCCCAGGTGTTCGGAGACACATCAAAATCCAGGGCTGAAAGCCCGATTCATCCACGCCGGTCGGAGCGTGAGGCGGGATGGATCGGGCCGTTGGCCCTCACATTGGTGCGGGCAGTTCGTGGACCTAGGGCGTTGCCCTAGGCTGGTATAGGGCGGACCTTCGGTCCTTACGGAGGCGGCATTCGACGAAGGGTCGGTCGTGCGATCTCCCTAGGAACAATGTACATCCTGAGCGCCAACGGCGCGATCCGATACCAGCCTGGGCCAACGGCCCAGGTGTCCGGAGACACATCAAAATCCAGGGCTGAAAGCCCGATTCATCCATCGCCGGTCGGAGCTTGAGGTGGGATGGATCGGGCCGTTGGCCCTCACATTGGTGTGGGCTGTTCGGGGACCTAGGGCGTTGCCCTAGGCTGGTATAGGGCGGACCTTCGGTCCTTACGGAGGCGGCATTCGACGAAGGGTCGGTCGTCC
>DATMZU010000459.1:0-8494 GCA_035607435.1 Thermoanaerobaculia bacterium | reverse complement strand
CGACGACCGAGCAGGTCACGATCCTCACCGATCCCGCGGACGACGTGTCGGTGATCGAAATTCCCACCCTCGGCGATTTCGGCAAGGTCCTGTTCGCCGCGCTCACCGCGGCGGCCGGGTTCCTGCTCCTCCGCCGGAAGAAGAGCCTCGCGGCACCCGCCCTGGTCGTTACGCTCGCCCTCGGCGCGGTCCCCGCGGACGCGGCTCGCAAGGCGCCCCAGGAGATCACGGCGACGAACATGGCCCAGCTTTCGACCCAGGGAGACACGGTGACGGTCCGCCTGTCCGACGGCACCGTCTACCATGTATCCAAGGACGACTTCCAACTGCTCGAAGGGCGCAAAGGACGGCGCGGGCGCGCCCCCGGAACGCTTCCCGCCAACCAGCCGGTGGTTCTCAAGGTTCGGCGTGCCGCCGACGGCACCGTGCGCCGGATGAAAATCATCGTGGCCGAAAGCGCCGCCGCGGCTCAAACCGAAGCGGCGCAGGCCAAGGCGGTCCAAGCCAAAGCGGCTCAGGCCAAGGCAGCTCAAGCCAAACCGGCCGGCCACCCGCATCAGTAGTAGGTATTGATTTCGAAGTCCCGCCCGCCCGGCAAGGTCTCCTCGCCGGGCGGGTTTGTTTTTGCCCTTCTATCGTCCGACCACGAACAGATGGCCCGCGTTCTGGGTGTAGATCTTCCCGTCGGGGCCGATCGAGAGCGGGGTATACGCGGCGCCGAGCGCGAGCTGAAGGAACATTCGGTCCTTCATCGTTCCGCCCTGGCGAATCGCGTAGAGGTTGCCGTCCTCGCTGTTCGCGTAGACCACGCCGTTTTTATCGACCGCCCCTGCGTTGATGCACCACTCGAAACCGAACGGGTGATCGGAGGTGCACGAGAGCGTGCCGTCCGGGTTCCTCGTGCAGCTTTCGTTGTTCGTGTTCTGGAACCGCCACTCCGGGGTCAGATTGGCGGAAACCTGCGTCAGGTAGAACGCCGGGTCCTCGTTCGGCGCGCAAAAGGTCGGGTCCGCGCAGTAGGTGCCGAAACCGTAGTGGTTCTCTTTCAAGATCAGCGAGTAGGTCCCGTCGTGGGTGTACAGGTTGGGAGTCACGTCGAGGCCGTAGTCGAACGTGCCGCGAAACTGGCCGTTGGAGCTCCATTTCCACAGCTTGCCGCGGAAGCCGTTGTACTCCCCGTAGGTGCCAAAGAACACGCTGCCGTCCGGCGCGATCACCGGCGCGTTGGTCCCTGAATCGACCGCGCGCCCGGCGGGCTGTTCGTTGGTCGCGGGATCGACCCCCAACGCCGCCCCCGCATTGCAGCCGCCGGGCGTGCCGCTCGGCAACGTCGCCGTGCCGCAACCGTCGGTGAGGTGCCCCCGGAACGAGGCGACCCATTTCGTCGTCAGATTCGGCCGGATCGCCAGAAGATACGAATATCGATCCGCCCGGTGCGCCCGGCTCGGCACGTAGATCGTTCCGTCGGGGCCGATCCCCGCCGCGGCGTTCACGGGAGGGCGCTGTTTGCCGCACGGCACGATCGGCGGAACGGCGGTCGGGCTTGGCGGCCAGGGGAGCTGCTCGGGCAAAAACTCCAGCTTGCAGTCGTCCTCCGGGTCGGGAGCGCCCTCCGCCAGCGTCTCGAAGCTCACTTTCTGGAACGATCCGCTCGGCCGGACCCGGATCAACCAGGCATTGCGGATGTCGTTCGTAAACGGTGCCGTCGCCGCGAACTGGATCACCTGGTAGTAGACGTTGCCGTCCTCATCGGCCACCGGCGGGCCGACCGAATAGGCGTTCGGATCGAGCGCGCCGAAGGGGTTGATCCGGGCGATCACCTGGCCGCTCCCCTTGGCGAGTTTCCACAGCGTGCCGGACCCTCCCGGCACATAGACGTGCCCGCCCGCCAGTAGGGCATGGAACACCGGCTCGGACGGTCCGAGAAAATTGAGCGCCGGCACGGGAGCGGGCTTCCAGTCGCTCGCGAAGTTCCATTTCTCGACCAGCCGCCCGCCCTGCCAATGCAGCCGCCGCTCGTTCCAGACTTGAGTGTTCCAAGTGTTCACTCCGCACGGCTCGGTGGTCATCCACCCCGGCGGATCGCAAGAGATGTAGGTCCCGGTCTTCCATTCCATGAAGACGTCGTTGCCGTCCACCAAAGGCACCTGGTAGTGGGGGGTGAGCACCCCGAACTGCTCCGCCCGCTCCTGCTCGACGAACGGCTCGTAGACCAAATCCGCCAGCAACCGATCGAGCGGCTGCCCGGCCACCGAAACCCTCCCGTTATGGCGCGCATCGCGGCCCCACTGTGACCAGGATTCTTGTCCCCAAATGGGCACGGCGAGCAGCGCGAGAAGGGCGAACGGAATCGAGAATTTCTTCATGACCATCTCCTTCAAAGGGTTCACACCAGCGATAGTGCCCGGTTCGGCGGATTTCGCGCCTCTCTGAACCCTTCTCTCCGTTCCCGAAAACGCGTCTCGGTGTCCGACGAACGATCTAGTGGTCGTCGAGATCGAATTCGGGAAGAAAAAGACTCCTCCGCCAGGAGAGCGGAACGGTCTTTTGGCCAAAAAGAGGACTCCGCTACGTTGGCGGAATGGTCTTTTGAGAAAAAAGACCCCTCCGCTGGGCCAGCGGAAGGGTCTTTTTCTTCATTAAACCTCTCCGCTGGACCCGCGGAATGGTCTTTTTGTCCGTTAAACCCCTCCGCTGCACGGGCGGAACGATCTTTTTGTCCATTAAACCCCTCCGCTGGCCTGGCGGAAGGGTCTTTTCACTGCGAAGACCCCTCCGCCGGGCGAGCGGAACGATCTTTTCGTCCTCCGTGACGGTCCGCGGGTTGAGCAGAACGGTTGCGAGGTTCGCGTCGCCTCTTTCTTGAACGGCCTCTTGGGCGGTAGGCTTCAGAGACTGGAATCCAAAGGAGCGCTCCTTGAATCCGCGAACCCTCGCCTCGCTCTGCGCGTCGTTTCTCCTCTGGGTCGGTTGCGACGTGCATCTGCATGAGTCCAAGAAGAAGCCCGAGGCGCCCGCCGCCACTGAACCGTCCGCTGCTCCTCCCCAAACGACCGCCGCGCCAGAGGCGATGCAGACGACCGCTCCCGAACCCGAGCGGGTCGCCGATGCACCCGCAGAGCCTATCCGAGAGCCGCTTCGCGTCGGCGGATTAGTCACCCGGCCCGAAGTGATCCACAGAGTCCCGATCGACTTCGCCGCCTTTCAAAACGGAGAGGCTCGCATGACCGGCGTCTTCATCGCGGAGGCGGTGATCGACGAGAAAGGAGACGTCACCAACGCCCGGATCCTCAAAAGCTCCGGCCCGAAAATCGACGCCGCGGCTCTCGCCGCCATCCTCAAATGGAAGTTCAAGCCCGCAACGTTGAATGGCAAGCCGGTTGCGGTGTATTACACGTTGACGGTCAACATCGACTTGCAGTGATCGGTGCGACCGGGCGAAGCTGCATTCGACCGAAAGTTACACCGCGAGAGCGTAGCCGCCTGGTGAGATTACTTCTTTTAGAACGGTGTCGTTGGATAGAATCAGGGTCATGGTCATGAGACCGGCCCCAAAAACAACTGCTCCGCAGAAGCCCTCAACCGCAGAGGTCGAGCCGAGTCGTCGAGCGCCGTCATTCAGGCCGCCGGACCCGGAGCCCTTGCGGCGAAACGACGGTCAAGAGGCCCTCAATGATCTTGAGATCCGGGAACCTTGCAAGAACTTGACTCATTAGATCGAGGAGAGGCCGAATTCCGTCCTCAGAAGGGCGCAGGAGAAGGACTCCGCCGTGTCTCCCTGGTGGGTACTTGCGAACGTCTCCGAAACCTTTGTCGGCGGTGATCAGAAATTGTCCGTGTTGCTGGACAGTGTGCCAAAGGACGGGATCCTTGGTTCCTCCCAGTTCCTGTTCGAGGACGGTGCTGCACTCATAGCGCCTATCCCGCAGGAGTTGAGCTACTTCTCGTGGAAGGTCCTCGTCGACCTTGATGTGCATCGCAGTTCAGGAAGCGAGAGGCGTCACCAGCTCGTGGCTGAGGACATCGGCGGCATAGGCTAGAGCCGCCAAGAGGTCCTTCTGGGAGAGTTGCGGATAGGAGCCAAGGATTTCGCCAGGCAGCATTCCGTCTGCGAGGCTACCGATCAAGGTGCGCACCGGGATGCGGGTCCCTTTGATGCACGGGTCCCCGTGATGAAGATCTTCCGCGATGGCGATATGGTCCTGCCAACGAATACGGCTCATCGAGGCCTCCTCGCAGCTAAGGCTACCACGGAGGGTTTGGTGGTCGGGTCGTTAGGCGACGGACCCGGAAAGACGAAAGGCTGATCGACCATGGAGCTGCTCAGCGAGGACGACCTCAACCTCAAGGACATGACGTGGGAGGAGCTCGACCGCGCCTGGGACCTGTGGTTCGACCTCGCGCAGGCGACGAACGATTTCGACCCGCCCTGGACGCATGGAGTGTTCGTCAACTGCACGCTCGATCCGATGCTCTCGCCCGGCGACCGCGACGACTCGACCTAAGTGGGTCCTTACGCCGTCTCGGGCGAGACCGGCTCCGGCCAGTGTCCGCCCCAACTTCTCTCTCCCTTCACCCCCCGTTCATACGCCGTTCTTCTATGAACCCCAAGCTCCTTCTCGTGGCAGAGCCGATGCCTGCCCGGGAGGACTTCGATGAAACCGTTGTGGCAAACCGTGGTTTTGGCTCTTTGCGTCGCGTCCGGGATGGCGCGTCCGGGAGCCGCCGTCGGCGAAAGCCCTGAGCAGACTCTTTCGCCTTATCTTTTGGTCGAGAACGGAGACCCCGCGATCGATCAGCTGCCGTTGGCCGAAACGAAGGCGCAGGTGCATATCGCCGGGGTGATTGCCGATGTCCTGGTCACCCAGGTCTATACCAACAAGGGAAGCCGGCCGATCAACGCGCGCTATGTCTTCCCGGCGTCCACCCGCGCGGCGGTGCATGGCATGACGCTCCAGGTGGGGGACGTGCGCATTCGCGCGAAGATCCGCGAGAAACAGCAGGCGAAGCAGGAATTCGAGACGGCGAAGAAAGAGGGCAAAAGCGCGGCGCTGCTCGAACAGGAGCGACCGAACGTGTTCAGCATGTCGGTCGCCAACGTCATGCCGGGCGACGACATTCACGTCGAGCTGCACTACAGCGAGCTGTTGATCCCGACCGACGGCACCTATGAGTTCGTCTATCCGACCGTGGTCGGCCCGCGCTACTCGACGAAATTCGAGAGCACCGCGGCGGAGGACGCCAAGTGGGTCAAGAATTCCTACACCCATCAGGGCGAGGCGCCGACCTATGCGTTCGGGATCGAGACGACCATCTCGGCGGGCATGCCGATCGAGGAGCTGTCTTGTACTTCTCACCGCACCCACGTCGATTGGCAGGGGATGAGCGAAGCGAAGGTCGAGCTCGATCCGGGTGAGATCAACGGCGGCAATCGCGATTACATTTTGCGCTATCGCCTGGAGGGCAAGCAGGTGGCGACGGGATTGTTGATGTACCCAGGCATCGCGACCCAGCTGGGCCAACCGGCCGAGAATTTCTTTCTGCTCATGGTCCAGCCGCCGCAGCGGGTGGCGGTGCGGCAGATTCCGCCGCGTGAGTATGTCTTCGTGCTCGACGTCTCGGGCTCGATGGAAGGGTATCCCCTCGAAACGGCGAAGGCTCTGATGCGTGAGCTGATCGGAACCCTGCGCCCGATCGACAAGTTCAACATCGTTCTGTTTGCCGGCGGCTCGCGCCTGTTGGCGCCGCAGTCGCTTCCTGCGACGAAAGAAAACGTCGAGCAGGCGATCGCCGAGATCGAACGCGAGCAGGGGGGCGGCGGCACTGAATTGGGCTTGGCGCTCGACAAGGCGCTCGCCCTTCCCGGGGCGGAAGGGGTGTCGCGTTCGACGATCGTGGTGACCGACGGTTATATCGACGCCGAGCCCGAGGTGTTCGCGAAGATCCGCGCGAATTTGAACCGCTCGAACCTGTTCGCGTTCGGCATCGGCGAGTCGGTCAACCGCTATCTGATCGAAGGGATGGCCCACGCCGGAGCGGGCGAGCCGTTCGTGGTCGAAGGGCCGGGCCTGGCGAAGACGGTCGCCAAGAGCTTCGAGGAGTACATCTCCTCGCCGGTGCTGACCGACATCGCGTGGAAGGCCGAAGGGTTCGAGGCCTACGACGTGGAACCGCAGTCGATCCCCGACCTGTTTGCCGATCGGCCGCTCGTGATCTTCGGCAAGTGGCGCGGCAAGCCCGAGGGGACGATCCGAGTGACCGGTATCGGCGGGGGCGGAACGTTCGAGAGCGCGATCGAAGTCGCGACGGCGAAACCTTCGGCGGACTTAAGCGCGCTGCGCTACCTCTGGGCGCGCTCTCGCGTCGCGCGGCTTTCGGACTACGGCAGCGACGAGAGCCCCGAGACCGTGAGCCAGATTACCGCGCTCGGCTTGGGTTACGACCTGTTGACCAAGTTCACGTCGTTCATCGCGGTGCACGAGGTGGTGCGCAATCCGAACGGCCAGAGCACAGACGTCGTCCAGCCGTTGCCGCTGCCGGAGAACGTCGCGGACAGCGCGGTCGGCTCCTCGGTGCCCGAACCCGAGCTGGCGCTGCTGTTTCTGCTCGGCTTGGTCCTGTTCGGCTTGACCCCCGCGGGTCGCGCCAGGATCGGCCGTGCGGTGGCTTCTGCCAAAGGCCCGGTGGTCTGAAGCTGGCCAATGTCGCCCCGGCTTGCCTGCACCAGCCCTCACCCCCGGCCCCTCTCCCAAAGGGAGAGGGGAGCAAGGCGAGGCTGATTTTGCTGTTCTCCCCTCTCCCTTTGGGAGAGGGGCCGGGGGTGAGGGCTGTTAGAACGGAGATGAGTCGATGAACGTGTTCGGAGGCGACAGCCTGCGGCGCCTGCCGTGGATTTCGTGGATCTCGTGCGCCGCGGCGGCTTACGGCCTCAAGGCAGGCTACAGCCGGGCCGCGGTTGAGGATCTCGGTTGGATTCTCGCGCCGACGGCGAAGCTGGTAGGCGCTCTGCGCGGCGAGAGGTTGGTGGTCGGCGCCGCGGGTTGGGCGCCGACGGACGGCTCCTACGTGATCGCGCCGGCCTGCGCAGGGGTCAATTTTCTGATTCTGGCGTTCGTGGTCTCTGTGCTCGGCTTTTCTCACCGCTTTCGCACGTCGCGGGGGCGATTCTTCTTCTGGCTCGGTGCGCTCGGCGGCGCTTGGTTGCTCACCCTGGCGGTGAACACGGTGCGCATCCTCGCCGCCATCGAGCTCTACCGGCGCGAGCCGCCGTTCGGATGGACTCCCGAGCAGCTCCACCGGTTGCTCGGTGTGGTCGTCTACCTGGGTGCGCTCTGGGGGATGTTCGCGGTACTCGACCGGCTGACGAGGAGGGAAGCACCCGGCGGGCGGGGTTCCGCCGCGGGGTTCCTTCTGGTGCCCGGCGCCTATCTCGGGATGACGCTCGGCGTGCCGCTCCTGACCGGCGCCTTTCGCGCGGGGGGGCCGCGGTTCGCGGAGCATGCCATCATGGTCCTTGGGGCGACCCTGGCCGCGTTGGGGGTGACGCTCGTGGGATGGCGGTGGGTCGATCGTATCGAGGGGAGGCCGTGACGGAGAAACCGACGATCCTGGTGGTCGAGGACGAGCCGGCGATCGCCGACACGATCCAGTACGCGCTCGAAGCGGAGGGCTTTCGCTGCCTCCGCTTGGAGGCCGGCGCCTTGGTGGTCGAGACGATCGAGCGCGAGCGGGTGGCACTCGTGGTGCTCGACATCGGCCTGCCCGACATGAGCGGCATCGAGGTCTGCCGGCGGATTCGCGAAGAGCACGACGTGCCGGTGATCTTCCTCACCGCGCGGAGCGCCGAGGTCGATCGGGTGGTCGGTCTGGAGTTGGGCGCCGATGACTACGTGACCAAGCCGTTCAGCCCGCGCGAGCTGGCGGCGCGGGCCAAAGCGGTGCTCCGCCGCACCCGGCCCGCCCGCTCTGTCGAGGCGACCGCGAAAAGCGCGACCTTTGCCCACGACGCGGAGAAGCGTCAGATCTCTTACTGCGGCCGGCCGCTCGAATTGTCGCGCTACGAGTACCGCCTGCTCGCTCTTCTGCTCGAACATCCGGGCCGCGTCTACAGCCGCGATCAGTTGCTGGAATTGGTCTGGGACGAGCCGGAGGCGAGCTTCGATCGGACGGTCGATGCCCACGTCAAAAACCTGCGCGCGAAGCTGCGCGAGGTCCGGCCCGACCTCGATCCGATCGCCACCCATCGCGGCATGGGCTATTCGTGGAAGGAAGGATCATGAGGCTCGGCTTCCGGATCTTCCTTCTCTACCTCGCGATCTTCTCCGTCTGTTTCTACTACGCCACCGATTGGATCTGGACTACGCTGCGCACCCGCTACCTGGAGAGTGTCGAAGAGCCGCTCGTCGATGCGGCGAACCTGATCGCGGCCCAGGTCGAGCGCGAGATGGCGCGCCCCGATTTTTCTTACGCCGCGCTTCAGAGCACTCTCACCCGA
>DATMZU010000441.1:0-16731 GCA_035607435.1 Thermoanaerobaculia bacterium | reverse complement strand
CGCCGGATGCGCCTTCCCGCGCGGGCCAACTCGGGATTGATCCTCTACCGGACCCGGAGCTTCGATCCCGACCTGGTGGAGTGGTACCTCTCCCGGCGGGAATTCCAATTCGCGCCCCCTTGGACCGAGCAGACCGCCTGGGCGCTTCTGGCCCAACGGGCGGGCTGCTGGCTGTTCGATTCAAGGCAGATCGCCATCCCCGGAGCCCAGAAGCCTTTGCCGGCCGAAGCCGTGGCGCTCCATTTCGTGAGCCCGGTCCGCTCCCGGCTCGCCGAGGCCGTGCCCTCCGCTCTCGACCGTCGAAGCGAGCCGCCGATCGAGATCCGCAGCGCCCCCGCGCGCCCGCTCTCGCCGCTCGGCCTCGCGGCGACCGAGGCTCGGCGGGCTTTGCGTCGGCTGCGTTCCCGGTAGCTTCACGTCGCGGGTCCACTCTCGACGACCGAGAACTTGGCGTTCTTGAGCCGCAGGAACGGCGACTCGAAAAACCGGTAGGAGAGATGAGCCAGAGCGAGCGTCGAGCCGATCGCGATGCCGTAGTAGGCGACGCAATAGAGGGCCAAGGGCCGGCCGTGCCACCAGGAGGTCCGCTGGAACAGCGCGGTGGTGGCGTAGACCGCGATCATGTGCAGCATGTAGATGCCGTACGAAATCACTCCAAGGTGGTCGAGCGTCCGGGCGGCGGGTGACCTGCCGCGGAGCGACAAAATTCGGCGCGGGTTGGCGGCGACGTTGACGATCATCCAAGGATAGAGGGCGAGCTGGGCGAGCTCTTCGGCGTAGCCTCCCCAGTGCATCCAGTTGAAAAGGTAGTAATCGGCGAGCAGCGCGAGAAGAATCCACTGGGCGATGCGGCTGGCGAACGGCCAGGCGCCGAGCAGGCGCTCGCGCTGGTTGACGAGCGCCCAGGCGGCGAATCCGCCGATCGCCATGAAATGAAACTTGAGCTGGCCGAAAAACATCTTCGCCCGGAACGGCCCGAAGACTTCGAGTTGATTGAGCACGAAAATCGCGAGCGAGATCGAAAACACCACCGCGAGCAGGCGGGGCAGCCGCGCATGCCACCGCCTCACCGCGGGCGCCCAGCCCAGGTAGAACTGTTCCTCGATGCCGATCGACCAGAGGGGGTTCAAGATCCCGCCGACCGTGTAGAGGCTGTTCATCAGGTTGGGCAGGAAGAAGAGGTAGAGGAGAGCGGCGAGCGGCACGGAGTAGGCGACCGGGTAGGCGATGCCGAGCGCCGGCAGCGCCAGGTTGTAGAACGCGAGGCCGAAGGCGACGACCGCGAAATAGAGCGGCCAGATGCGCAGGACGCGGCGGAGGTAAAACTTGCGCACCCCGATCGTCCCGGTCCGCTCCTGCTCGGCGAGCAGCAGGTAGGTGATCAAGAACCCCGAGAGCGTGAAGAAGAACGCCACGGCGGGTGCGCCGCGAAAGAAGAGCGCCCCGTAGGCAGGGCTCGGCAACTGGCCGCTCGCCTGGTTGAGCGGGATGTGGCCGATGACCACGAACAGCGCGGCGAAGAAGCGCAGGGCGTCGAGCCCGCCGAAATGGACTTTGGCGGGGGCCGGGCCGGCGATTTCGGACGTCATTTCGCCTCGCCTCGGCGGGCCAGCTCGTCGGCGAGCAGTTCCGCCACCACGGCGTGGCCGTGCGGGCTGTAGTGGACGCCGTCCAAGAACAGCTGGGTCTTGTCGGTCCGGGAGCGGAAGGCGGGAAGCGGATCGAAACAGTCGATCTTTTGAGCGGCGCAGAAGCGCAGAAGGCGCCCCGTCACACCATCGAAGGTTCGGTCGAACAGCTGGACCTCGTCGGGTGACAGAAACACCAGGAACCTCGCTCCGTGGGCTTTCGCCGCCCGGCGAATCCGGGCGATGGCGTCGAAAGTGGGCACCGTCGCGTCGTCCGGATGCTTGGCTAGGTAGGCGGCGTCGGCCCCGATCTCATCGCGGTTGAGCGTCTCGGGGTAGCGCTCGCGTCGGAGGTCGTGAAACAGCCGATAGGAAACCCCGGCGACCAGCTGGTTGAGCCGGCGATAGAGCGCCGAGCCGAAGAGGACGCGATTCTTGACCGCGATCAGCCGCTGGCCCAGGGTGGGGGTGGGCGGCGCGGCGGGCGCGGCCGAAGCGGCCACTTTCATGCGGACGGAGAAATCGTTGAGATAGAACTGGAGCACGACCGTTTGAGCCTGGTACTTGGCGCCGTCCTCCTCGAAGGCGGCCAGCTCGTCCAGCGTGTCGTAGGCGAAGAC
The DNA here is from genome assembly GCA_035607435.1 of Thermoanaerobaculia bacterium. Taxonomy (GTDB): domain Bacteria; phylum Acidobacteriota; class Thermoanaerobaculia; order Multivoradales; family UBA5704; genus DASYKS01. Next base: position 14,483 of record DATMZU010000441.1, on the reverse strand, counting down.
CGCGAGGCTGATCACCTCGGGAGATTCAACGCCGCGCCGCGCCAGCTCACCCTGGAGCCGCGCGGCGTAGATCCGATCCTGCGGCACGCCGAGGCCGAAGGTGACCGAATCGCCGAGCAGCAGCACGCGACGGGCGGTCTTCGATTCCGGATTGTGGTCGATGTCGCGGTACCCCTCCCGGTTCAAGCGGTAACGGATGTCGCCGTAGCGCTCGGGGACGTTGAGATCGGCGTTCGGTCGGAGCACGAACCGGCCGTGAGGACGCGGCACGATGAGCGAATAGAGGGAGCCGCTCGGACCCAGAAAGTGCTCGACCGTCCGAACCAGGATCTCGCCCGTCGGGATCAGGACCAGAAGCAGAACGGCCAGCCGCGCGATCCTCCTCTTCCAGCGTGCCCGGCGGCTCGTTCCCGGTTTCGGCTCGATCACGGCCGGGCTCGCTCCCGCGGCCGGGGAACGGCGAGGGTATTCCAAGGCGCCGCGCCGAGCGGCGAGCGTTCCGCCGCGGGCACGGAGGCGTCGAACACGTCGTAGTCGAAGGAGGCGAGCAGCGCGCCGACCGCTTCGGCGTTCTCCGCCGTGACCTCGCAGAAGATTCGCGGTCTCGCCTCGGCGAGGAGGTTCGTCGCGCCGCGGAGCGCGAGCAATTCGGCGCCTTCGACGTCGATCTTCACCACGTCGGGCGCGGGATTTCCCTTCAGCAGGCTGTCGAGCGTCACCGCGGCGACCCGGCGGATCGTGCGCACGCCGCCCGCCTGGGTCGAACCGTCGACTTCAGCCAGGTGGTTGGCGGCCCTGCCGCGTTCGGCGATCTGGAATTCGACCGTGCCGGCCGTGGCGGTCGCCGCCGCCTCGATCACCTCGACCGCCGCCCGCCCGGCGGGCTGGTTCGCGGCCGAGCGGCGGAGAAGGCTTGCGAGAAACGGATCGGGCTCGACCGCGCGAACGCCGCCTTGCTCGCCGGCCAGATACGCCGCGGTGAAAGCGAACAGGCCGACATTCGCGCCGAGGTCCCAGACCTGGGCACCCGGGAAGACCAGCTCGGCGGCGGCATTGAGCAGATCCGGATCGACCCTCCGCAGATCGTTCCCCCAAAGCTTGAGCGCCGCGTCGGGAGTGACGAAAATCATCGCGCCGCCGAACTCTTCGGGCAGCCGGCGCTTGAGCACGCGGCCGCGGCTCAGGTACTCGATCAGGCGCCGCATCAGGTTGGCCATCAGGCGCCCTCCCGGGGGCCGGTGGATAGAGCACGTGACTGAAAATCATGGTGTCCGCGGGAGTCAGGCGCGCAGCGGTACCGCGTGACGGCCCGCTCCGCCGCAAAGTCCGTAGCCGAGACCGGGCGATCCCGGACGTCGAAGACCCGGTAGTCGAATCGCCGCAGGTGATCGAACAGCTCCGCCATCGAGGTTCCCAGCCGTTCGAGGCTCGCCGGATGCGCTTCGAGGAAGAGATCCGGCCGGGACTCGCCGAGCAGACGTTCGGCGCCGCGTAGTGTTTCCAGCTCGTAGCCCTCGACATCGAGCTTGATCACGTCCGGCAGGAATTCGTGCCCGAAACAGATCGCGTCGAGCGTCCGGAGCGGCACGGTGAGGACGCCGGGCGCGCCGGCCTCCTCCGCGGAACAGGCCTCCAGGTGGTGCCAGTCGAGCCGCATCGCGATCTCCCCCTCGCCGGCTCCGGCGGCGACCTGCTGCGCCCGCGCCCGCGCCTCCGGGTTTCGTCGGAGGTTGGCTTCGAGCACCGGAAAGGCGAGGGGCGACGGCTCGATCGCGAGCGCTTCGGCGTCCGGCCGTCCGGCGGTGAAGGCGAGGGAGAAGAGCCCGTGAAGGGCACCCACGTCGAGCAGGCGGTGACGGCGGCCCCCATGACCACGGCAATGGGCGAGAAACCCGTCCAGCTCGCGCGCCATGTCGAGCGAACGGAAACAGAAGTGCTCGAAGCCGTCCCGCGCCTCCGGCTCGACCGACAGTCGCAGCCCAGGGCGGATTTCGATCCGGTCGGAGGGGAGGCCGGCGTTGGCGCGGGAGAAGGCCCGCCGCCTAAGCGCGAGCCGGGGATCGCTCTCCCGGAGTCGATGCCAGGCTCGGCGCACCCGATCGAGGCGCCGTTCCCCGAGCACGCGACCGAGGAGAGCTTTCGCCGGTCCGGCGCTCATCCTCTTCTCTCCGGTCTGCGGGCTTCGAGCCAGGCCCACTGCATGCCCTCGGGGCGACCTTCCCAGAGAGCCCTTTCGCGCTCCGTAGGACTGAGCGCCTCCACCTCCGGAAGGCGCAGGGCCGAGCGGTCCGCCATCGAGAAGATCTCGATTCTGTGGGTGGCGCGAAAGCGTTCGAGCAGCGTCGCGGAGATCCGCGGATCGATGAAGTCGTGCAGCTCGACGATCAGATCGGTCGCGGCCAGCTCGGGAACCCGGATCGGATCGAGCAGCCGGATTTCGCACCCTTCGCAGTCGCAGACGATCAGCGACCCGGCTCCCGTGAGGATGCGGAGGTCTTCCGTGCGGCACAGACCTCTCACCCTTACCCGGTCGGCGACGCCGTTTCTCCGCGCCAGTTGACGCGCGCGCCGACGCGCCACGATGTCGGTGTCGAAGGCATGGATTTGGGCTTCGGGCAGCCGGCGGGCGAATCCCACGGCGTAATAGCCCTCGCCGCAGCCGATGTTGATCACCCGCCGGTAGCCGCGACCGACGGCCGCCTCGACCGCGGGGTGGATCTCCAGCTCGTCCGAGCCGACAAGCTTGGGTAGGAGGCCGCTGCCGCTCGCAAATGGAAGGTAGCGCAGGCCGGCGAACGGCCCGGAGAGAACCCGCAGCTCGGAGCCGCAGAGAGCGTGCGCGACGGCCGCGGTCTCCGCGTCGAGCCGCTCGGGGCGAAGGCCGTAGCGCAGGGTGCGCAGCGCCAGGAATAGATGAGGCGCCCGCTCGCGCAGCTTCGCCGCGAGGCTCATGGCCGCGCGCCCGATGCCGTCCGCTCGATCACGACGTCGCCGAGCACGAGGCGGTCCATCTTCGTGCGCAGGAAGCAGTCGAGCGCCTCTTCGGGCCGGTTGACGATCGGCTCGTTCTCGTTGAAAGAGGTATTGACCACGATCGGCACCCCGGTCTGCTTCTCGAAGGCACGGATCAGCCGCCAGTACCGTGGGTTCGCGCGCTCCGAAACGGTTTGCAGCCGGCCGGTGCCGTCCACATGGGTGACCGCCGGGATCAGCGCGCGCTTCTCGGGGCGGATCGGATAGACCTTGATCATGAACGGATCGGGGTAGTCGAGGGTGAACCACTCCCCGGTCCGCTCGGCGAGGATCGACGGCGCGAACGGCCGGAACGACTCGCGCCGCTTGATCTTCAGGTTCAAGATGTCCTTCATGTCCGCCCGCCGCGGGTCGGCGAGGATCGAACGGTTGCCGAGCGCCCGCGGCCCCCATTCGGAGCGCCCCTGGTACCAGCCGATCACCTCGCCGCGCGCGATCGCCGCGGCGGTCTCGGCGCACAGGCGATCCTCATCGGAATGGGTCTCGATCGTCAGATCGCCATGCTCGGTCGAAAACCGACCGTCGTGCCCCGCCGACTCCGGAATGCGCGCGGCGATCGCGGTGCGAATCTCGTCAGGACCGTATTGCGGCCCCCAGGCGCTGTGCTCCATGACGAAGCCGCGCGGTTGGTTCAGCTCGGCATGGGCGACGTAGAGCGCGGCGCCGAGCGAAGTACCGGCATCGCCCGCCGCGGATTGGACGAAGACGTCCTTGACCGCGGTTCGGTCGAACAGCTTGCCGTTGGCGAGCGAGTTCATCGCGCAGCCGCCCGCGAGCGCGAGGCGCTTCATTCCGGTTCGCTTGAGCAGGGCGTTCACCAGGGCGAAGAAGCGCTCCTCGTAGACCGCTTGAAGGGAGGCCGCGAGGTCCTTGTAGGGCTGCGAAAGCTCCTGATCCGGCCGGCGCGCCGGGCCGAGCAGCTTTTCCAGCGCGGGCGTGTAGATCAATCCCAAACGCGGCGGGCCGTCGTCCCAGGTCATCTCGACCCCTTCCGAGAGATGCCGGAAGTAGCGCAGATCGAGCCGGAACGTGCCGTCGGCGCGAGCCGGAACGACCTGCCGCAGTTCGTGAACGAAACGCGGCTCGCCGTAGGCCGCGAGACCCATCACCTTGTACTCGTCGCCGAACCCTAAAAAACCGCAGAATTGGGTGATCGCGGAGTAAAACAGGCCGAGCGAATGCGGAAAATGCACCCGGTCGAGCACCTCGATTCGATTTCCCCGGCCGACCGCCATCATGGTCGAGACGAAATCGCCGAAGCCGTCCACGGTCAAACAGGCTGCCTCTTCGAACGGCGAGCAGTAGAACGCCGAGGCGACATGCGCCAGGTGGTGCTCGACCTCGTGGAGCGGCGGCGCCTTCGCGGTGCCGAAAGTCTTCGCCACCCGCTCTTCGAGCGAGGCGATCTGCGCCAGGTTCTTGACGCGGCCCATCGCCCGCGGCAGGCTGCGCGGATGGGTGAGGGCGAGTAGCGCCTTCTTCCACAGGTAGGCTCGCGGCTTCCGCGCCACCGCGAGCGCCGCGATTTGCCCCAAATCGCCGCCCAGCTCGTCGAGGCAGAAGCGGAGCGCCTGTTCGGGAAATCCCGCCCAGTGCTTGATGCGGCGGAAGCGCTCTTCTTCGACCCCTGCGACGAAGCGGCCGTCTTCGACCGCCGCGGCCGAGGCGTCGGCGTGAAAAACGGACAGGCCGAGGATCTTGGTCATCGCCCCGGCGCCTTCGGGTCGGAGGCGGAGCGCAAGGTCCGCGCGGCCAGGGGCACGAGCCACTCCGCAAGCCGGCGATGGCCGTCGGGGGCGAGGTGCCAGTCGTGAGGAAAGTAAGCGGTGGCGCAGGCAGGCGCCAGGACGTTCAATGGGTTTTGCAGGGTCGCACCTTCGATCCCCGTCGCCAGTGCCGAAACCAAGGACTCTTCCAGAGCCGCCACGTCGGCGACCGACTGGGACCGCGCCTCCAAGATTCGCGCCGTGTAGTCATCGCCCGCACACTCCGTTCGAAGGCGGGAGGGGACTTCGAGCAGGAGAAAAGGCGCCCGATCCCGCTTCATCCGGGCTACGAGCGCGCGAGCGTCGCCCAGGGTGGCCGCGATCGCTTTTGCCCGGGCGTCCGGCGCGGCAAGCTCGCAGGCTTGGCGAGGGGACTGCGTGTAGGCGGGCATCGTCGGATCGCCGAACAGGATCGAGCAGCGTCCGCTTCCCAGCCGGACTTCCCCGCGCGCCGCAGGCCGACGGGCGGCAAGCCGGGCGAGCAGGTTGTAGACGTGCAGCGTCCGCAGACGCTCCTTAATCGTCGGACTCCGCAGAACCGGCTGCCAGCTACGCGGCAGGCTCGGTGGGTGAAGGATCTCAAGAAAGTCATTGCCCGCCGTACCCAACACGATCACCAGATGCGGCGCGATTCGACGGGCGCGGTCGTATTGCAGCCGGAACTCGCGATACGTGGTGGAGGGCCAGGCGAACGTCCAGGCGCGGGTCGGCAGCCCGGTGGTCGTGAGCCCCTGGGCGACGAGGTCTCCGACGCGCCGTGAATCGTCGATACCGGAGCCCCAGGCGTTCGAATCGCCGAGCACGGCGAGCCGGAAACCATCCTTCGGTATGTCGTCGAGGCCGCGGGAGCGAAAACCCTCCCGATTGCAGGAGTAATCGTAGAAACCTCGACCCTCGGCGAAACCGGCGCGCCCCGAATACCCGGCGACCCAAGGGTTGAGCCATCCGAGATGGGTCGCGCGCAGAGCGGTCTCGGCAAAGAGGACCGCGGCCCCCAGACTGCCGAGGACCACGAGGGATCGCCCCAGGACGAGAGAGATTCTCATCCCGGGTCCTTCTGGGTAGAACCATGATTCGCCCGAATGAGCTCGGCCAGCCGGACATCCACCACCAGGCGGAACCAGAACGCCTGAAGGAAATGAAACAGCGTGCCGACCGCGCCGTCGAGAAAGCCGAACAGGAAGAAGTAGCGATAGCCGAAATAGAGCGCCGGCCGCACGAACAGCGGCATCCGATACCAAAGGCTCTTCATCCAGAGAATGCGCTCGTCCGGCGTGCCGAAGAGCTTCGGGGTCGCTTTCCACGGGAGCTTCTTCGTCCGCCGCTCGAATTCTTCGTGCGCGAACGCCTCGGCGTAGCGCAGGTGCTTTTCGAGGTAGAAGAGGATCGCGTCCTCTTTCTTGTTCCATTCTTCGAGCGGTGCCCGCAACTTGGCCGTTGCGCCGCGGACGTAGACGCGGGTGTCCTGCTCGACCGGGTCGAGCTGTGAGACGCTGCGGCGGAACAGTTTCAACAGATATTTGCTGCCGTAGCCGCCATGCTCGATGGGGTGGCCGCGAAAGATCTGGCGGCGCCGAATGTAAAAACCCGATTCGGGCGTTTCGGGACGCGCGAGGACCGCCGCGATCTCCTGGCGCAGCGCCTCGGGGATTGCCTGGTCGGCTTCGAGGATCAGCACCCATTCGTTGCGGATTGGGAGGTGGTCCAGCCCCCATTGGAAAATCCACGGGATGATCCGGCCGTGCTCGTAGGCGAGATCGACCACGTCGTCGGCGTAGCGGCGGGCGATCTCTTTCGTCCGGTCGCGGCTCTCGGAGTCGAGCACGAAGATCTGGTCCGCGAAGCCATGAACCGAGGCGAGCGTACGCTCGACGTTCACCTCTTCGTCGCGGGTGGTCACGAGGACCGTCAGGGGGATTTTCATAGGCCGAATCGGCGGATCGTACCTTGAAACCCCGCCGCCGAGGCCGCGGCGAGCAGGTGGCGCCAGGTTGCCGCGTAGTCCCAGCGGGCGAGGATTTCACGGCTCGCGGCTTCGACTTCGGCACGGGGGAGGGCGAGCGCGGCGACGAGCTTTAGGCCGAGCGTCTCGACGTTTCCCCCGGCATAGCGGAAGCCGTTCCGGCCCGGCTCGATGAGGTCCCGCCCGGCGCCCACCCGTTCGGAGGCGATCACGGGTAGGCCGCAGGCGAGAGCCTCTTGGACCGAGACGCCCCAACGCTCCTCGGTTGCGGGATGAACGAACAGGTCGGCCGTGGCATAGAGCGCAGGAAGCTCGGGGTATGGGATGTAGCCCGGAAAGACGACCCGTCCGCCAAGCCCGAGAGAGCGGGCCTCCGCTTCGAGCGCCCCGCGCTCCGGGCCGTCGCCCGCGAGGACCAGCCAGGCCGCGGGATCGGCCGCGGCGACCCCCGGGAAGGCGCGAAGGAGATCCCAGGGCGCCTCGCGCGGACCGAATTTCGCGAGCGAAAGGACGATTTTGGCCTCGGGGGGGGCGCCCAGTCGCGCGCGCGCCGCCGCCTTTGCCTCGGATGAAAGCCGCGAGCGCTCGCGGAAGCTCTCGACATCGATCGCGTAGGGGAAAAGCCCACATCGTTCTGCGGGAACGCCTTGCGCAGCGAGGAATTCGAGCGTTCCGGAGCCAACCCCCAGGAAGCGGTCGAACAGGCGCGGCAGAACGGAGCGATAGAGAGCCCGTTTGACCCGCGTTCGACTTTGGCCCTCCCCGGCGTCAGTAACCGAGTCGAGGCGCAAGGCGGTGGCGATTCCGTTCCGTCGCGCACGGAGCGCGGCCCGCAGGTAGGCTCTTTGGGTATAGCCGTTCACGATCGCCAGGTCGTAGCTGCCGGGAGAAAGCTCCGCCGCGAGCCAACGTCGCCGCCCACGGGCGGGAAGCGCTGTCCAGTCGTAGCCTGCCACCAGGTCGAAACCCCAATCGACGGGGCGCGAAAGCTCGGGGTCGTAGGCCGGCATCGCCGGATCGCCCCCCGTGTAGATCACCTTGAGCCGGTGCTCCGGATCGTTCGCCGTGAAACGGTAGAACGGCACCTCGAACTGCGTCGGGCGCTCGACGAAGAAGGCGATCTTCATCGCGCCGTCCTCGAATCCACGATCTCCTCGTAGACCGCCTCCATGCGCGCGGCGATTCCCGCCCAGCCGTAGCGCTCTTCCGCGGCGATCTGTCCGCGGCGACCCATCTCGTCGAGCGCGCGCGGGTCGGCAAGCATTTTGCGGAGGGCCGCGGCGAGAGATTCCGGATTGCCTTCCGAGACCCGCCCGCAGCCGACCTCCGCGATCAGCGGCGCGAGCCCGACCCCGGGGGTGGCGAGCACCGGTCGCCCCGCGGCCATCGCTTCGAGCAGCGAGTTGCCGAAATTTTCAGACGTCGAGGGCATCGCGAGCAGTGCGCAACGGGCGAGCAGCGCGGCTTTCTCCTTGCCTTCGACCGGACCGAGGACATACACCCGTTCGGCAACCCCCATTTCCGCCGCCAACCGTTCGAGTCGCGGGGTGAGCCTCTCTTCGTCGTTGCCGGCGATCGCGAGGTGGGCGCCGTGTACCGCGGCGAGTGCTTCGATCAGTCGATCGAGCCCTTTCTTCCAGCTCACCCGGCCGAGTGCGAGGATAAACGGCTCGGAGCCTGCGATCAGTCCGGAAACGGCCGGTGCCAACGCCGCAAGCTCGCCAGACCAGGGCTCCGCGGCGACACCGTTCGGTACCACGAAGACCGGCGGCAGGTGAAGCCCCAGCCGCTCGGCGTCGCGCGCTTCGAGGTCCGTCGTGGCATGGAAGCCCGCCGCCCGCTCGATCGTCCGGCGCTCGAACATCCGGAGCCAAAGCGTCTTCCGGAGCCGTCCGCGTGCCGCGATCAGCTCCGGGACCAGCATGCCGCGCGGCGCCACGAGCCAGGGTTTTCCGGCCCGTTCCGCCGCGCGAGCGGCGGCGAGCGTCGGCCAGAGAAACACCGAATGAAGATGGACGGCGTCGAACCGCGAGATGTCGGCGAGCGCCGCGCGCATCGTGGGGGCGTAGGCAAGGCGCGCGAGCGAACGAAAGGGGAAATAGCGCACCGAGACGCCATCGAGGTCCACCGGCGTTGCGAGCGGCACGTCGAGCCGGCCGCTCCCATGGAGATTGGTGGTGAACACTTCTACCTGATGACCGCGGGCGACGAGCGAGCGGGCGAGCCCGTGAACGGCGCGGATCGGTCCGCCGTGTCGCCAAGCCGGCAGATAGGTCGGTACGACGTGGAGGAGCCTCAAGGGGCGCTCCCAGGTGGCCGGGCGAGCAGCTCGCGGACGAGGGTGACGAATCGGCCGCGGTACGCGTCCCAGGTCGCCTCTTGCGCGGAGGCCCGGCAGACCGGACGCATCGCACGAAGCAACGCGGGACCCTCTGGAGGATGCGCGAGATCGAGCAGGCGCGCGGCGAGCGCGGCGCCGTCGCCCGCCCGAACCACCCAGCCGTTCTCGCCCGGCACGACCAGCTCGGCGGCGCCCACCATGTCCGACACGACGACCGGCAATCCGGCCGCGAGCGCCTCGGCGACCACCATGCCATAGGAGTCGTTGCGCGAGGGGAGGACCAGACAGTCGGCGCGGCTCATCTCGGCCGCCAACTCGGCCTGGCTGACGGGACCGACGAACGTCATTCCTGCGCGAGCCGCTTCGGCGCCGCGGGGACCGACGATCCGAAGCGCGGCGGAAGGCTCGGTTGCGACCACTCTGCCAAACGCTTCCAGCAGCAGATCGAACCCCTTGCGCACGATCGGCGCGCCCGCGAACAGGAAGACGGCCCCCGGCCCGCGCTCGGGCTCTTCGGCAGGCGGCGCGAACAGTTCGAGATCCGCGCCGAGCGGCACGGCACGAACCCGGTCAGAATCGATGCCCGCCTCGACGTACGTGGCCCGCGCCAGCTCCGAAACCGTGACGATCGCATCCGCAAGCTCGATCTCGCGATTCTTGACCTCCGCGATGCGGGCATGGAGCCGGGCAGAGTCGGTCGTGCCGTGGAGCCGATCCTGCGCCAGGTGATGGATCGAGGGGGCGTCGAGCCAGGTTCGAATGCCCAGCCGCCGCGCGACCGTGAAGGTCTCTCGTGCCGAGATCTCACAGGCGAGAACGGCGGCGGGGCGCTCCGCGAGCGGCAGACGCGCGAGACGGCGCGCCGCCTGGCGGTCGAAGATCCGACACGCCGCAAAGTCGATCTCTTGGGCCGCGGCGCGCGGCAACCGATGGGCCAGCTGGCGCAGCAACGGCGCGGTCGGTGACCAGCGTGTCCGGTGTGCCGGGAGCGGGACCGGGGCGTAGCGAATCAGCCGACGCCACATCGGGCGCGGCACGAAACGCCCCTGCTCCGGGCTCGACGGCACGCCGGACCAGTAGCCCGCGAGCAAGCCCGCCGCTTCGAGAGCCAGGGCCGCCTGGTGCGAATGCTGGCGTCCGGGGTGGGTGACGAGGACTTTCAACCGCGGTTCTTTCAGGATCGACTGGGCGGCGTGGCCGGCGAAAACGCGGTGCGGGCCGAGTGCGCGGCCGGAGGCAGGAGGGCATGAGCCTGGGTCGCCGCGGCGAGGGTGACGGGCTGGGGCAAGCTCGCGCGCGCCGCGAGCAGCATCTGGCGATCGAGAGCGACGACCGTAGCGATCAGGCCGGCGAAGAACCAATAGAAGAGCCCCGAGGTGACCTCGAAAATGACGCTTCCGGCCAGCTGGGCGATGAAAAACAGGAGGCAACCGACCGCGACCGAACGATGGAACAGAGTGCGCAGCCTGAAGACCTGTTGAAGCGAATAGACGACCATGATCAAGCGCACCAGGTAGACGAACAGAAAGCCGATCGGACCCAGCTCCAGCATCACGCGCCCGCTTTCGATCTCGATGTTCGGCCCGTCGAGCCAATAGAACGGGTGCGGCCCCTTGATGATCGCCGCCGCCATCTGGTGGGTGGCGCCGATGCCGTATCCCAACAGGCCGGCCCGATCGAGTACGTAGATCGGTGCGACGAAGGGCGTCAGCATGCGCTCGCTGACGTCGGTGGTGCCGCTGGCTCGCCCGCGCCATTCCGCGATCGCATCGGTTCCGAAATAGGCCGCGAGCCCTCCAACGAAGGCCACGGCGATCACCAGACGACCCGTGGTGGCGCCGCTCCCCCGTTCGCGCGCGACGGCGAGCCAACCGTAAATCGGCAGGAGCAGGATCAAAACCGCGATCGGACCGCGCGATCCGCTCATCATCATCCCGAGCATCGTCAGACCCAGAGCGGCGAAGAGCCAGAGGTTGCGCCGCATTCTCCAGCGCTCGGCGCCGAGTAGTGCGAGCAGCAGCGCGACGTTGGCGAACAGGTAGGAGGTGAACCCGGTGATGTAGGCGAAAGTGGCGGTGACGCGCACGCGCGCCGAGGTTCCGAAGGTCGTGATGTCGGTGGCTTCGGTGGCGGCGCGCGCGTAGGTGTTGAGCGCGCTCGACGACGGCGACACGAACTGCGCCGCGGCAAGAAGGCCCACGGGAATGGCGATCATGCCGTACCGCCGTAGGAACCGGGAAAGCTCGGCGTCCGACGAGAACGCCGCCGGCAGAATCCAAAAGAGCGGAACGTAGAAGAAGTACGCTTTGAAGCCGAGCACCCCGACCAGCAGGCTCGGCAGGTGAGGATTGAAAACCTGGAGCAGCCCGAACATGGCGCCGGCCCCCAGCAGGCCGAACAAGAGCTGGAGTTGCGGCGGCCGCAGTCCGGGCCGGTCTCTGGCGAGAAATCCGGCATAGATGCCGACCAGGAGCAGATCCTTTCCGAAGTAGACGATGTCTTGCGCCCCGGGAAAGATCCACTTGCGAATCGCGCCTTCCAGAATCAGCAGCACCATCACGTATTGGACCGCTCGGCGCCAGTTGCGGAACGACCACGCCGTGGCCGCGGCGGCGATCAAGAGGACCAGAATGCGCGGATTCATTCCGTCCTGCCTTCCGTCGCTCGTTCCAACACCGCGAGATAGCGCTCCGCGACTCGTCGAACCGTGTGCTCCGCCAGGTGCTCCGCAGCCCCTTCGAGCAGCAGGGCGCAAGTTTCGGGCTGCCGGAGCAACTCGGCGATCGCTTCCGCGAGGGCATGGGCGTCGCCGTTGGGAAAAGTCTTGCCGCAACGGCCGATCGCTTCCGGCAAACCGCCTCCGGACGAGCCGATGACCACGCAGCCGCAGGCGATCCCCTCCAGGGCGACCAGGCCGAACGGCTCCTGATAGAGCGACGGCGCAACCAGAATTCGGTGTTCGGCGAGGCGTAGCGCGATCTCTTCGTGAGAGATCGCACCGGTGAACGCGATCCGTTCCGCAATCCCGAGCGCCTCGGCCTGGGCCGCGAGCCGAGGGCGTTCCGGACCCTCGCCGATCAACGTCAACCGAGGCGTGAGCCCCATTTCCCGTTCGAGGATTTTGAGCGCGTCCAACAGAAGAGAGAAGCCTTTGTCCGACACCAGGCGGCCGACCGCCACGAGATCCTTCGTGCGGGGGATTTCGGGGTGGAGACGAAAGACGTCGTCGCGATAGGGATTGCCGATCACGATCGAACGGACCGGAAGCAAATCGTCGGCCATCGCCTGGCTCACCGCGATCGACGCCGCGGCGCGGCGCAGCAGCCGGCGTTTCAGACGATCCTGCCAGCCGATGCTGCCGTCCACGCGGGTATACCAGCTGTGATGAGAGACGACCCAGGGGCGGCGCACGAAAAGCAGAGGCCAGAGCCCGCGGAGGCTGATGTTCGCCTGGAAGTACACGTCGTGCTCGCGGACCAGCGCAAGCAGCTGGCGGAAGTTCGGTCGGCGCACGACGCGGAACGGAAACCGGTCCGGCCGATCCGACGGCGTCGTCGTCACCACGGTGTCTTCGCAACCGAGGGAGGAGAGCCCGGTCGCGATGTTGGTGACCGTGGTCTCAAGACCGCCGACGCTGGGCGGAAAGGCGGGGGAGTAATGGAGGACTTTCATCGGGTTGTGGCGCCGGAGCCGTCGGCCCAATCGGCGATCGCCGCCGCCTGGCGAGCGAGCGAATGCCCTTCGTACCAGGTTCGCGCGGCGGCGGCAATGCTCGCGAGGTCGCTGGAGCTTGGGAGCGCCGGGTCGCTCGCATTCCAGAAATGCATTCCGGCCCGAGGTGCGGTCGGCCCCCCCTCCGCCGCGGCGACCGGCCGGCCGGCGCAGATCGGCAGCGCGCCGTGCGCCGCATAGGCCGCGAACACGCTCGATTTTCCCAGGAATCCGAGCGGGTAGGCGAGGAAGGCGGCGGCACTTTCGGCGAGAATCGCGCTCACCTCGGGCGCCGGCAAAACGCCCAACCGGCGAATGGGGAGCGCGCCGAGGCTCGGCGGGGCGACCGCTTCGGGGCCGATGTCCCAGATCTCGGCGAGCCCGAAAGCGCGGACCGAGGCTTCGATAGCCGTCGAATGTTCGCCATAGGCTCGGGCACGGACCCCCGGGCCGCCGAATACCACGAGGCGAGGCGTTCGTCGCTCGAAAGGGAGCGGCTCGGCGACCTCGCCAATGCCCGAGATCACCGGCCGAATCTCGATCTCGCGCCGCGGCTCGGACAGGCGCCTCCGGAGCAGGCGGGCGTAAAGGTCGAGGCTGGTCGAGATCCGTTCGCTCCGGTCGCCGATCGATCCGGCGATCCGGCGCTGGAGCGGAGCGAGCCAGAACGAGCTGCGCCAGGGCGGTCCGGTCGCCCACATCTCGTGGAACTGGGTCCAGAGCGCCCCGTCCGTTCGCGCGAGCCCTTCTGCGAGCCAACCCGGCACGCCGCGCGGATGGTAGCCGTACCCGGCGTAGTGGAGGATCGTGCGCTCGGCGCCGTCGAGAGCCGCGGCGAGCGCGGCCGGCTCGCGCGCGACCTCGACAACGTGAAGGCCCGCCCGCCGCGCCGCCGCCCCATGCGGAGAAGGCACCACGAAACGGCAGGAAATCCCGCGTTGGGCAAGGGCCGCGGCGAGCGCGAGCGCGATCCCGCCGACTCCCTCTTCGGGGGGCGGCAGGCGCGGCACGATCTGGGTCAGCTCCATACGGTTCGAATCTCTTTCGCCCAGCCCTCGTAGGCCGCGGCCAGTCGATCGGCGGCGCGGTCCCAGCGGAGCTCCTGGACTCGTTTCCACCCCCCCGTGGCGACCCGGCGCCGGAGCTCGGGGTCGCGGATCAGGCGGCCGACCGCGTCGGCCAGGCGTCCCGGCTCTCCCGGCGGGTCGATCGACACGACTTCCTCGTCCTCGACGAGCGCCGCCGCGAAGCCGACTGGCGTTGCCGCGACCGCCGCCCCGCACGCCATCGCCTCCGCGGTCGCCAGGCCGAAGCTCTCGGAGAGCGAAGGGGCGATCAGGATCGCAAATCGCCGGTATAGCTCGGGCAGCTCGCGCTCGCGGTTGGCGACCGGCACCACCGAGATCCGCGGCAGGATGTCTGCCGGAAAGTGATCTGCGGCACGGAACGAAGCGCCGACGCCCACCAGGGTGAAACGCCAGCCGGGAAAGGCGTTGAGGACGCCGGGGATCTCCCGCCGGATCACCTCGATCCCCTTGATCGGCAACCAGGAGCCGCAGTAGCCGATCTCCGGTCCGCGTTCGAGATCGAGCGGCCGGCCGAGGAAGCTTTCGGGGAGCGGGTTTTCGAGCGCCAGGATGCGGCCAGCCGGCCGGTAACCGCGCGCCTT
>DATMZU010000433.1:0-17510 GCA_035607435.1 Thermoanaerobaculia bacterium | reverse complement strand
CGCGAGAGAACGGCGTAGTTCTTCTCGCCCATGTCGATCAGCACTTTGTCGCCCGCGTAGACCAGCTCCAGCCGGATCTTCTCGCCCTTCGCCAGTTGGCGCGGGAAGATGACGGCGCTGTTGCCGTCCTCCTTCTCGGCTTCCTGGACGAACGGCAGCGCGGTCCAGGTCTCGTCCCCTTCCAGCGCGAATCGCGCCGAGCGGAGGCGCAGCTCCGGCTGAAGGTTCACCGGCAGCACCCGGAGCTTCGTGAGGGTCTGGAAATGGATCGTCGTGGTGCCGGCCACGTCCTCGTCGCGGGCGACCGCGGTCTCCACGTCGTAGTGGGTCGCGTCGGTCGATCGCCAGAGCGCCGTCCGTCGGCCCCCCTTGATCTCGGCGGCGCTCTCCGACTCGTACCAGGAACCCCCTTTGGTCTGGTCCGCGACGTAGAAGATCGAATCCTCCTTGCCGCCCGCGCCCACGCCCACCGCCTCCGCCCCGCGGGGATCGACCGCGGCGAGCGCGGGGCCGATCTTCTGGCCCTCCAAGAAGGCGAGAAACGCGCCGCTGGTCATCCCGGGGATGTCGAGCAGGTCGGCGAGGATGCGCAGGTGGAAGTTGAGGTGGTAGTCCTTCCGCTGCCGCTTCATGTGCTCTTCCCAAGCGTCAATAGCCTCTCGGGCGGGAGCGCCGGTTTGGACCGGCGCCGCCAATTGCAGCTCCGCCGCGGTGTCGTCGCCGAACAGCAGAACCAGCCGGGTGAAGCTGTCGGTGAGCGTCTCGAAGGTCTTCGGATCACCCCCCGAGTCCAAAGCCAGGCTCCGACGCTCACCCGGAGTCGCCGGGTTCAGCCGGAACGTTCCCTGGCCGAGGAAGACCGCGCCGATCGTCCGCCCCTCGACCGGCGCCAGGAAATGAAACGTGCCGCTCGCGAATTCGAACCGGAACGCGTCCCGTTCGAGCACCAGCCCCGAGACCGCCAGAGTCCGGCCGTCGGGCTTCGCCGCGCGGAGGGCCGCGTAGGTCGGATCTTTCGGCCCTTCGGCGGGCGCCGCGGACTCTCCCCGCGCGGTTCCGGCGAGGCCGCCGAGCAGGAAGCCCGCCAACAGGGGCACGGCGACGTGTAAACGAATGGGACGCATACGGTTCCTACCTTTCGCAAGAGCGGTGTTGGAATCATAGACCGCAAAGGGAGCCAAAGGTGTGAGAGGAGAAAGGCGGTAAGCTCTCTTCCGTCTACGGAGGACTCGCCATGAAACGCTATCGCCTCGAACCGGGCAAGCCGGTCGATCTCTCGCGCTGGGACGCCGGCTCGACCTCCGGGTTCAAAGGGGGGAAGGAAAAAGTCCAGCCCGTGTTCGACGAGCTGAACGACCGGCTGGAGGTCTTGCAGGAGAAGCTCTGGGCCGAGGGCGAGCGCAGCGTCCTGGTGGTCCTTCAAGGGATGGACACGAGCGGCAAGGACGGCACGATCCGCCACGTGTTCGACGGCGTCAACCCGCTCGGCGTGCGCGTCGCCTCCTTCAAGGCGCCGACCGAAGAGGAGCGCGCCCACGACTTCCTCTGGCGCGTCCACCCGAAGATGCCGGGCAAGGGCGAGATGGTGATCTTCAACCGCAGCCATTACGAGGACGTCCTGGTGGTCCGCGTGCGCAACCTGGCGCCGAAGAAGATCTGGAAGGCGCGCTACGAGCAGATCAACCAGTTCGAGAAGCTGTGCGCCGACAACGGCACGACGATCCTCAAGTTCTTTCTCCACATCGACCGCGACGAGCAGAAAGAGCGGCTGGAGGCGCGTCTTGCCGATCCGCTCAAGAGCTGGAAATTCCGCCTCGGCGACCTCGAAGACAGAGCCCTTTGGGACGACTACACGACCGCCTACGAGGACGCGCTGGCAAAGACCACCACCTCCTGGGCGCCCTGGTACGTGGTGCCCGCGAACCGCAAGTGGTTCCGCAACCTAGTGGTCGCCACCGCCCTGGTGGAAGCGCTCGAAGGGATGAAGCTCAAGGACCCCAAGCCGGCCGAGGATCTGTCGGAGGTGGTGGTCGAGTAGGAGGTCGCCATGACCGAGTTTTCGAGCCGTCACGCGCGCGGGTTGGCGCTGGAGCATGTCTACCACTGGGAGCGCAGCACGCCCGACCGGGTGTATCTGACGCAGCCCATGGGAGGAGGTCGCGGCGGACGCGTGCGCGACTTCACCTTTCGCGAGGCGATCGGCGAGGCGCGGCGGATGGCGGCGCATCTGCGGTCGCTCAATCTGCCGCCGGGGAGCCCCATCGCCCTTCTGGGCAAGAACACCGCCGGCTGGCTGCTCGCCGATCTCGCGATCTGGATGGCCGGTCACGTGACGGTGCCGCTCTACCCGACGCTCTCGGCGGAGACCGCGCGGCAGATCCTCGAACACAGCGAGGCGCGCCTGCTGTTCCTCGGCAAGCTCGACGTCTGGGAGGTTCTGCGCGACGCGATCCCGCCTTCACTGCCGCGGATCGCGCTGCCGCTCTCCCCGCCGGTCGAAGCGCCGCGCTGGGACGATCTGGTCGCCTCGACGCCGCCGATCGAAGACGACCCGGTGCGCGATGCGGACGACCTCGCGACGATCATCTACACCTCGGGCAGCACGGGGGCGCCCAAAGGGGTGATGGTCACGTTCGGCGCGATCGCGAGCGCCTGTTTCGGCGTCGATCGGGTGTTCGAGATTCGGCCCGAGGACCGCATGCTCTCGCACCTGCCGCTCGCCCACGTGGCGGAACGGTGCATCGTCGAATGCGGCTCGTTCTTCGGCGGTTTCCATGTCTATTTCGCCGAAAGCCTGGACACCTTCGTCGAAGACCTGCGGCGCGCACGGCCGACGCTGTTCCTCACCGTGCCCCGGCTCTGGCAGAAATTTCAGCTCGGCATCTTCGCCAAAATGCCGCCGGAAAAACTCGACCGCCTGCTGCGCATCCCGCTCGTCTCGTGGTTGGTGCGGCGGAAGATCCTCCGCGCCTTAGGGCTAGAAGCCGTCCGCCTCGCCGGCAGCGGCTCGGCCCCGATGCCGGTCGATCTCCTCTCCTGGTACCGCCGCCTCGGCCTGGAGCTGATCGAGGCCTACGGCATGACCGAAAACTTCATCTACTCCCACGCCAGCCGCCTCGGGCGGGTGCGGGCCGGCTACGTCGGCGAGGCCTACCCCGACGTCGAGTCCCGAATCAGCGAAGAGGGTGAAATTCAGGTCAAGAGCCCCGGCATGATGAAGGGCTACTTCAAGGCGCCCGAGCTGACCGCCGAAGCCTTCACCGCCGACGGTTTCCTGCGCACCGGCGACCGCGGCGAACTGGACGAGCTCGGTCGGCTGCGCATCACCGGCCGGGTGAAAGAGCTGTTCAAGACCAGCAAAGGAAAATACGTCGCCCCCGCGCCGCTCGAAGGCAAGATCGCCAGCAACCCGCTGGTCGAAGCCGTCTGCGTGAGCGGCCCGTCCCGCCCCAAGCCGTTCGCCCTCATCCTCCTCGGAGCCGAAGCCAAAAAGCGCGTCGCCCAAGGCGGCAAACCTGACATCGAAGCCAGTCTCACCGCCCACCTCGCCCAGGTCAACGCCAGCGTCGATCCCCACGAGGCGCTCGCCTTCTTAGCCATCGTCCGCGACGAATGGCAGGTCGAAAACGGCTTCCTCACCCCCTCGCTCAAAATCAAGCGAGCGGTGATCGAGCGCGCCTACGAGGGTGAAGTCGACGCCTGGTACGCCGCGGGCAAGCCGGTGATCTGGCAGGTGTAGGGCGCGAGAGGGAGGCTCCCGCGCCGGGCAAAGCCTCAGGCCGTGCGGTCGCCCGCGGACACCGCCCCGGCGGCGACGCCGTAGACCATGTGCATGAAGCCGCCGAACCGGATCTCGCGCTCCGGGGTCATGCCGAGCTTCTTCGCGACCGCCACCGAAGGGACGTTTTCGGGACGGACGAGCGAGACGACGTGGGGCAGACCGCGGACCTCGAAAGCGAAGCGGCGCACGCCGAGGGCCGCTTCGGTGGCGTAGCCGCGCTGCCAATAGGGCCGGTGGATCAGGTAGCCGATCTCGTGGAACGTCTCGCCTTCGACCTCCTGGCGCACGAGACCGACCAGACCGACCGGCTCGGGCGAGCCCAGGAACGAGACCCGCCAGAGGCCGTACCCGTCGCGCCGGTACTTTTCGATCTGGTGGCTCATGCAACCCTGCGCCTCGCAGCGGTTGTAGGTCTTCGGGTAGTACCGCATGACTTCCGGGTCGGCGAGCATCTCGGCGACGAAGTCGAGATCGTCGGGGACCAGCTCCCGCAAGCTCAAGCGCGCGGTTTCGAGTATGACGTTCATCCGGCGGCGTAACGTAGCAGAAGTTGACGAGGTTGGCCTATGGCGCGAATCGGCCAGATGCAGAGTTGCGCTGTGTGACTTCGGCTTGCAACTGTGGCCGGGTAGGAACCCAGCGAGCCGAGAAGAAGAGGGCCCGCCAGACCTCGGCGAGCCCTCCAGGGACGAAACGATCGGCGGCCTAGAAGACGCGCACGCTGTACGCGGTGATCCCCTGGGAGGTCGCGGTGCGTCCGAGCGACATCGAGACGAAGTAGTTGTTGTTGGCGAAATCGAAGGTGCTCGCCGAGAACGTGCAGGTGGTGGTGGAAGTTACGCCGGTCGATGGGGCGACCGCGACGCAGATGGCGGTCGTGGCTCCGGTCGTCCGCACCTGGCGGGTGAGAGTCGCGGTAGCCCCCACGCCGAGGCCGCCGGCCCCGCCGTTGGCCACCAGCTCGAACGTGGTCCAGGACGGATTGCCGGAGTCCTTCGGATTGGTGATGTTGATCTCGCCTCGGACGTTGCCCGTGGCGCCCGACCGGAAGAACAGCGCGCCGCCGCTGATGGCGTAGTTGCCGGTGTCGAATTCGTCGATGTTCGTGCCGCTGGCGACGGCGGTCCAGGTCTGCGCCCCGGCGGCCGAGGCGAGGACGAGGGAGAGTCCGGCGGCAAAGATGAGCTTACGGAGCATGAAGGAACCTCCTTTGGTCGGCGGGCGCGAGGCGGAATCGGCTCGCGCCACTGCTCCTCTGCGACTCGGAAGGTACCTTGCATCGCTGATGCTCAACTATCAATTTCTTGCTCAGGGCGAGAGCCTGGGACGAACGGCGGCCGGCGAGGGATGAACCGGCCGGCCTCTACGGATTGCGCACGCTTTCCGATCCGGAAAGAGGGCGAGCCGGTTCGCTCGACCGATCCGCGGCTCCAACCACCCCCCGGCTGAACAGCGACCAGCGCTCTCGCCGCGGCTGGAACGGGTAGCGGCGCTGGGCGAAGCAGAACAAATCGAACAGCCGCAGGCGCCAACGCACCGAGAAGGCGGGACGCGGGAAGACTTCGCCCGCGAACAGGGAGATGATCGCGCGGTGGATCTGGAGGGGGCCTTCTCCCGACATGAACAGGTCGCGGAACGCCGGGTCGTAGAACAGATCGACCATGCGGAAGAACGCCGTCGAGCTTCCTTCGAGATAGCGGATGTAGCGGCGACGCGCGGGTTTCGCCTCTGCACCGCCGAGCAGCCCGACGATCTCTTCGGCGGCGCGGACGGCGCTCATCATCGCGAGGCAGACGCCGGTGGAAAAGATCGGATCGACGAACGTCGCGGCGTCCCCCACCAGGAAATAACCCGGACCGGCGTAGGGCGTGCAGCGGTAGGAAAAATCGGCGATCACGCCGTTGTTGCCCGAAAATTCGGCATTCGCCGTCCAGCGGGCGACCAGCGGCGCGCGCTCGATCCCCCAGGCCAGCATGCGGTCGGCCGGCACCTCCGCCTGCCGGGCGCGGTAGTCGTCGAGCACCAGGCCGATCGAGGTGCGCTCCTCGTCGAGCGGGATCAGCCAGAACCAGCCCTCTTCGCACATCACGATGCGGATGAAGCCGCCCTCGACGCCCGGCGAGCGCTCGACCCCCTTGAAATGCCCGAAGTAGGCCACTTTCTTGAGATGCGGCAGGAGGCGGCGAAGCCCCAGGTGCTTGCCCACGAGCGTCGATTGGCCGGAGGCGTCGATCAGCCAGCGCCCCTCGACCGTACGGCCGTCCGACAGCTCGACCGCCACGTCGCCATCCGCAAGGCGCGGAAAACCGCGCACGGCGCACCCTTCGATCACCTCGGCGCCGGCTTCGCGCGCGGCGTCGAGCAGCATGGCGTCGAACGGCCCGCGTTCCAGGTTCATCGCGCGATCCGAACCGGGGATCAGCCCGTCGGCGAAGCGGATCGTGCCGCCGTCGCGGCCGTGGCCGGTGATGAATTCGGCGCCGAATTTCGCGGTCTGCGGCAGCTTCGCCGCCCGTTCGGCGAGGCCCAGGTCGTGGAGGAGCCGAAAGTTGCGCGGCAGCAGCGACTCGCCGATGTGAAAATGGGGGAACTTCGCGCGGTCGATCACCAGCGCGCGGAGCCCCTTGCGGGCCAAGGTGAGAGCGGCGGTGGCGCCGGCCGGGCCGGCTCCAAGAATCAGGGCGTCGTAGGTTTCGGTCATGGGGGGCTTGGGCCTCTTCTCAAGTGTTTCGGATCGAGCACCGCGGCGTCAACGCCCGCGGCGCGAAGCTTAGGGTCTTGGACAGGACATCGCCACCCGACGTACACGCTTGGCTGCTCATAAGGAGTCCCGATCCCGTGGAATTCGTATCGCCTTGGCCGCTCGCCGTGTACCTTCTTTCGGCCGCGGCGCTCGCGGCCGGAACGATCCGTCTCGGCCTCGGCCTGCGGCGGCGCGACGCGGCGCTCCTGATCCTGGCGCCGCTCGTATTCGTCGGGCCGGCGCTCTGTTCCGGCCGCACGCTGAGCCCGATCGATCGCGCCTATCGGGTGGAGCCGCTCGCGCACCACCGGGCCCTCCTCGGCGGCAGGGCGCCGAGCGCCGCGATCTACCACGATCCGTTCGCGCAGATTCTCCCCTGGCGCGCCGCGGTGCGCCACGCTTACGCCCTGGGGGAGTGGCCGCTCTGGAATCCGTTCAGCCGTGCGGGCGAGCCGCTCGCGGGGCTCGGCCAGGCAGCCCCTTATTCGCCCGTCAATCTGCTCGCCCTCTGCGTGCCGATCGAGGATGAAGCCGCTCTGGTCGCCGGAGTCACTCTGGCGATCGCCGGCTTGGGAGGTTTCCTCGCGCTCGCCGGTTTGGGTCTCTCCCGGCGGGCGGCCCTCGTCGGCGCCGTCTCTTGGAGCAGCTCGGGGTTCCTGCTCTTCTGGCACCTCTGGCCGCTCTCGCAGACGATCGCGCTCTTTCCGTTCCTGCTGTTCGCCGCGCTTCGTCTGGCGCGCGACGCGAACGTCCGAAACGCCGCGCTCCTTGCCCTGGCGCTCACCCTTCTTCTCCTGACCGGCCATCAGGAGTCGGTCGCCCACTCGGTCCTGGTCTCCGCCGTCTGGGCGGCCACCGCGCTCCCCTGGCGCCAGGCCCTGTCCGCGTCGGCCGCCCGGCGCGAGATCGGTCGCGCGACCGGGCACGCTCTCGCGGCGGGCCTGACCGCCGCCGCCCTCGCGGCGTTTTTCATCCTCCCTCATCTCGATGCGATCGACCAATCGCGCGAGCTGCTCCACCGCCGCTCCACGCCCGACCGGGCGTTTCACGCCCGACCGCTCGGAGAGGCGCTGGCGCTCCTCAAGGCCGAGGTCGTACCGTTCGTCTGGGGCAACACCAACGAAGAGATCCGCCGACGCCCCGCCACTTATTCCGCCGCCCTCAACGCGCCGGACCGCGCCTTTTCCGGGGGGCTGATCCTCGCTCTCGCCCTCGCCGGACTGGCCGGTTCCCGCCGCCGCCTCGCCGTCACGGGCGGGGCGCTCTACCTGTTCGGGGTGCTCGCCGGGGTCGGCTTCCGGCCGCTCCACGAGTTGCTGGCCCGCCTGCCGATCCTCGACTTGACGCTCAACCGGCGCATGTCGTTCCTCGCCGCCTTCGGGCTCTCTCTGCTCGCGGCGGCGGCGATCGAAGCCTGGGACTCCTCGCGCCTCGCTTCCCGGCGGGTGCCGGCCCTCACCGCGGTCGCGGCGGCGGCGCTCGCCCTGGTCGCCTGGCTCTTCTGGCCCGGCGCCTCGGACGCCGGTCTCGGTGCCACCTCCTACCTTCTGCGCACGGTCGCGCTGGTGGCGCCCGCGGCGGTCGGGGTGCTCCTTTTGCTCGCGCGACCGCGCGACCTGATCGTCGTTCTGCTGCTTGGGGCGCACCTGGCCGAGCGGCGGATGGAGACCGCCCACCTCTTCCGCCCCCAGGAACGGCGCGCTTTCTTTCCCCGCGTCGCACCGCTCGACGCGGTGCCGAGGACCACCGAGCCCGCGCGGGTGGTGGCGCTCCGCGGCGCACTCCCCCCCAACACGGCCATCTTCTACGGTTTCGAAGATCCCCGGGGCGACAATGCCTTGACCCTCCGCCGCCTGGCCCGGTTTCGCAACGCGGTCGAACCTGGAAGCCGCCGTCCCCTGCTCCGCTTCGACCGCCCGGACGATCGTTCCCTCGATCTGCTCAACGTCCGATACGTGCTGAGGGCCGCTCCGACGGCGCTCCCGCGCGGTGATCGGCCGATCGCAAGAAGCGCAAGCCTGGCCCTGTTCGAGAACCGTCGCGCACTGCCTCGCGCCTTTTTGCCGCGGACCTTATGGATCGGAAGCGATCCGTCGGCGCTCCTCGCACGGGTTTCTAAGATCGACTCCTTCGGCGCGGTTTCGACCATCGAACCGATCGGCGAGAAGACGGCGACCCACGAACAGGAAAACGCCCGCGGCCGGCTCTCGACTCGCAGGAAAGGGCTCGGCTTCGAGATCGAGGCGGATCTTTCCGCGCCCGGCTGGATCGTGGTGAGCGAAGCGCACTGGCTGGGCTGGAAAGCCACCATCGCCGGGCGGCCGCTCCCTCTCGCCTATGCGGATCACGCCTTCGTCGGGATCTTCGCCCCGGCCGGCCGCAGCCGGATCGATCTGGTCTATCGCCCGCGGGCGTTCGTCTGGGGCCTTCGGATCAGTGCGGCCGCGCTCTTGCTCCTGCTCGTCGGGGGCGCGACCGCCGCCGCAAGGCGCGGCCCCACGAAGCGCCCGGAGAGCCTTTTGGCACGCATCTAAGCGACACCTGGGCGACGGGGCCTTGACAAGAGTGCCGGCCGAGTCGTACACCTCGTCAGAATCGCGGCAAAAACTAACTCGCGGGGGGTGGCGTGACGCTCTGGCCTTTTCTTCTCTATCTCCTCGCCGCCACGGCGATCGCGGCGGGCGCGATGCGGCTCCGCCTCGGTCTGCGGCGGCGCGATGCCGCGGTTTTGATCTTGGCGCCGCTCGTGTTCGTCGGTCCCGCGCTGATTTCCGGCGGGACGTTGTTTCCCGTCGATCGCGCCTACCGGGTGCAGCCGTTCGACGCGCACCGCGAGCTGCTCGGCGACCGGCCGGCCTCGCCCGCGATCTTTCACGATCCGTTCGCCATGATCGCGCCGTGGCGCGCGGCGGTGCGCCACGCCTACGCGATGGGCGAATGGCCGCTCTGGAACCCGTGGTGCCGCGCGGGCGAGCCGCTCGCGGGCATGGCGCAATCGGCGCCCTACGCGCCGGTGAACCTGTTAGCCCTGCTGGTGCCGCTCGAAGACGAGGCGGCCTTGGTGGGAGGGCTTCATCTCGCGATCGCCGGCCTCGGCGGTTTCCTCGCGTTCGCCACGTTCGGTCTTTCCCGCAGGGCGGCGCTGGTGGGCGCCGTCGCCTGGAGCACCTCCGGCTTCCTGCTGTTCTGGAACCTCTGGCCGGTGACGCCCACCCTCGCGTTCTTCCCCTGGGTGCTGTTTTCCGCCGTGCTTCTCGCGCGCGAGCCGAGCCGCGGCAACGCGGCTCTGCTCGGCTTGACGTTAACGCTGATCCTCCTCACCGGCCATTCCGAATCGGTGGCGCACGCGGTCCTGGTCGCCGCGGCCTGCGCCGCGTTCGCGATGCCGTGGCGGCAGCTTCGACCGCCGTTCCGCACCAGCCCCGCCCTCCGGTCGATCGGGTTCGCGCTCGGCGCCGGGATCGTCGCCGCCGCGCTTTCGGCGTTCTTCCTGCTCCCCCACCTGGAGGCGATCGATCAGACCCTGGAGCTGGTCGTCCGCCGCGGGGCCGCGGACAAGGCCTTTCACGCGCGTCCCTACGGCGAATCGGCGGCGCTCCTGCGCGCCGAATTCGTCCCCTACGCCTGGGGGATTTTCAACGACGAGGTGGGCAGGCATCCGGACTACGGGTTTTCGCTCTACGCGCCCGGCCGCGCTTTCTCGGGCGGTCTGATCGTGGCGCTGGCGGTCGCGGGCCTCGCCGGCCCGCGACGCCGGATCGCCGCGGCGGGGGCGGCCCTCTATCTGTTCGGCGTGCTCGCCGGGATCGGTTTCCGGCCGCTCCACGTGCTGCTCGCCCGGCTGCCGATCTTCGACCTCGCGCTCAACGACCGGCTCGCGTTCGTCGGCGCGTTCGGACTCGCGATGCTCGCGGCGGCGGCGGTCGATGCCTGGGACTCTTCCGAACCGCGCCGACGCGCGACGCCGTGGATCACCGCGGGCGCCGCCCTGGCGCTGGGCCTCCTCGCCGCCCTGTTCTGGCAAGACGCCGCGCCCCTCGGGCTCGATGCGACCGCCTACCTCGAGCGAACCGCCTGGCTGGTGGTGCCCGCGCTCGGCGCCGCGGCGCTGCTCGCGTTCGCCCGGCCGCGAGATTGGGCCGTGGCGCTGCTGCTCGTCGCCCACCTCGCGGAGCGCCGGGCCGAAACCGGCTACCTGTTCGTACCTCAAGAAAGGAAGGCGTTCTTCCCCGCCGTGGCGCCGCTCGACGCCGTGCCCGAAACGTCCGAGCCCCAGCGCGTGCTGGCACTCGACGTGGCGATGCCTCCCGACACTTTCACCCACTATCGTTTCGAAGATCCGCGCGGCGACAACGCGATGACGCTTCGCCGCCTGGGCCAGTTCCGCAATTATCGCAACGACCCGCAGGATCCGTCCTGGACCTTTCTGCGCTTCAACCGCTTGGACGATCCGGTCGTCGATTTTCTGAACGCCCGCTACGTCCTGGTGCCGCGACCGAAGACGGCCCCTTATTGGTACCGGCAGATCGCCGAGGGTAGGAGCCTCGTCCTCTACGAGAACCGCCACGCGCTGCCGCGCGCCTTCCTGCCGCGCCGGGTCGTCGTCGGCAGCGACCCCGTGCCGCTGATGGCCCGGACCGCGGTCAATCAAACCTTCCTCCAGCTCGCGACGATCGAGCCGATCGGCCAAGAGGTCGCGACGCGAGAACGCCGCAACGCCCGCGGCCGGCTCGTCACGAAGCGCCAGGGCCTGGGGTTCGAGATCGAGGCCGACCTTCAAGCCGCCGGATGGATCGTGGTGAGCGAAACCCATTGGCCCGGTTGGCACGCCACGATCGACGGACGGGAACTGCCGCTCGCCTACGCAAACCACGCCTTCGTGGGCATCTACGCCCCCGCCGGCCGGAACCGGATCGATCTCCGGTACCGTCCGCGGTCGTTCGTCTGGGGGCTGCGGATCAGCGCCGGGACCGCGCTGCTGCTCTTGGGGTTTACGGTGATCGCCTGGCGGACGGGCCGGAGGCCCGCGCACCCAGGGATCGCGCGCCCGGCAACACCCGGGCATTTCGAGACGGCGCCCTCGGTTGAGACTCTTGTGAATCCTCCCCGGAAGGAGCCGCTTTGACCGCCGACGCCCCGACCTCTCCCCCCGCCCAAAAGACCGCGATCGTCACCGGCGGAGGTCGCGGCATCGGCCGCGCGATCGTCGAAGCGCTCGCCGAGACCGGTTGGCGGGTCGCTTTCTGCGGCCGCGATCCCGAACGCACGGCCGAGGCGGAAAAGGAGCTTCAAGCTCGATTCGGCGCGCGGATCAGCGGCACCACGGTCGATGTCCGCGATCCGCGCGCCGTCGAGGCGTTCGTCGCTGCAGTACTCGCGGAGAGCGGCGGGATCGACCTGCTGGTCAACAACGCCGGAGTCGGCCGGTTCGCGCCGATCGACGAGATCTCGGAAGAAGCCTGGCGCGAGACGATCGAGACCAACCTTTCCGGCCCGTTCTATTTTCTCCACGCCGTGGCACCCGCGATGAAGCGCGCCGGCTCCGGCTGGATCGTCAACGTCGCGTCGCTCGCCGGCCGCCACGCCTTTGCCGGCGGCGCCGCCTACAACGCGAGCAAATTCGGCCTGGTCGCCCTCTCGGAAGCGGCGATGCTCGACCTGCGCCCCTACGGCGTCCGCGTCGGAACGATCCTGCCGGGAAGCGTCGAGACCGAATTCGGCCACCCGGCGGTGCATCCCGCGGGAACGGCCACGAAACCAGGCGGCTGGCGCCTCGCCCCCGAGGACGTCGCCGCCGCGGTGCTCCATCTCCTCACCTACCCGGAGCGCGCGTTGCCCAGCACGATCGAGATTCGGCCGACGAAGACCGGGAAGGGGTAGGGGCCGCCGAGAAGGGTCTGGACGGGATTCCCGCAGACTTGGCATCGACTCTTGCCAACTGGGTCAGTAGAATGGCAAAACCATGGTCAAGACCACGATAGATCGCTTCGGGCGGGTACTGATCCCTAAAGATATGCGGTCCGATCTCGGCCTGGAGCCAGGGGACGAGCTAGGCCTTCAGGCCATCGAAGGGGGTGTCCGGATCACCATCCTGAGCGACGAGAGCCCTCTCGTCCGAAAAGGTCGGGCGTTGGTGTTCACCGGGCGGCGGGCGGGCGATGTCGAGGGGGCCCTCCGTGAAGTTCGAGAAGAGCGCTTGGACCTTCTGGCGGTGCCTGTACGCCGGTGAAGGTCTTCTTCGACACCTCAACACTGGTCGCAGCCCTGATCGAGAGTCACGAGTCACACGAACAGGCGTACCCATGGCTCGACCGCGCCCTCGCCGGAGAGATCGAAGCTTTCGTGGCCGCGCATTCCTTGGCGGAGCTGTTCGCAACCTTGACCCGCATTCCAACGAGGCCGAGGATCTCGCCGGGATTGGCGCTCCGGATGCTGCGAGAGAACGTTCTTCCTGCGTTTCGGCCGATCGCGCTTTCGGCGGACGAATTCGTATCGACCCTCGAGAAATTGGCCAACCTAGAATGCTCCGGAGGGGTGGTCTACGACGGGCTGATCGCCGCCGCCGCGGCGCGGGTAGGAGTCGATCGACTTCTGACTCTCAACGTCGGCCACTTCCGCAGAGTTTGGCCGGAAGGGGCTGGCCTAATCCAGCGACCGTGACGGGCCGCAGCGCCTTCTCCCCCGCTT
This sequence comes from Thermoanaerobaculia bacterium, assembly GCA_035607435.1. Classification (GTDB taxonomy): domain Bacteria; phylum Acidobacteriota; class Thermoanaerobaculia; order Multivoradales; family UBA5704; genus DASYKS01. Next base: position 4,299 of record DATMZU010000433.1, on the reverse strand, counting down.
GAAGGCACAGACGCGGCGGGCCTCTCCTGGCACCAGAAGGACAGCGCCGAGTTAGAGATCGACGAAGAGGCGGCGGAGAGTCGACGGAAGCGGTGAGGAGTTGAGGCAAGCTTCTACCGCGAACCTTCCCGCCGCCGATCCGTAGATCCTCAAGGACGTCGAGAGGAGGAGGGTCTACACCATGTCCGACCGGCTGCGCCAGGATCTCCGTTCCGCGTTTCGCCAGCTGCGGCTGGCACCCGGGTTTGCCGCCATCGCTTTGATTACGCTGGCGTTCGGCATCGGGGCGACGGTTGCGATCTGGAGCGTGATGCGGGCGGTCGTCTGGACTCCCCTGCCCTATCGTGACCCAGGGCGGCTGGTGCTGGTCTGGAACCGGCTGGAGAAGACCCATTTCGGCAAGGCGCCGGTTTCGGCTCCTGACTTTCTCGATTACCGCGCGCAGACGAAGAGCTTCGCGGCGCTCGCCGCGACGAACAACGTTTTCGAGGCGAGCCTGACCGCCGAGGGGGGCGAGCCCGAGCAGGTGAAGATCGGCGCCGTGACGGCGAATTTCTTCGACCTGCTCGGCACGCCGCCGCTGTTCGGCCGGACGTTCCTCAAAGAGGACGAGACGCCGATTCCCGACGGGACGATTGCGCCGAACGCCGATCCGCCGCCCGGCGCGCTGGTGCTCTCTTACGGGTTCTTCCATCGCCGGTTCGGCGGCGACCCCAAAGTGATTGGGCGCACCGTCCGGTTCAACGACGCGCCGCTCACCGTGGTCGGCGTCATGCGTCCGGATTTCGCGCTCTACATGCCGGCGGACGCGGGGATGCCGGCGGAAATCCAGGGCTGGACGCCGCTGCGTTTCGACCTGTCGCGGGTACCGCGCGAGCAGCAGTTCCTGCGCGTTCTCGGCCGCCTGGCCCCCGGGGTGTCGCTCGGCGCCGCGAGCCGGGAGATGGACGCCCTCGCCGGCCGCCTGCGAACGACGTATCCATTCCACCGGAACATGGGGATGCACATCGACGTGGTGCCGCTTCACGGCGACGTGGTGGGCGCGGTGCGGCCGGCGCTCGCGGCGATCGGCGGCGCGGTCGCCTGCGTGCTGCTGATTGCCTGCGCGAATCTCGCGAACCTGCTGCTCGCCCGCGCGACTTCGCGCCGACGCGAGATGGCGGTGCGCGCGGCGCTCGGCGCTTCGCGTCCGCGTCTGATCCGCCAATCGATGACCGAGGCGCTGCTGCTGGCACTCGGCGGCGCTGCCCTCGGCCTGCTGCTCGCGAAGCTCGGCCTTGAGGCGCTGGTGGCGCTCGCCCCGCCGGGGATTCCGCGCCTCGCGGCGGCAGGACTCGACGGCACGGCGCTCGCCTGCGCCCTCGGCGCGGCGGTCATCTCCGCGCTCGCGTTCGGTCTCGCTCCGGCGGTCGCCACGTCGCTCGCGGCGCCTGCCGAGGCGTTGCGCGGCGGCGCCGCCTCGGGGGGGCGCTCGAACTCCCGCCGGGCGCTGGTGGTGGCGGAGGTCGCGATCACCGTTGTGCTGCTCGCGGGAGCCGGGCTGCTGCTCGCGACCGCCCGGTCGCTCGGCCGGGTCGATCTCGGCTTTGCGCCGAAAGGCGCGCTCACGTTTACGCTTCAGGTGCCGTTCCGCAAGTATCCCCAGCCGGCCGATCAGATCCGCTTCCACCGCCAGTTGGAGGCGCGATTGGCGGCGATCCCGGGGGTGGCGAACGCCGGCTCGACGTTTCCTCTGCCACTCTCCGGTCGCTTCTGGACCGGACCGTTCGGCCGCCCCGACCAGCCGCAAGAGGAGTGGACGAAGAACGAGGCGAGCCTGCGCCCGGTGAGCGCGGGATTGTTTCAAGCGCTGGGCCTGAAGCGGCTCGCGGGGCGCTTCCCCACTCGCGCCGACGAGGAGGCGAACCGGCCGCTCGCGGTGGTCGATCGCACGCTCGCCGACCAGCTCTGGCCGGGCACCGATCCGATCGGCCGGCGGCTCGGCGTCAACCCGTTCGGCCAGCCGTTCGAGGTCGAGGTGGCCGGCGTCGTGGCTCCGGTCCGTCACATGGCGCTCGCCACCATCGATCGGGCGACGGTCTATTTTCCGCTCGCGAACGTCGCGTTCGGGCCGCGCGCCTACGTGGTGCGAGCGAAAGCCGGCACCGATCCCGCGTCGCTTACCGCGGCGGTGCGCGCCGAGGTCGCGCGGATCGATCCGGCGATCCCGATCGCCAACGTCCGCACGCTCGAACAGGCGGTCGAGCAGGCGCTTGCGCCGATCCGCTTCGCGCTCGGCCTGCTCGCCCTGTTCGCGGCGCTCGCGCTCTCGCTCGCCGCGCTCGGCCTCTACGGTCTGCTCGCCTGGTCGGTGCGCCAACGGACACGCGAGATCGGCATCCGCGCCGCGCTCGGCGCCGATCGCCGGAAGATCCTCGGTTTGATCGTGGGAGAGGGCACCCGCCTCGCCGCCATCGGCATCGCGCTCGGCCTCGGGCTATCCCTCGCCCTCGGGCGCCTGATCGCGAGCCAGCTCCACGGCGTCGCCCCGGGCGACCCGACGGTGCTCGCCACCGTGGCCGCCGTGGTCGCCGGAGTGGCGCTCTGGGCCAGTTGGTTTCCCGCGCTCCGCGCCGCCGGAGTGGATCCGGCGCGCGCGGTGCAGGGTGGATGAGGGAGCCTGCCGGCCTTAGGCCCGGCGGCTACCGCCGCCGAGGACCCCGGCGCGGACCAGGTAATAGATGACCGTCATCAGCGACGAGACGACCGCCGCGACGTAGGTCATGGCGGCGGCGTTCAGCACCCGGTCCATCCCCTCGCGCTCCTGCGGCAGGATCAGGCCGTTGTCCACCGCGAGCTTCTTGGCACGGGCCGAAGCGTCGAACTCGACCGGCAGGGTGACGATCTGGAACAACAACACGGCCGAGAAGATCAGCGCGCCGAGCACGACGACTGTCGGCGAGTGGAAGATCAAGCCGCCGAGCATGACGAAGTAGCCGACCTTGGAGCCGATGCCCGCGGTCGGCACCAGGGCCGAGCGGATCCCCAGTGGACCGTAATGGGTGGCATGTTGGATCGCATGTCCCGCTTCGTGGCAGGCGACGCCGATCGCCGCGATCGAGCGCTGGCCATAGACCGGCTCCGACAGGGCGAGCGTCTTGGTCGAGGGGTTGTAATGGTCCGAGAGCGAGCCGGGATGCGCCACGATGCTGACGTCCGAAATGCCCCCGGCGCGCAACATCTCGGCCGCCGCCTGAGCCCCGGTCAAGCCGCGCAAGCTCATCACCTGCGAGTACTTCTTGAACGCCGACCGCGTCCGCCAGCTCGCCCAAAGCGAGAACAGAAGCGCGGGGCCGACGAAGTAGAAATAGTGGTAGTCGTAGAACATGGACTTCCTCCTTCGCCGGAGTTTAACAATTGGCGGCAGGCGGGCATTTCAGGGTCGGGCGCTCGCCACCCAGGCCGATGGCCTGGGCTTACAGGACACGGCCCTTCAGGCCGTAAAAGCTATCCGCCGGGTTGTTTTTGCGGCCCGAAGGGTCGCGTTACCTCAGCCCAGGCCACCGGCCTGGGTTCGACCGCCGCTCCGGGCTGCCCCACCGACCGGGTTCGGCTACCTCGCCTTCACCCCACCGCCCCACCCCACCCCATCGCCTCCAGCATCTCCTTGACCGCCGCCGACATCCCGATCAGCACCGCCCGCGAGACCAGGGCGTGGCCGATGTTCAGCTCTTCCATTCCTTCGATGGCCGCGATCGGGCCGACGTTTTCGACCGTCAGGCCGTGGCCGGCGTAGAGGTGGAGGCCGGCGGCGCGGCCTAGGGCTCCGGCGCGGGCGACTCGGGCAAGCTCCTCGTCGCGGGCGGGGCCGGGGGCGGCTTTCGTATAGGCGTCGGTGTTGATTTCGAAGCCGGAGACTCCGACTTCGCGGAGGCGGGCGAGCGGTTCGATCTGCTCCGGATCGGGATCGACGAAGATCGAGACGGCGATGCCGGCCGCCGCGAGGCGCTCGGTCGCAGCTCGGACGCGGTCGCCGTGGAGGCGGAGGTCGAGTCCGCCTTCGGTGGTCACCTCGGTGGGGCTTTCCGGGACCAGCGTGACCTGGTGGGGCCGGACGCGAAGCGCCACTCCGAGCATTTCGGGCTCGGCGGCCATTTCGAGGTTCAGCTTGCCGGCGAGCACCCGGGCCAAGCGCTCGACGTCGTGGTCCTGGATGTGCCGCCGGTCGGCGCGGAGGTGGACGGTGATGCCCGTCGCCCCCGCCGATTCGGCGAGGAGCGCGGCTTCGAGCGGATCGGGGTAAGGGGCCTTCCGCGCCTG
>DATMZU010000430.1:0-2104 GCA_035607435.1 Thermoanaerobaculia bacterium | reverse complement strand
GGCTCCGGCCCCGAGCCGAGATAGCGCAGAACTTCAGGGTCCGCGTACATCGCCGCGTAGTCGGGAAAATCGCCCTTGCGGAAGGGCCGCAGCCGCAGGCGCTCGGTCAGGAGGATCGGAATTTCGAGTGAATCCATCCGTCGAGCCCTCTCTCCCGCTTGCCCCTCGGTGCCGGAGGGGCGGACACTCCCGCCGGAGGGACGCGCATCGCGGGCGCTGATGCCCGTGCGGCAAACCGCCCCCGAAGGGAGAAGCCATGCTTCGTCTCGTACTGCTACTGCTTTATCTCACCGCGCAGTTCTCCGTCTCGCAGCCGACCGAAATCGGCGGCGGATTGGACCCCGACGGGCATCCCGCCCCCCCGCCAAGCGATACGGGTGCCGGCTGGGACCCCGACGGGCGGCCCGCCCCGCTGCCGAGCGATTGGGGCGGCGGATTGGACCCGGACGGGCGCCCCGCTCCGCCGCCGAGCGATTGGGGCGGCGGGTTGGATCCGAATGGTTGATCCCCGCCGGGTGAGGGGTCCTTCCGCACCCCTCGCCGTTGTCTCTGAAAGGAACTGTACACAGGGGGTTACTTCGACCTAAGCTTAAGTACCCGAACAAGAGGCCTATCGGAGGAGGGTCTTAAATGTTTCACGTCGAGCGGGAAGCTCTGCGGAGGATTCTGGGCGGGGAGGCCGGCCCCCTCGAAGCCGAGGACGCCGCGGAGCACCTGCTCGCCTGCGATCGCTGCCGGGCCGTGGCCGGGACCCTGCTCGAAGAGTTTCGCGCAGCGAACCATCCGGGGCTTCCTTCGGGCGGACCGCTCCAGGTGGTGTTCGACGTGGTCGACCGGGAACGCCAATGGGGGGTTGAATCGCTGACCGCCCTGGCGGAGTGGGCGGAGGTGCGCCGCCTGCCGAGCCGGCGGAGTCAGCGGGAGCGGGTCCGGATGGCGAAGGCGTGCCACACCACCGACTTCCTGAAGCTCCTGCTCGGTGAGCTCAAAGAAGAGGCGGGCTGGGAAGAGGCGGAGTTTCTCGCCTCTCTCGCCCTTCTCGTCATCGAGGCGATGCACCAGCGGCGCAAGACGACCCCACACGCGAGCCACGATCTGCAAGCCGAAGTCTGGACGGCGGTCGCCAACGCCCGGCGACGGGCGGCCGAATGGCGGCGAGCGCACCAGGCCCTCGAAAATGCGGAGCGCCACTTGAAGGAGGGAACCGGCGACCTCCGGCTGAAGGCGGGGCTCCTTTCCATCACCGCCTCCACTCTCGACGACGAAGGGCATGTTTCCCAGGCGTTGGGCGCCCTGGAAGAGTGCCAGGCCATCTACGAGAGTCTGTCCGAATGGAACCTGGTGGCCCGTACGCTGGTCAAAGTGGCCAACGTCTTGGAACCGATCAAGCCGGACCAAGGATTGAAAGCGCTGGATCGCGCACTCCCTTTGATCCCCGCCGAGAATTCATTCCTGAGGCTTTCTGCCGACTTTCTGCGGGTGGAGTGCTTGATCGGAATGGGTCGGCCGATCGAAGCGCTGCGAGTGTTCAATCGCTCCTCCCCTCTGCTCGCCTCGAGCCCCCGGATACGCCCGCGAATCCGGGGCCGGTTCACCACGGCTCGCCTCCTTGACTCACTTGGATACAAGCAGCCGGCGGAGCGGCTTTTCGACGAAGTGGTGGATCAAGACATCGAGCACGGGCTGGTGAAGGATGCCCTTCTCGACCTCCTTTACCTTTACGAGCGCCACATGAAGGCGGGAGACCTCGAAAAAGCGGCGCAAGTCTGTCGGAGGGCGCTTTCCGATCCGGCGCTCGCGGCGGCTGCGCACGAGCAGCTCCAGGCTCTCTGGACGCTGCTTCTCGAGGCGGTCGCGCTCCATCCGATCAGCCAGGATCTTCTGAGCGGCCTCCGGCAATACGTCAACGTCCATTGGAAGCACCCCGCGGCGACGCCCCCTTGGGTGATTGCTCGCTGAGGTGAGCGCACGCCGGCGCACCGAATCCCGCGAACGAAAACGCGATCCCGCTCGCGGGATTCGCTAGCCCGCGCCAGGGAAACGCTTGTGTGCGATGACCGCGATTCCCCCGATCACCATACTGGGGGCATCGATCTGCCGGAGG
>DATMZU010000429.1:0-12686 GCA_035607435.1 Thermoanaerobaculia bacterium | reverse complement strand
ACCAGCGGCGCATGCAGCGGAAAGATGCGCTCGACGCCGATGCTGCCCGACATCTTGCGAACGGTGAACGTCTCGCGAGTGCCGCCCGCCCGGCGCGCGATGACGACCCCCTGGAAGATCTGGATACGCTCTTTGTCGCCCTCTTTGACCCGGACGTGGACCTTCACCGTGTCGCCGGGGCGGAAGTCCGGCATGCCCGTGCGGAGATAAGCGCTCTCGACCTGCTGTAGCTGATTCATGTCCTCACCTCGAAACCTGCTCGTATTCTGGATGATTGCGCACTCTGCCGTACCGGCCAAGCCGCTGATTATTCTCAAAGACATCGCCCCGCGCAAGCGGCCTCACCCCCGGCCCCTCTCCAGCGGGAGAGGGGAGAACGGTTTTCGGCCTCTTAGGTCCATCCCCTCCGTCGAACGAAGGGTCCCTTCCCCCGGGGCGGGGGTGGGTTGGAGCCGGGGGAAGGACAGGATGGGGGTCGTTCCAGACGGGCAATCCCTCGCCCGAAGCAACCCCCCTCCTGTCCTCCCCCCGTTCCTCCATCCCCCTCCCCGGGGGGAGGGACCCTACGCCGAGCGTGTTCCTCCGACGAACCTCTTACTCCGGTCCGCGTCCCTCTTTCAGCGCCGCCAGCTCCCGCTCCTGCTCCGGCGTGAGCCGCGCCTCGGCCAGCAGATCGGGCCGCTTTTCCCAGGTCGCCCGGAGCGCCATCCGCTCCCGCCAGCGCACGATCGCGGCGTGATTTCCGGACAGCAGCACCTCGGGCACCGCTTTGCCTTCAAAGACCGGCGGCCGGCTGTAGTGCGGGAAATCGAGCAGCCCGGCGCGGAAGCTGTCGTTTTCAACCGACCCCGCCAGCTGGACCACCCCGGGGATCTGCCGCGAGATCGCCTCGATCAGCACCATCGCCGGCAATTCCCCTCCCGACAGGACGTAGTCGCCGATCGAGATCTCCTCGTCCACCACCGACTCGCGCACCCGCTCGTCGATCCCCTCGTAACGCCCGCAGAGCAGGATCAGATCGCCCCGCCCGGCCAGTTCGCGCACCTTCGCCTCGTCCAGCCGCCGGCCCTGCGGCGAAAGCAGCACGCGCCAGGGGGTCGCCCCCTCGGTGCCCTCCGCTCCCTCCGACAACTTCCGCACCGCGCGGACCCAAGGCGGAGCCGTCATCACCATCCCGCCGCCGCCACCGTACGGCTCGTCGTCCACGCTTCGGTGCCGATCTTCCGTGTAGAGGCGAAGGTCGAAAACCTGAACGTCGAGCAGGTCGTTGTTCCGCGCCCTGCCGATCAAGCTGGTCGCGAGAAATGGCGCGAACAGCTCCGGAAAGATCGTCAGGACTTGGACGCGCACGTTTCGATCAGACCTTCCGGCAGCGCCAGATCGATCCGCCCTCGCTCGACATCCACCTCGCGCAAAAAACTTTGGACGAACGGGATCGGCAACCGCCGTTCGCCATCCGCCACGATCAACAGCAGCCCGCCACCGTCCTCGATCACGTCCACCACTTTGCCGAGATCCCGCCCCGCCTCGGTGCAGCGGCAGCCGATCAGCTGGAAGTGGTAATAGACCCCCGGCTCGGCCGGCGGCACGCGGTCCCGCTCGACCTCGAACACCGCGCCGCGCAGGGTCTCTGCCCCGTCACGATCGGCGAGCCCCTCGAAGGTCACCAGCGCGCCGCCGCGAAACGCGCGGTGGCTTGCCACCTTCACCCGCCGCGGCGATTTGCCCGGCAGCACCGCGAGCAGCTCGCTGCCCGGATCGAACCGGCCCGGCACCTCCGACTCGACGAGCACCGACAGCTCGCCTTTCAAACCATGCGGACGCAGCACGCGCCCGACGGTGACGGTCGGGGGAAGGTCGTCGCGCGGCGCTTCGGGATCGGTCATCGCAGAGCCATCGGAGCCCCGGGATCAGCCGTCGGAGCCGTAGGCGCCGAGCGGAATCGCCCCCTAGGCGTCGAAGAGACTTTTTAGTCTTCGATGATTTCCAGCCCGTACGGGATCGCCTCGCGGGCATTGCGGGTTTCGAGCAACGTCCGCAACGCGCGCACGGTGCGCCCCTGCCGGCCGATCACCTTGCCGAGATCCTCCGGAGCCACCTCGACCTCCAAGAGGATCTCGTCGCCGCTCGGAAACTCGGCCACCTTCACCTTCTCGGGCTGGTCGACCAAACGGCGGATGAGCTCCTCGACTTCGCTCCGGACTTCCGACACAGGCGTCAGGACGCTTTCGCGAACAGCTTCTTGACGGTCGGCGAGAGCTGCGCGCCCTTGCTGACCCAGTACTGCAAGCGGTCGCCGTCGATCTTCATCTGGGCGGGCTGCTTCTTGGGATCGTACCAGCCGATCTCCTCGACCGCGACGGCCAAGGGGGTGCGGCGGGTGTCGGAGACCACGACCCGGAAAAACGGCGCGTTCCTCGCGCCCATCCGGCGGAGCCGAATTCTAACCATGCTCGATTGACCTCGAATCTCGTTATCTGAAACGCCCACGGGTGTCTGTACAGGCTTCGCCCATAGGGCGCAAACCGCACGAAGGCCGGGAGCCTAGCAGAAATGACGGTGACGGGAAAGAGACACGGAGACGAGGCGGACGGACAGAGCGGTCGCGTGGCCTGAACGTGACGACGAGTGGTGAGAGCGTCAACGCTTTCGGGTCGAACCAGCAAACGTAGCCTTCACGGCGACCCGGAAGAGCCTGGGAAAAGGGACGGCACGGGGTGCAACGAGCGGTAGAAGTTGGTGGAAGCGCCGTAGTTTCCAGTGGAAGCGACGATCGAATGCAGTGGAAGCAGCCGCAGTTTCCAGTGGAAGCGACGATCGATTCCAGTGGAAGCGGCCGCAGTTTCCAGTGGAAGCGACGATTGATTCCAGTGGAAGCGACGATTGATTCCAGTGGAAGCGGTCGCAGTTTCCACCGGAAGCAACGATCGAATGCACTGCATCCAAGGCAGAACCGAGTGGAAGCTGTCGCGGAATGCAGTGGAAGCGACGATCGATTCCAGTGGAAGCGGCCGCAGCTTCCACCGGAAGCGACGATCGAATGCAGCTGTGCCGTCCCGCAACCCGGCGAACCCGACCCCGACGGCTGACTGTCTCCTGGCGGAATCCCTCTCGGGCCTGACGTAGGGGCGGAGCTTGCCTCCGCCCGCGACCTGCGACAACCGCGGGCGGAGGCAAGCTCCGCCCCTACGCCCGGCCCGCCCTATTTCCTCCGGCCATCGCCGATTGACTTCGCTTGATCACCGCCGCGAATGGCCGAGGGTCACCCGCCGCAGCCGGGCCGATCGCTCGACGAACACTTCTCTTTCAGGGACCGCGCCGACCTCCCGCTTGAGGGAGGCCCGGAAGCGGACCCGAAAGAGGAGGTCCGACCATGTCTCGCCGTGTCCTTTCCATCGCTTTCACCGCCGTCTGGCTGACCCTGGGCGGGTGGAGCCCGCTCGAACGCGTCGGTGCGTTTCTCTCCGGCCTGTTCGCACCGCTCGCCGCGGGCAGCGACATCGATCCCGATGGTCGGCCCGTACCGCCGCCCCAGAATTTCGGCAGCGACATCGACCCCAACGGCTGACTCACTCCTGTCTCCCTCCCCTCTTGAGGCGGGGGGAGGGCCTTCCGGAAGAGACCCGTGGGGAGCTGACCCAGATCAGGGGTGAGCTGGGTCAGCTTCAAGCTGAGAATGGGCGCTACGAGCCCGCAGGCTAGCCGCCAGTCGGCGGAGAGAAGCAGGGCCTGATTCGGCTCTCGCAGCCGGTGGTAAAAGCTCCGGACACAGTTCCGCCGAACACGTCTACGAGCCCAGGCACCGCAAAAATTCGGATCGTCTCTTTCGCCAGCGCCAGTTTCTTCGTTTTCTTCGTCATGGCTTCCTCCTTTCTCCTGATTCTACTCCCGCCCGCCCCGGCGCGGCTCGGCGGATCAGCTGGACGAGATCGGCGGTGAGCCGGCATGGCTCAGCAGCGCGCTTTCGAGCAGTGGCTGATTTCCGCTCGGCGGCAGAGGCGGCATCTTCTCCTTCGTTTCGTCCCTGGCGAAAGAATCGATAGGTTGAGGCTGGGCGAAGAGGAGAGAGGTGAGAAGGAGCAGGATGGCAAACGGAAAAAGAAAGGAGGGGATGCGGCGGCTCCTATTTTCGTATCTCATGGCGGGAAAAGTGTAACCGGAGAGCGAGCGCGCTCGCAGCCGTCACGGGGCGAGCTGGCCCTGGCCGGGGAGGGATGGCCAGGGCTCGGGTTGAGCGGTGTGACTAGCCCGCCCACCAAGCGGTCCAGACCGAGCCGGGCGAGAGCCGCGGTTCGATCTCGCTCAGCTGGTTCCGCCAACCGAGCAGCGGGTCATCGGAGTCGGGGGCGGCACCGAGTAGATCGTCCAGAGTCCGGATCGCGAGCGCGACTCCCCAGCGGAGGCCCGGCACCGCGCCGAGCTTCGCCCAGGCGACCAACCGGTCCCGGTCTTGGGCGGGGAGGGAGCCGTGAGGCTGCATCGCCATTCGCAGCAGGTCGAGATCCGGCAGCGAGCGGAGCTGCGGATCGCCGAGGCCCTGAAGGTTTTGGATCACCTCGGGCAAATGCTTCGACGACTCCGACGGATTCGCCCACAGCGCGTAGGCACCCGCGAGCCCCAGGAGTACGTCCTCCCATTTCGCTTGGGTCAAGTGTCTTGCGGCGGCGGCGGACAACGCGTCGAGGCGCCCTTCCGCCAGGAGAAGGTCCCAATCGGGCGACGCCAGTTCGGAGAGCGGCTCGATCCGCAGGCCGTGCGCCGTGTCGATCCCCAAGGGGCGATGGTGCAGCAAGGGAAACATCGCGGTCCCGAGGTGGGGAATCGAGATCTCGGCGAGCGCGGCCGGCTCGATCGACGCGGCCTTGAGCGCCCAGGCGGCCTCGCCCGGCACGGCCGTCCCGAGCGCGGTACGGCTCTCTCCGGCCAGGCCGGCCCGAATCCGGCCGCTCGGCGCTTCTCCCGCAGTCCCGAGCACCAGCGTCTCGTGGCGGTGCGCTTCCGAACGGAGCCGGACCCGAAGCGGCGGGCGGCCGACCTGCGACGGAAGCTCGACTACGGTCGATTCGCTCGCTCGCACGATCAACGTCCGCTGCCACGCGCCCCAAGGCAGGCGGATCTCGATCTGCGCGGGGCCGGCGTCGATTTCGATCGTTGGATCGTTCTCGATCTCGGCCAGCGGAAAGGACCGCAAGCGGTCGCCGCTCGCGCCCGGCGGCCCCACCCGAAGCGTTGCGGCCTTGAGCGAAAATCCCGCGATCGCCGCCGCTCCGCCCAATGGGAAGCGAAAGCGCAGGCGGGGGCTGGGAATCGTTTCCGGCGGCGCGAAGATCCGGGTATTCACTCCCACCGAATTGGGGGTGCTGCGCAGGATCGCGTCGCGCAGGATCGCGGCGGTGTCACGCGGCAGCTTCAAACGATTGCGGAGGACGAGATCCGACCCGCCCCAATCGCGCTCGACTTCGTCCCCGCCGCGCGACAGCCCGCGATCCGGGTCGAGCTCGCCCCCCAGCTCCTTGGCGACCGCGGCGTAGTCGAGCGGAAAATCTTCACCCTCGGAACCCACCGAATTGATCACGATGCGAGGATCGAAATCGAAACCTCTCTCGGTCGGCGACCGGCCCAGGGGCACATCTCCGCGGGTGGTGGGTCCCGGAGACCTGCGCGGATCCCGAACGTCGGGCGCCGCGCCCGCGAGGTCGAAGCGGATCTCCCGGTCGCTTTCGATGACGGCACGCTGCTCGCTCTGCCCGACCGACCAAGGGGAATTCCGGCGCAGGTAACAACGCGCCGCAATGCGAACCCCGGTGGGAATGCGCGCCCGGATCGGCGGCACGATCGGTTCGTTGCGGGTCTTCGGCAAATCGAGCACCCAAAACGGCGCCTCATCGAAGGCGACTTGAAGCCGTTCGACGTCGGCCGCCGCCCTCGGCGGTTCCCATTGAAGGGTGACGCCGACCGTCGGGAGGGCGGGTAGCTCGCAGACCTGCCAGGAACTCGCTCCGGCCCCAGGAAACGGCTGCCAATCGGGCGTCTGGGCCTCGCCGCGAGCGGCGGCCTCTCTTTCGACCGCCGGTTTCACTTCCTTCTCGATCAGTCGCGGAAGTGAAATCGTCCGTTGGCCGCTCGCGAAGTCGTAGTCGATCGCCAGAGCGTCCGTTGAATTCGACTGCAAACCGGCCAACAGGTGGCGCGTGAACAATCCGCGCCCGTCGGTCTCGACCGCCCGCTGCCCCTGCCCGGCGGCAAAGGCAAAGGCAAGCGCCACATGGGTGCTCGGCGTGAAGCCGCGATTGGGGAATTCGCCCGCCTTGATCCGCTGCCGGTCGCTGGCCCGGTAGGGCAGGTTCTGACAGCCATCGAGAAAGACGAACTGTTCGGTGAACTCCAGCGAGCGGAGCTTATCCAGGTAATCGTCGAGACCCAGGGTGTCGGGCAGAGCGAACGTGAAGTCGGCGGGCAGGAACAAGCGCCCCGCGGTCGGCTCATAGATCCCGTGACCGGCGAGCAGCACGAACAGCCGGGTGCCGTGGGCGTTTCCGAGTTGGACGATCCCCAAGTCGATACTTCTCTTGGTCGCGTCGGGAGCCGATGGCCGGGCCTGCGCGAGCGCGGCGCGGTTTTCCTCGCCCGGCGAGGCGCAGATCAGGATCTGCTCGTCCGGGACTCCGAGGCCGAGGAGGAAGTCGCGAAAGTCGAGGACGTCGCGCACCGGCCCACGGAGCGCCTTGACGTTCGGATCGGCGTAGACGTCCACGCCGACGAGCAGCGCCCAGGTGGTGCGGGAATCGTCCATGGTTTCGCGCCAGGTCAGCCGGGCGAATTCGGCCAGCGCTCGCGGATCAGCTCGTAGGTCAGCGCCGCCGTCCAGTAGGCGCTGTGCGATTCGGGGAACGGCACGCCGGTGTCCACCTCGACGTCTTCGATGCCTTCGACGCCGGAAAAAGCCTCGCGGGCGAGGAACGACAGGAAGTCGCGATGATTGTAGATATTGAGCCAGGGAACGAACGGCCGTGGCGTTCCTTGGCCGGGGCGCAACGAGCCGAGGGCGTCGATCGCGTAGAGGAGGGGCGACTGCGAGCCCGCGGTGACCAGCAGATCGACGGCCGGCGCGTCGTCGCCGCTCAGGAGATCGACCAGGACGATTCCACCGAGGCTGTGACCGAGGGCGACCACCGGCCTCGCGGCACTTCGCAACGCGGCGGCGACCCTTTCGCGGATCTTTTCGCCGCGCCGCTGGTAGAACAGGATGTCGCCGATCGCCGGCAGGCTCCGGCCGAGAAGGCCCTCGCGGCGTTCGATCAGCGCGTTGGTCACCCGTCCCAGGGCGAGGTCTTTGATCTTCTCCCCCGCCCGGCGGAACAGATCGCCGAAGCCCCGCGTTCCGGCCGGCAACATCAGGCCGCCGATCCGGTTCACCAGCTCCTCGCGCAGCGCCATGTCGGTCGCGAGCGCCGGCTCTTCGCCGCGGGGATTCAGGCGATGGCGAAAAAGCACCCGCGCCACGACGGCGCGGGCCGCGAGCCGCGCCAGGCCGTCGTCGTTCGGCGAGCCGGCCGCCCGTGCTGCCGCTCCAAGCTCGGCGCTCTGGGCGATCTCCCCCGCCGCGCTCGCCAGCTCATCGGAGGTGATGCCCATCCTGTCCAGATCGGGGGCGATCGCCGCCAGTCGCGCACCCAATCCGGCGATCCGCTCCTCCGCCTGCTGATCCGGCGCCAGCTCGCCGATCGAGAATCCGCCGTCGCTCGGAGCTTCGTTGCCGGCCAACCGCAGCTCGACGAGCGGATCCTCGACCAGCATCGCCCAGGTTTCCGCTTCGAGGTCGGCCTCGGAGACCGCCGGTTCGCCGCCCACGGCGCGGGTCGTCAGCTCCGGCGGCAAGGTCGCGGCGATCCCGTCGAGCCGGATGCCGACCTCGTCGCCCCAGGGGACGCCCACCGTGGTCACCTCGGACAGCCCGGCGAGGGAAATGCCATCGCGCACCCGCCCGAGGGTGGTGACGTACCCTTGGGCCCGCACTCCCGTACCGTGAACGAAAACCAACGTGCCGGCCATGCTCCCCTCCATCTCGGACATGCCCTTCACCCAGGTGAGACGGACGCCTCAGGCGGCTTTCTTCTCCGTCTCTTCCGGCGCTTCCTTCTCTTCCTTCTCCGGCTTCTTCAACCCCAGGTCCACCAGGATCTCGTCGGCCACGCGGGTGCCGCTTTCGCAGCCGCCTTCCATGTAGCCTTGGAAATCGACCGAGGTGTGCTCGCCGCAGAAGTGGAGCTTGTCCACCCGCTCGCCTTCGGCGGTGGAGATCGTCGTCCACTGGCCGGGGAGGTAGCAGGCGTAGCTCGCCTTCATCCAGGGGAACGTCGGCCAGTGCATGCGGGTCTCGCCGGTGCGCCGCTCGGCGACGCCCGGGTAGACCTTTTCCAGCTCGGCGACGAACTTTTCCGCCTGCTCGGCCGGCGTGCCTTCGCCCATCGCCACCCCGCGCTCTCCGCCGGTGTAGCAGACCAGGATGCCGCCCTTGCCGGGTTGCAGGCGGGTCGATTCCCAGGTGAGCTGAAACGGCAGGTCGGTCAAGATGCTGCCGTTCGAGGCGACCGAGCCGGTGCGCCAGACGCGCTCGGAGAAGCCGACCATCAGCTTGGCGTTCGTGCCGTAGCCCAGCTCGGCGATCGCCTTTTTCTTCACCGCCGGCAGCTCGACGTCCATCTTCACCTCGCGCAGCATGGTGAACGGCAGAGCGAGCACCACGCGGTCGGCGGAGATCGTCTCCGACGTCGCGTCGCGCCGGACCGAGCAGCGGTAGGAGCCGTCCGGCGCGCGGGAGATCGATTCGAGCCGGCTGTTCGTCTCCACCCGCTCGCCGAGCTTGCCCGCGAGCAGCTTCGGCACCTGATCGTTGCCGCCGCGGATGTGGTACCGCTCGTCGCTGTCGCCGAAGATCCGGAACGGATCGGGTGTTTCGTAGTCGATCAGGTAGAGCATGTTCCAGGCCGACTGCTCGGAGACCTCGCGGCCGTATTCCGTGAGGTAGCCCACTTCGAGCAGCTTCCGGAACCAGCCGTCGCACTCCGCCTCGTCGAGCCATTGGGCGATCGACAGGTTGTCCACCCGCTCGGCGCCGTTCGGGTTTTGGTAGTCGAACGAATCGCCGTTCACCTCTTCCCAGGACTTCGCCATTTTTTCGGCGATCGGCTTGAACGCCTCGACCACGTCCTCGTCCTTCCGCCGGACGCCGTCGAAATACCAGAGGTCGTCGGACAGCTTCGGATCGTCGGTGTCGAAATCGTCGAGCGTGAGACCCAGCTCCTGGCAGAGGCCGCGCAGGTGCTCGTGGCCGGAATCGACCAGCTCGCCGCCCAGCTCGCAGACCTGATTTTCGGGGAAATAGTTGGTGAGCGAAAACATCCGGCCGCCCACCCGCTTCTGCCCCTCGATCACCCGCACCGGCACGTTCTGCTGTTGCAGCCGGTAGGCGCAGGTGAGCCCCGCGATGCCGCCGCCGATGATCAGGACCGGCCGATCCCCCTTCTTGCCGTCGCCGCGTCCGGTGAGCTGCGAGATCTTGCCGCAGCCGGCGGCCAAGCCCACCGTGGCGGCTCCCGCCGTGGCGAGAAAGCTGCGCCGCGAGAACTGCACGCTCTCGCGCCAACGCTCGACCGTCTCGGCCGAAGAGGCGCCGGAAGCCTGCGAAGCGCGCGCGAGCCGGGCGGCGCGCACCAAGTAGCGAAACAAGGGAGTCCTGGACATCGGCGGCAACCTCCTCAAGGCCTTGGGTTCGGCGGAAATCTATCAGATGGCCATCGGAAGGCGGCGCGGCGAGATATCTTCGAGGTGTAAACCCAAGGTAACGATCCGGACCGCCGCTTCGCCCGTAAAGGGGACCATGTCCGACCTCGAAGTCTCGCCGGCCGTCCTGGCCGCCCACGCCGATCTTTCCTCCGCCGCGCGCCTCTATGTCGAGGCGCTCGAACATCGTCCCGACTGGCTGCGGCCGGTCGATTTCCCCACGGCCGCGACCGCCGAAGTTCCCGACTGGGCGCTGCGCCTGATGTATCCGCTGCAGTCGTGGCCGACGTACATCGACGCCGCGAAGGTACGAGAGATCGAGACCGCGACCGCGGCGGTCACGTCGCTCGTCGAGCAGGTGCCGGCGCGCATTTTCGACGGCGACGCCGAGCGGGTGGCCCGCTACTTCAACGAGTCGCCGGCCCGCACGGCCCTGCTGCTCGAACCGCCCGACCTGTCATCGACCATGGCGTCGAGGGTCGATTTCGTGATCTCCGAGCCCGGCATCCAATGCCTGGAGGTCAACCTCTCCGCCCGCCTGGGCGGCTGGGAGCTGCGCTTCTGGGAGAGCTTCTGCCGCAACCGGCCGGGGCTCGCCGAGCTGCTCGCCGGCCACGGCATCGCACCGCGCTACAGCGACCCCCTGCGCGCGCTGTTTGCCCACCTGATCCGGAACGCCGTCGCCTCCGGCCTGGCCGGAAACGGCGAGGTCAACCTGGCGCTCCTGATGGCGCCGAACGAGCTCGACGTGGTGAGCCCCGCGGCTCTGGCGTATCTGCGCGGCCTGTTTCGCGAGCTGCTGGAAGAACAGGAGCCCGGCCTGGGGGGATCGGTGGCCGTCGGCGCCTTCCCCGATTCGTTTGAGATCCGGCGCGGCAAGCTCTACTTGAAGAACGGCAAGCGCGTTCACGCGCTCTACGAGTTCGGCACCGCCTGGGTGCCGATCGACGTCTACCTGTTCGGCAAGACCGGCCAGCTGCAGGTCTACAACGGCCCGGTGCAGCGCTTCGGCGGGGACAAGCGCTGTTTGGCCCTGCTGTCTCAACACGCCGCGGGCGGCCGGTTCGACGCGCGGGAGCGCGAGCTGATCGAGCGCTACGTCCCCTGGGGCCGCGAGTGGATCGCCGGCCCGGTCGAATACCAGGGCGAGCGCCACGATCTCGCCGCGCTGCTGCGGGGGAAACGCGAGCGCTTCGTGCTCAAGAAAGGGTGGAGCTTCGAAGGGCGCGACGTGGCGGTCGGCCGCTTCACCCCGCAAGCCGAATGGGAGAGGCTGCTCGACGAGACCCTCGCCGCGGGCGGCTGGCTGGCCCAGGAGTGGGTCGAGTCGCGGCCGTACCTCTACCAGCACGGCGAGCGGGGCGCCGCCCTCCACTCGGTGATCTGGGGCACGTTCTGCCTCGGCGGCCGCTACGGCGGCGGGTTCCTCCGCATGATGCCGCAAGGCCAGGGCGACGGCGTGATCAACTCCAAGCGCGGGGCGACCGAAGGCTACATTTTCGAGGTGTGACCGGACCGGAGCCCCGGGGAAGGCGGCTCCGGCCGGTTTTCAAAGCGCTACGTTCAGGGAACGCAGGCGGAGACCGCCACGTCGTCCAGGAACCAGCCGTCGTCGGTTCCCGCGCAGTCGGTGATCGTGGTGAACGCGAGCCCCAGGGTATGGCCGCCGCACCCTCCACGGAACAACCAGCAGTACCCGGAGAGATCGACGCTGGTTTCGGTGAAGTCCGCCGAGCTGCCGGTCCAGACCGGCAGGCCGAGCGTTCCCTCCGGCGCGCACGAGGAATCGATCGTCCCGTCATAACCGCCGCTCGTGATCGCGGACGCCGGAATCGGTTGATACGGTCCGCCGTCGATCGACAACGCGAGCATCGCCCCGTCCATGCCGGCCTGAAACGCGCGGCGGTGCCGGAACGTGAGACGCGGCGCGAGCGAGCCGACCGGAATGGCGATCCCGCCGCTGCCGTGGGGCTGGGCGTAGGCGTACTCCCCCGTCCCATAGTCCCCCGTGCAGGAGGTGCCGCCGAAGCGGAAGATGCCCGTCCCCGACGCCGCGGTGCAGGCCTGGATGCCGCGCCAATTCTTGGAACCGGAGGATCCCGCGACGGCGGGACCCTGCACCCAATCCGCAAGGCCCGTCCCGGTCTCGAAATCGTTCGAATAGAGGATCGTCTTGTGGCACGTCGGAGGCGGCTGCGGGACGACCGACCGGCAGGCCGACGGCGCGCTCGCGCAGGCCTCGTTGCCCGGCGGGTGGGCGAGCACCTGGTAGTAGTAGGTCTGGCCGTTCACCACGGTCGTGTCCTCGAAGGTCGAGGCCGGGCCGGACGAGATCTTGGCGAACGCCGAGTTGCAACCGAGATCGTTCCTATAGACATCGTAAACGGTGCCGCCCCCCGCGCCCGTCCAGGAGAGCGAGACCTTTTCGTCGCCGGGCGTAGACGTCACGTCCGGGGCGGGCGGCGGCGTGCAGGCGGCGAAGTTGGTCCCGGCGCCCGGGTCGGTGAGGCAGGCCAGGCCGTGGCGATTGAACGCGCTCCAGAGCGCCGCGCCATGCGGCGTGCCGTTCGCCAGATTGCCGTCGTCGTCGTCGGCCGCTCGCAGGACCTTCCAGAGCGCGCCGACGTTGCAGCCGTTCGATCCCCAGGTCATGCCGGTGGGAGTGCAGGTGAAGCTCTGGCCGGCGGTCGGACGGGAAACGAACCAGAGGCGCTCCATCAGATTCCAGGCCGCCGCGCCGCCGGGGCTCGGCAAATCGCGGTTGACGAAATCCCAGACCGCCTCGGACGGAAGCATCGATTCGCAATGCCCCTCCAAACCGCAGGGGCCGATATAAAAGGGATGGGACGGGCAGCGCGTCTGGGTGAAATTCGCGACCGTATGCGGGGCGTTCGAAGCGTGCC
>DATMZU010000423.1:0-8479 GCA_035607435.1 Thermoanaerobaculia bacterium | reverse complement strand
GGTCTGGCGCCCCGCGGGATCGAACACCAACCCCGAGCTGAGCGCGAGCGTCCCGGAATCCAGCACTTCCACTACCTCCGGCCGCCAAGAGAACGGTGCCGCTTTCTCCTCGTAGAAACGCTTCCACCAAGCGGCCACCTTCTCCTTGCCGCGCAGCGGCTCCGGACCAGAGAAGAAGATCGCCTCCTCCGAGAGGAACGACCTGAACGCCGCATGATCGCGATCCGCCATCGTCTTGGCGAACGCCGTCTCGGTCGCCTTCACTTGCTCGATGAGGGCGGTCCGGTCAGGCTTGGGAGGTGCGGGCGCGGTAGGTGGGGGAGGGGCGGCTCCGGCTCCGAGCAGGAGGGCCACGGCGGCGAAAGCGAATTTCGTGGCGGTGTGCAGCATCGGCATGGTAAAGCCCTCAGAGAACGTTTTAGGGCAGTTTATTTGACCCGCCCCAGAAAGATCGAATGCCGCCGCCGGCTCCCCGGCCGCGCGGCGACGCGCTCGGTACGGACTTTGAATCCCGCGCGCTCCATCCGCTGGCCGAACTCCGGCGACGGCTCGGCCGACCAGATGGCGAGCACTCCTCCCGACGTGAGGCTCTGCCGTAGTCGATCGAGCCCGTTGGCGGAGTAGAGGTGCTCGTTCGAGGAGAGGGTGAACGCCCAGGGGCCGTTGTCGACGTCGAGCAGGATCGCGTCGAATCGATCGGGCCGGCCGAGCAAGGTGCACACGTCCCCCTCGATCGCGGTCACTCTGGGATCTGCGAGCGGCCGGCCGGCGAGATCGCCCACTCCGACTTCCAAGCCGCGGTGCGCCGCGATCAGGAAGGCGAACAGCTCGCAGACGACGACCTTCGCGGCCTTCGGCAGATGATCGAGCGCCGCGCGCAGCGTGTAGCCGAAGCCGAGGCCGCCGACCAGCACTTTCGGCGCCGGTCGGTCGGTGATTTCCGCCAGGGCGAGCTGGGCGAGCTGTCGCTCCGATTCGAACTGGCGGCTGGCCATCAGCTCCTGGCCGTCCAGGCTCAGGCGAAAGACGCCGTCCCGGCGGGTGAGGATCAGCTCGGAGCCGTCCGGAAGTTTCTCCCTGGCGAGGGTTTCGGTCGGTTTCATGGCCGGCTCACCCGGCTGCGCTATCCGGCGAGGTAGCGTTCCTCAAGCACCGCGAGATGGTGCCGGGCGTGGCCGAGCATCACATGGGCGAGCGCTCGAACGCTCACCGGCTTGCCGTTTGCGACGCCGAGACGGGTCCAAGCGTCCGCGGGCAGGTGCTGCAACATCAAGACGTGGCCGGAGCGGACGGTGAGGAACTCCTCGACCAGCGCTTCGAGCGGCACGTCGCCGTGGCCTGAGGCCCGAGCCCAATCGTTCTCCTCGAAGCCCGGCAACGGCGACGGGTCCTGGCGCGCGAACCAGAGCGCGCGGAAGGCCATGACCCGCTCACCATCGACCATATGTCCGAGCATCTCGCGCGGCGTCCACTTGCCCTCGGCGTAACGGAAATCCACCTTGTGCTTCGGCAGGCCGAGGAATGTGGAAGAGACGGTGTCGGCCTGCGCGGCGAGCGCGCCGAGCAGATCCTCCTCCGTCGCGCGTTCGATGTAGCCGGCGTAAAACGACGCGTATTCGTCCGGGCCGGGGCGGCCGATGGTCACGGAGTTGGGCATCTGAAGGTCTCCTGGGAATCGTTCTAAGAATCGGGGTTCAGTCCACTTCTCTCAAGCGTTTGAGCAGCTGAATCTGCCCGGCATGGTACAGGTCGTGCGCGGCGACGCCTACCGCGATGTCCAACATCTGCCGACTTTTTCGGCCGCGCGCCGGACCGGCGAGCTCCTCGGGGGAGAGGCCGGCGATCGCGGAGCGCAAGCTCTTGTGCATCGAGGGGAGGACTTCCAGGTCCGCGGCCCACGCGCGCTCGGCGGGCTCGGACGACGCCGCATCGGGCCGGGGGAAGAAATCCGATCCGGGATAGGGAAAGGTGCCCTTCGGCTCGCCGAGCATCTGGCGGCGGGCGGAGTATTTCCAATACGCGCAGTGGACCACAAGCTCCCAGATGTTGTGCCGCCCGGGGGCGGGGCGCCAGGAGGCCTCCTCGGCCGTCAGCCCGCGTAGCGAGCCGCGCAGATTCGTGCCGTGCCAGGACTGCCGGTCATACGCTTGATCGATCGAGACAAGAAGTTGGGCGAGGGGGTCGTTGGCCATGGCGGGAAATCTACCAAATCGGCGGATCACTCTTCGCTCCGGCTATGATTTTGCGGTTCGGCCACCGGCCGCCCTGTGGGGAGGATGCCATGAGCAACATTCGAACGGATGACCGCGGCCTGATCGTCGCCTGCCCCTCCTGCGGCAAGGCGAACCGCCTGGCCTTCGACCACCTCGGCCAGACGTCACGCTGCGGCCAGTGTCATACAGAGATCGCCGCCCCGGGCGAGCCGATCGCGATCGGCTCGGCGGCGCAATTCGACGCCTTGGTGGGAAAGTCGAGCCTTCCCGTCCTCGTCGATTACTGGGCCGCCTGGTGCGGACCCTGCCGGAGCGTGGCGCCGGAGCTCGAAAAAGTAGCCCGCGGAAACGCCGGCCGCTGGCTGGTCGCGAAAGTCGATACCGAAGCCGTCCCCGACCTGGCGGCCCGTGCCCGCATCCAGTCGATCCCGACTCTCGCCGTCTGGAAGTCCGGCAAGGAAGCGGCCCGCACGGCCGGAGCGATGCCCGCCGAGCGGATTGAAGCGTTCGTGCGCGGGGCGGTGGGGTAATCATCGCCTCCGATCATCGCAAGGCTCCTCTCGCCGGATCTCAATCGTTCTCGATCAATTGGACGCACTCGGCGGCGTTGAGAATCCGCAGCTCCGAGGACTTGTAGTCCTGTTTGTTGCGGGTCACCAGAGTCTGCAAGCCGTAGCCGACGGCGGCGAAATTCTGGAGAGCGTCCTCGAAGTCAGAGAAGGATGAAGCCAGCGCGCGATCGACGGTTTGCTCATCGATGTTTACCACCCCGAGCAGCAATCGCAGTTTGCGGAGGTTCTCAATAGCCTCCGGCGCAGGCATGGACCGCCGCAGTACGTAGAAGAGGTTGGCGAAGATCACCGGCGAAGTCCAACCTTCGACGCGTTGCTCTTCAAGAAGTTGGAAGAGTCGGTTCGCAGGCTCGAAAAACGGCTCCCTGGCGAGCAAGAGGTCCAGGATGATGTCGGCGTCGACGAAGATCCGATGGGTCACGAGTACTTTCGGGCCAAGTAGAGGGCTCGCCCCTCATCGGAGAGATCGACATCTTTGCCTGCCAGAATTCCGGCCAATTCGGCGACCACGCCCGTTGGCCTAGGCGTAGGACTCTCGCCGCGGTCTGTGAGGCCTAGAAAGTAGACCTCGACCACCTTGGAAAGGCTGACTTTCCGATTCCGGGCGTACACCTTTCCGCGTTCGATCGCGCCTTCTTCGAGTTCCAGGGTCAGTTTGACGGTCATCTCGCAATCCTCCACGGAGGCAAAGTTAGCGAGGCGTCGCGTTTGGGTCAACCCATGACCCGAGCGGGTCGGAGTGCTCCCCCGGTTGACGCCCTACCGAGCCACCTCCGCCAACGCCGCTTCCGGCAAAGCAAACGAGGTGGCGATCAGGTCCGAATCCGGCTCGGCGATCTCGGGGTAGCGGATGCCGGGGAGTGCTTGGACGTCGAAGATCTCTTGCACCTTTCCTTCGAAGCGGAGGAAGCCGACCACTTTCCCCGAGCGGATGTCGAGAACCCAGACGCCGCACTGCTTTTCGGCGATTCGTTGGGAGAGCGGCAGGTCGCTGAACATCTGGGTCTCGCGCACTTGGGAGAGACCTACGAAGGCGTAGGGACCCAAGAACGCCAGGCCGCGGGTGAAGCCGGGCAGGCGCGCGATCGTTTCGACTCGGCCGGTGCCCAGATCGACCACTCCGACCTCTCCTTTGGCCGATTCGAGCACCCAGAGCTTGCCGGCGTACCAGCGGGGCGAATGCGGCATCGACAGGCCGCGCGCCACGATCTCGCGGCTTTCGATGTCGATCAGCACTCCCCCGGTCGCCTTGTTCTCCCGCCAGCCGTGCGGCGTGTCGGTCGCCCCGAGCGCCGTCGCGAAGCGGGGCCGGCCGTCGATCACGCAGAGACCGTTCAAATGGCAGCGGTCGTCGGGGGAGTAGGCGGAGACGAACGGCGGGCGCCAGCGCGGCACGAAGCTGTGCTCGCCGTCGAGCGTCGCGAGACAGGAGAACCGCGTGGCGACGAACCAAAGCTCGTCCCCCGCGAAAGCCAGCTCGTGAATTCGCACGTCGCCCGTCACCAGGGCGCGGCGCGGCAGGAAGCAGGCATCGTGGCGATCCGGAGGTGAAAGGCGCCGGCCGACCTCGGGCTGGTTGTGATAGCTCCAGACGTGCCGCAGCGTGCCGAGCGCGAGGCTTTTGCGGCCGACCGCGATCCCCATCGGGCTCGGGAACGAGCGGAAATGGGTGTTCAGCTCGCCGTTCTCGGCGCGCACCGCGATCAGCCGGCCGCTCTGATAGGTCGAAACCAATAGCGACGAGCGCAGCTCGGTCAACAGCGCGGGCAAGCTGGCGGTAAAGACGCTGCGGAACTCCTCGGGGGCATCCACCCTCGGAGCGGGGACCGTTCCGGCGGCCGGCGGGATCGGCGGCGCCAGGGGGCGCGGCGCTTCGGCCTGCGAGCGCCGCCGCGCAGGACGGATCGCCGGGGCCTCCCCGAACAGGTCGCGCGCCCGCGCCGCGGCCTCTTCGAGCAGCGGCAGGATGGGGCGCAGCTCCTCGGCGTTGTGGCGCCACTTTTCGGGCTCGGGCGAAGTGAGCGTGTGGCGCGAGTGGGGCAGCGGCGTTTGCAGCTCGCGGTCCCAGGAGACATCCAGGAAGTCGCAGATCCGCACGATTTCGGCCTGCGGCTCTGCTACCAGCCGGTCGTAGCTCGCGACGCACCAGGAGCCCGCGGGCAGAGCTTCGAGATCCTCGACCAGCTGGGCGGTGGCGATCGACCATTGTCGCGCGGCGATCTCGGCCAAAGGGAGGCCGACGAGATCGCGCCACCCGGGAACGAGCAGCAGCGACCAGGGCGGACCGCTCCAGCCCGGCAGGTCGGGATAGGTGACGAAGCGCCCGGAGCGCCAGGCGTCGAGCTGGCTCGACACGGTCTCCCGCGGGTCGCGGTAGAGGTAGACGAACAGCGCGTCGGGAAACGCCGCGGCCAAAAACGGCACGCGTAGCGAGTTTTTCGGGGTTTTCTCCAGCAGGCGCAGCCCGCTCGCCTGCGGCCCGGGCGCCTTCCCGTCACGGTCGCGAAGCCGGGCGGAAAAGCTCGCCGCGAGCCGCCGCACGGTGTCCGGCGTGGCGTCCGCGGCGGTCAGGCGATTCGACTCCCAATCCCGTTGGCGCGGATGCAGGCCCTCGATCTCCTCGATCGCCGCGTGGCTTTCGCCGCCGATCGTCCACAGGTCGCCCGCCTGGGCGAGCGTCTCGAACAGCAGGCTCGATCCCGAGCGGGGCGAGGAGACGAGGAAGATCGGCCGGTCGAACCGCGGCGCGACGGCACCCGCGGAGGGGGACGTCGCCGCGGAACGAAAGTCCGGAGAGGCGACGGGAGGTGCCGGGCTGGGCGCGACGGCCGGGCCGGCCGCTGGCTCAGATGGCTTGGATGACACCGATCTCTCGGCGAGATCCGGATTCAACGCCGGCCGGACCACCATCTGGCGCGCGATCTCGATCGCCTCCGAGCCGTTGCCCAGGCGCAGCTGGCCCGAAAACCGGGCGAGCCGGCGATCGAGGTCCGCCAGCCGTTCGCGATAGGCGGGCCAACCCGCGGCCGACTCGCCGTGCAACGCCCAGAGGGCGGCCCAGTCGAGGCGGAAGCGATCCAGCTCCACCCGCAGCTCCGCGAGTCGTTCGGGGTAGGCTTGGGGCGCGGCGTCCAAGTCGCCGAACAGAAACGCGAGGTGCGCCTCTTGCTCCCAGGGCGACATTACGACCGGCTGGTTGACGGTTTCGAAGGCGAGAACGGGATCGAGCGCCGGATCGAACGGCACCTCGCGCGGAACCGCCGCCTTGCCGTTCGGCGCGAACGGCCGTTCGCCGTGTGCCACCAGGTCCCAAAAAGCGGCGCTGCCGATCGTGTCGGCGACCAGGTGGATGCGCCGCGTCGGGTGAGGGTTGAGGACGTTGTGAGTTTTCCAGGTGTCGAACACCCAAGCCTCGCCCGCGGGCATGTGAACGCGCCGCTCGCCGCAGAGGAATTCGACTTCGGGGCGGGTCACCACCGGCACATGGAGCCGGACCCTGCGCAGCCAGTAGTAGTTGGTGTCGGTGTGCGGCGTCGCCTCGGCATTGCCGTCCAGGCGCATCAGGCGGGTGCGGCCGAACACCGTGCCGAACGCGGCGAGCGCCTGGCGCAGATAGGGGAGCCGCGCCAGATGCGGGGTGGGCCGCATCGGCCCTTTGGTCGCGTCGTTTCCGGGATCGCCGCCGCTTGCGATCAGCGGCAGGGCGGAGTTGCCCGGATGACCCTGGGGGTGCGGGCGCCAGTCCTCCTCGGGAACCGCCGCCACCTCTTCGGCCAGGCGCGCGGCATCGAAGCGGAGGGGCAGCTGGATGAACTCGGTATCGAGCTTCACGACAAAGCGGTTCCTTTCCGAGGAGAATTTCGGGGTCACGACATTCTATTCGGCCCAAGGGTCTGGGCAGACACTTGAACTTCGGATAATATTCTCCATTCAGTCAGTCCACATAGCCCGTCCGCGGGCGCCTTGAGCGGGGTTCGCTCCGCCGGAGGGTAGCCAAGCATGGAACCGAATCGACCGGAGCGGCCCCGTCGCGAGCGACGCGCCCTCGAACGGCAGGAGAAGAAACAAGCGCGAGGGGTAAAGTCGCCGGGCACTGCGATCGGAGTGGGACTCGCGGGAATCGCCGCGCTTGCGGGGGGAGGCGCTACGCCCGCCGACGCCGCGACCTTCACGGTCACCAATCTCAACGACGCGGGGGCCGGCAGCTTGCGCCAGGCGATTTCGGACGCCAACGGCGCGGCGGGTGCGGACACGATCGATTTTCAGGCAGCGCTCGCGGGGACGATCGTCCTCACCACGGGCCAGCTCGACATCACCGACTCGGTGATGATCCAGGGGCCGGGCCCGGCGACGATCTCGGTTTCGGGCAACAGCGCCTCGCGCGTCTTCTACCTCTACAACCCCTCCTCCCTGCTCGACGTGACGATCTCCGGACTCACGATCGACAGCGGCGCGGCGGCGTTCGGCGCGGGCATCATCGATTTCGACGAAAACCTGACGCTCGACGACGTGACGCTTCGCAACAACACGGCGAGCGGCGACGGCGGCGGGCTCTGGGCCAATGGCTTGACCCTGGCCGTCAACATCAACAACTCCCGGATCACCGGAAACGTCGCGGGCGATGACGGCGGGGGGATTTACATCAACAACGTCGGCGCGATGACGATTCAAGGCTCGACGATCGCGAACAACACCGCCAGCGGCCGAGGCGGTGGCGCCTATTTCTACATTCCCGTGGATCTCCTCACCATCGATACCACGACGATTTCGGGCAACACCGCGGCGTTTCCGGGCGGCGGGCTCGCCTTCTTCTACGGCTCTCAGGGAGCCACGTTCACCAACTCCACGTTGAGCGGCAACTCCGGCGCGGCCGGCGGCGGGATGTTCTTCTATCTGCCCTTAGAACCGCTCACGGTCGAAAACTGCACAATCTCGGGCAACCAGGCGGCATTGGGCGACGGCGGCGGGATCTACCTGTACACCCTCTATGCCGGAACCTCCGAGCTTCGCCATACGACCATCGCCGGCAACTCGGCCCCGGCCGGCAACGGCGGCGGGTTGATTCTGGTCAACGGGTCGGTGCCGATGAACCACATGATCCTCGGGGACAACACAGCCGCCGCCGACCCCGATCTTTCGGGCGGCAACTTCGACCTGTCGTACAGCCTGGTCGAGGCCCCGGGCGGCGCGGTGATCAACAACATCGTCGGCAACGTGTTGAACCAGGACCCGCAGCTCGCGGCTCTGGCGAACAACGGCGGTCCGACCCAAACGCACCTGCCGGCGGCAGCCAGCCCGGTGGTCGATTCGGGCGACCCGGCCTTCGCGCCGCCGCCCGCCACGGATCAGCGCGGGCTGGCCCGCGTGGTCGGCCCCCGCATCGACATGGGTTCGGTCGAGCTGGCCGCGCCGCTGGTTCCCGGCACGATCCAGCTCACGATGACCACCGTCTCCGTCGCGGAAAACGTCGGCACGGTGACGATCACCGCGACCCGGACGGGCGGTACCGACGGCGCGGTTTCGGTGACGATCACCTCGGCCGACGGCTCGGCGATCGCCCCCGGAGACTACGGCGCGATTCCCGGAGGCACGATGCTCAGCTGGGCGGACGGCGACGGCGCTCCGAAATCGATCAACGTCTCGATCGTCAACGACACCGACCCGGAACCGGACGAGACCTTCACCGTCTCGATC
>DATMZU010000418.1:0-18556 GCA_035607435.1 Thermoanaerobaculia bacterium | reverse complement strand
GGCGCTGGTCGGTGCCTCGGCGGAAACCGGCGCCAGCCCCAACGAATCGGCCTCGTCGAGAACCAGCAGGATTTCAACGCCGCTCTGGTTCAGGCCGGCGATCGCCCGATCGAGCTCGGGCCGGTAGCTCTCTTCGAGGGTGGAGAGAAATCGCTCGTTCGGGGCGACGAGAACCAGTTTCTGATCGCCGAACGAGCGGGCTCGGAGCGGTCGAAACCAGGTTTCGTACTCTTCGGGCGCCAGCTGTTGCTGGAGCCTCCGTTGTAGTTGAGACCAGAGGGAGTGAGGTGCCATCAGGCTAGAAGTGAGTCGAATGAAGAATCCAATATCCGCAGTTTTTCCACAGCCTGAGGAAAACCAGAGGGAAAGAATGACCGGGTGCGGGGCAGTGGGGCCGGCTGTTGCTGTTTGAGGGTAACAGGATCGTCGGGACCCCCGCAAGAGCCTTTGGAGCCGGGGGTCGGCGACGTCCGGTAACCGCCCTCTAGAAACGCGAAAAGGAGAGAATCGAAGGACCACCCTCTGGCTCCGGACCTTTTGGGCGACAATTCCGAGCGATGAGCGAGGAGCATCCCGTAGCGACGGCCGGCGCCCGCCGGTTGTTGAGCTGGTTCGATCGGCATCGGCGCGATCTTCCCTGGCGACGGGATGGAGACCCTTACCGGGTCTGGTTGTCCGAGATCATGCTGCAACAGACGCGCGTCGAGACGGTGATCCCGTTCTACGAGGCCTTCTTGGCGCGTTTTCCAACGGTGAACGACTTGGCGGAGGCTCCGATCGAGGCGGTGCTCGCGGCATGGTCGGGTCTCGGTTATTACCGCCGGGCGCGGCAGCTTCATCGGGCGGCGCAAGAGGTGGCGGCCGCGGGAGGGCGTTTTCCGGAGACCGTCGAGAACTTGCTCGGGCTTCCGGGAATCGGACCCTACACCGCGGCGGCGATCGCGAGCATCTGTTTTGGCGTCGCCGTGCCGGTCCTGGACGGCAACGTCGAGCGGGTGCTCGCGCGGAGACAGGCGGAAGAAGGCGACGCTAAAAGCGCCGCGGTGCGGCGCAGGTTCGTATCCGCGGCGTCCGACCTCCTCGATCCCGCCCGGGCGGGCGATTCGAATCAGGCGATGATGGAGTTGGGCGCGACGATCTGCGTCCCGAAGAATCCTCGATGCCTTCTCTGCCCGCTGACGGAAGGGTGCCGGGCGTTGGCGCTCGGCGCGACCGATCTCTACCCCAAGGCGCGCCGGGAAAAGAGGAGCGAAGAGGTTTCGATCGTCGCCGTCCTGGTGGAAGACGAGAAGCGGCGGATCCTGCTGTTTCGCCGGCCGGACGACAGCACCCTCCTGGCCGGCCTCTGGGAGGTGCCCTGGGTGGAGGCCGCCGCGAAAGAGACCGCCTCGGAGCTGGCGCGGCGCTACGGCGGGAGCTGGCGTCTCGGGGCGCAGGTCGGTACGGCGCGCCACGGCATCACCTATCGGGACATCACCGTGGCGGTCCACCTCGGCGAGGTCGGCGGCGGCGAAGAGATTCGGGAAGGGCCGGAGGCGGGATGGTTCGGTGCCGAGGAGATCGGGAATCTGGCGACCTCTTCGTTGGTCGGGAAGATCCTTTCGGCCCGGCAAAAGGAGGCGGTTAAACCCCGCCGTTCGATCCGCCCGCGAGGATGAACCAGCCGATGATCTTGTCGTCGATCTCGCGCAGGCGGGACGCCACGAGGTTGCAGAGAATTTTCAGCAGGTTGAGCGACGAGATCTTCTGGATGTCCAGCAGACCTTCGAGCACCTCGCGAGAAATGGCGAGCACCACGGCTTCCTGCTCGTGCGCTTTGGCATCCGCCGAACGAGGCTGATGGTCGATCAGCGCCATCTCGCCGAAATAGTCCCCCCGCTCAAGGAACGCGAGCGCCTCTTCGCCGGCTCCGGGAATGTATTTGCTGATCATGATCCGGCCTTCGAGCACCACGTACATGGAGTCGCCGGGCTCGCCCTCGCGGAACAGCACCTGATTGGGGGCGAGCTTCTTTTCTTTCGAGAGGGTGGTGAGGAAATTGATCTCCAGGTTGGAGAGTTTCTGCTCTTGAAAGAGCCGGCGCTTCGAGGCGATGTCAACCCGGAAGTCCCCGGCGGCCGCGGCGCCGACGGCTACGGGAGTCGCCACGGGCGAGCCGGAGCTGGAAAAAAACCGGGTCAGCTTGTCGTTGGTGGCGCGAAGCTTTTGCGACAGGCTCTTCCAGAACGCCCAGTAGAGCGAGAGCTTGAGCTTCGCATCGTCTTCGAGAGCCGCGGCGAGGGCGTCCGGCTGAAGGGTCAGAAGGGCGGTTTCGGCCGTCGCCGTAGCATTTCCGGACCGGGCATGGCCATCGACGAAGCTGGTTTCCCCGAACAGGTCTCCCGGACCGAGCCGCGCCAGCTCGAAGCGTCCATAAGGGGTGTTGCGCTCGATCAGCACCTCGCCGCTTTCGATCAGGTAAGCGCCGAGCGACGGCTCCCCCTCTTTGAGCACGGCGACCCCGGCATCGAAACGCAGGCGCTCGACATGCTCGGCGAGATGCTCCAACTGGGGATCGCTGAAATGGGAGAACAGCTCCCAGCGGCGGAGAAGTAGAGGGGAGAGAGCCACGGTTCGAGAAGTCTAGCCCAAGGAGAGAGCGATTGCGCCGGGGTGAGGCGCCACGATTCGCCGACGCAGTAAAAGCTTCGAGAGTCAGAGCAGCTGGAGCTGGGTCGGACGGAGGCGCGCCCAAACTTCCCGCTCGACGGCTTCGAGCCACCCTTGCCGGTGGTGGGGATCGAGCCGCAGGGCGAACAGGCGCCGGCCCGTGAGCTCACGGTCGAGGCGCTGGTCCACCGCTTCCTGGAACCCGGGATCGGGAGAACGGATGCCGTCGGGCGAGGGAGAGGCGACGATCGGCACCTGGACCAGCAGGTCGTAGTCGGCCATCCAGGCGTCGATCAACGGTTCGAGGCGGTCCTGGCGACCGGCGGCCAGAAGCAGATAGACATAGTTGTCGAGCACGCTACGGTCGCAGATGACCACCGGGTAACGCGCCTCGGCGCTGATTTCTTCGGCGATCTGCGAATGGAGGATCCAGCTTTGGGCGGCGACGGAGGTCTCCTGGTTGATCGGCAGCGGGCAGCGCCGGGCGACCTCGTGGACCACCTCGACCGAGAGATCGCGGGCTTTGAGCAGCGCGGCAAGGCCGTAGCAAAGGGTCGTCTTGCCGACCCCGTGGGTGCCGATGAACGCGATCTTGAACCGCGGCGTATCGCTCAAGGCTCTCTCTCCCGGGAGACCGACGAAAGGACGGCTTCGAGGATATCGAAGGCGGCGTCCAGCTGTTGGGAAGAGATCGTCAAAGGGGGAGCGATCTGGGCGACCGTGCTCGCGGGTCCTCCGGCGAGGAGCAGGACGCCGCGCGCGAGCGCGCCGGAGACGCAACGCTTCGCGGCGAGCGGGGTTTTGAGCTCGACCCCCCAGAGCAAGCCGCGGCCGCGAACCGCCGCGACGGCGGAAAAACGCTCCGGCCAGGAGGAGAGGCGCGGCAGGAAGGCGGCGCCGAGCGCCAGCGAGCGGGCCGGGAGGCGCTCCTCGTCCAGCACGTCGAGGGCGGCCAGGGCCGCGGCGCAGGCGAGCGGGTGGGCGACGAAGGTCGCCGTGTGCCGCGCTTCGCCGGAAGTCCGCCAAACGGCGAAGAGATCCCGCGATCCGAGCACCGCGGCGATCGGCAGGCCGCCGCCGAGCGCCTTGCCGCAGCAGAGGAGATCGGGACGGATCCCCTCGGCCTCGACCGCGAAGCGGTAGCCGGTGCGGCCGAAGCCGGTGAAGATTTCATCGGCGATGAGCAGCGCGCCCGCCCGGCGGGTGATTTCCGCGAGCGACGTAAGCCAGCCCGGGGGCGGCAGCAGGACGCCCTCCCGGCCGACGATCGGCTCGAAGATCACGGCGCCGACGTCTCGCCGATCGAGCCGGGCGGCCAGGGCGTCGAGCGGGCCGCCAAAGGCGAAGCGCTCGACGTGGCGGTGGAGATGAGGCGCGAAAGGCGCTCGGAACTCTTCTCGGGACGTCACGGCGAGTGCGCCGAGGGAGAGCCCGTGATACCCGGGATCGAAAGCGACGACGCCCGGTTTTTCGGTCGCGGCAAGAGCGGTCTTGAGCGCGATCTCGACGGCGTCCGCGCCGGAGACCGCGAAAAAGACCTGGAGATCGTCCGCCTCGGAGCCGACCGGCGCCCGGTCGGCCAGCCGGCGCGCGAGATCAAGCCGCGCGGAATGCGCCGCCACGTCGCCCAGGGCATGGATCAGGCGGGCCGCCTGATCGGCGACCGCGGCCACCACCTCGGGCCGGCGATGGCCGATCGAGGCGACGCCGAAACCGGCGGTGAGATCGAGAAAGACGTTGTCATCGACATCGAGGACGTTCGAGCCGAGCGCCTCTTCCCAGACGAGGGAGGGCTCGCCGGAGACGATCGTCGAGATCCCGGGCGCGAGAAATCGATCGAGGCCGGCGGAAAGCTCGCGCGATCGGGGGCCGGGGGGAGGCGCTACGATTCGAGGAAGGAGGTCTCCCCGCAGTAGTTTCGAGGGGTTCGAGGGGTTCGAGGGGCTCGGGAGACCCTGGGCCGGAGACATCGCCTTAAAGGGCTCGACGGCCGGCGAGAGAGCGGGCGAGGGTCACCTGATCGGTATATTCGATGTCGCCGCCGATCGGCATGCCGAACGCGAGGCGCGTCACCAGGACGCCGCGGCCTTTGAGCAGACGGGCGAGGTAGAGGGCGGTCGCCTCGCCTTCGACGTTCGGGTTGGTGGCGACGATCACCTCTTCGATGCCCGCGAGGCGATCGAGCAGCCCGGCGATCGACAGACGGTCCGGACCGATCCCGCGGTGCGGCGAGAGCGCGCCGAGCAGGACGTGGTAGAGACCGCGGAATTCACCCGTTCGCTCCATCGGCGCGATGTTGAACGGCTCTTCGACGACGCAGATCCGCGCCCGATCGCGCCCGTCGTCGGAACAGATCGAGCACGGCTCCACCGCCGTGATCGCGTTGCACAGCGAGCAGTGGA
This sequence comes from Thermoanaerobaculia bacterium, assembly GCA_035607435.1. Lineage (GTDB taxonomy): Bacteria > Acidobacteriota > Thermoanaerobaculia > Multivoradales > UBA5704 > DASYKS01. Next base: position 13,505 of record DATMZU010000418.1, on the reverse strand, counting down.
ACAGCCGCTCTTTGACCTCGACGATCGCCCGGGCGAGCGCCTCCGCCTCCGGCTTGGACACCTTGAGAAGGTGATGGGCCAGTCGGGTCGCCGTCTTCGGACCGATGGAAGGCAGGCGGGAAAGCTCGCCGACGAGGCGGGCAAGAGGATCGGACATCGGGCTCCGGAAAGAGACGTCGCTAGAACAGACCGGGGAGGCTCGACGCCATGGAGCCGACCTTGGCCTGCATCGTCTCCTCGATCTTGCGGCCGGCTTCGTTCACCGCGGCGACGATCAGGTCTTCGAGCACGGAAGGATCTTCCGGGTCGAGCACTTCCGGGTCGATTTTGGCCGAGACGAGCTGCTTGTGGCCATTCATCACCAGGGTCACCATCCCGCCGCCGACGCTCGATTCGACCGTCGTCTCCCCAAGCTCGCGCTGAAGGCGTTCCTGCATCTCCTGGGCTTGTTTCATCAGTTGGCGCATGCTGCTCATTCTGAAGCTCCTCCCTGGTGCCTAGCTTTCCTCGATCGCTTCGATCTGGCCGCCGAAGAGCTCGAGGAGAGTTTGGACGGTGGGGTTGTCGACCTGGGTCGGCGGATCGGCTTTCGGCGCCTCGCCTTTCGGCGGGCTCGTGACGGCGGCCGTTCCTTGAAGCGCTCGCCACACGACCTCGGCGCCCCAGATGGCGGCGATGGCGTCCCGCAGTATCTGAGGATTGCTACCGCGATTCAAGCCGTCGCGGAGCTGAACGTCGCCGGGATCGTAGGTAATCGTCAGGACTCCGTCCGCGAAGGCGAGGTTCCCGCGGTCAAGGTGTGACGCGAGAGGCGGTTTTCGCTTGCGGACCTCGTCGAGAAATCGCTCGACCGGCGTCCCCTGGTTGGCGTTGGGCGTCGCGGCGGCCGGAGCGGAAGCCGGGAACGGCTTCGCCGGGGGAGCGGCGGGGGCCGCGGCCGTCGGCGGAGCGGCCGCCGGTGTCGGCGCCGGGGTCGCGGGCCGCGGCGCCGGGGGGCCGGGAGCCACCGCCGGCCGGGCGGCCGGAAGGGAGCCGCCCGCGAGCAATTCCTCAACGCGCAAGAGCTTCGGCAGCTCGGCCGCCCGCAGCCACGCGATCTCGACGGCGAGAACGCCGGTCTCGCTGCGCCGAACGACCGGCTCGCTCGCGAGAAGCTGGGAGAGCAGGCGCAGAAGATTCTCGTAGCCGGCGGCCTCGGCGACCCGGGCGAGGGCCTGGGCCTCCTCCTCGGGCAGGTCGATCGAGGAGGGTGAGCCGCCGATGGCGAGATGAAGAGCGTCCCGCCCGAAAGCCAGGAACTGGCTGAAGACGTTCCGCGCATCCCAACCTTCGTCCTCGATCCGGCGCGCGGCTTCGCGGATGGCGAGGCGGTCGCCGGCCAGCATCGCTTGGAGCAGGCGATGGAACAGGGCGGTATCGAGGCCGCCGAGCAGGCGCACGGCGTCGTCGTCCGAGATCGTCCGGTTCCCGAAGGTCGCCAGCTGGTCGAGGAGGGCCACGGCGTCGCGGACGCTTCCCTCGCCGGCCCGGGCGACGAGGCGAAGCGCGGCGTCGCTCGCGGAGATCACCTCTTCATTGCAGATTCTCCGCAGGAGGGCGGCGACTTCGAGCGAGGGAACTCGGCGAAAGCGGAACTCCTGGCAGCGCGAGAGAATCGTCACCGGCACCGCGTCCGCCTCGGTGGTGGCGAAAATGAAGACCAGGTGCGGCGGCGGCTCTTCGACGATCTTGAGCAGGGCGTCGAAGGCCTGGCGCGAAAGGCGATGGATCTCGTCGAGCACCACGACCTTGTAGCGGTCGCGCGCCGGGCCGTAGCGCAGGCTCTCGGTAAGCTCCCGAACCTGCTCGACTTTGGAGTAGGTCGCGGCATCGACCTCGATGACGTCCAGATCGCCGCCGCGGGTGATCTCGCGGCAGGGCGTGCACTCGTTGCACGGGTCGCCGCCGAAGCTCGTCTCGCAGTTGAGCGCCTTGGCGAGGACTCTCGCGGCGGTCGTCTTGCCGACGCCGCGAATGCCGGAGAAGAGGTAGGCCTGGGCGATCCGTTTCTCGCGCAGGGCATTACGGAGCGCGGTGACGATGGCTTCCTGGCCGACGAGACTCGAGAAGTCCTGGGGTCGCCATTTGCGCGCGAGGACCTGATAGGCCATGGGCTGTAAGTGTCTGAGACCTTGAGGTTTAGGCAGAAACTGACGAAGGGTTCCGGTTGATCTGCGGCACTCGGTCGCCCAACCTTATCGCTGCTCCCTTCCGGGCCTGACGAGGTTCGGTGAGGATCGATGCACAGGACCCGAACCCTTCGTCGGTCCCTGCCGGAAAGAGAGTTGATCCTATGTTCTCGGCCGGGATGCTGTAAAGGCGGGTTTACCCGAGTCCGGAGTTCGATTAACATGCCGCGCTCGTTGGCCGAGAACCGCGGGACCGTGGACGTGCCGTCCGATCTTCAGGATCGAGAGTGGATGGAACAGGCGCTCGGCGAGGCGCGCCGGGCGGAAGCGCTCGGCGAGGTTCCGATCGGCGCCGTGGTCGTGTGCGACGGCAAGGCGGTCGGGCGCGGCCACAATCGGCGGGAGACCGACGGCGACCCTCTGGGTCACGCCGAGATCCTGGCGATTCGGGAAGCGGCGAAGCAGGTGGGCGGCTGGCGGTTGACGGGGTGCACCCTGTACGTCACCCTCGAACCCTGTTCGATGTGCGCCGGTGCGCTGGTGGCGAGCCGGGTGGAGCGCCTGGTTTTCGGCGCGTTGGACCCGAAAGCCGGTTACTGCGGTAGTCTAGGCAATCTGGTTCAGGATGCTCGCTTGAACCATCGCCTCGAAGTCGTCCAAGGCGTGTTGGCGGAGGAATGCGGCGATCTACTTCGCGGTTTCTTCGCCCGGCTGCGAGGCCGGCAGGGTTCTTTACATGTCGTAAGGTGAGGTGTCCGAGTGGCTTAAGGAGCACGCTTGGAAAGCGTGTGTAGGGGAAACTCTACCGTGGGTTCGAATCCCACCCTCACCGCCACAAGAGTCGTAAACCGGAGAGGTGCCAGAGCGGTCGAATGGGACGGTCTCGAAAACCGTTGACCGGGTAATCCTCGGTCCGTGGGTTCGAATCCCACCCTCTCCGCCATTCTCCTTCCCCCTCTGGCTCTTGACGAAGATCGTTTTCTCGTCTAGGTTTACGCTCTTGTCCGGCCCGGATTCCGCGGCCGAAGTCAAAAAACTGTCAAGGAAAAAGGTGCCACGTGAAGCGGACGTTTCAGCCCAACAACCGGCGGCGCAAGCGGACTCATGGATTTCTGGTTCGGATGCGTACCCGGAACGGCCGTGCGGTGATCGGACGTCGTCGCCGGAAGGGTCGTCACCGCCTAGCCGTCTGATGTCGGAAGCACAGGATCCGCCTCGGTCCTCCTCCCTCTCTCCTGATTCTTCTCGCGGGGCCTCTCGAAACGAGGGATTTCGAGTCGGGGATCGTTTGAGGCGGAGAGCCGATTTCCTGCGCTGCTATCGGACCGGACGTAGGCGGACCGGCTCCCTCTCGATCTTATATTTCGTTCCCAACGTATTGGGCCGGCCGCGGTTGGGCGTCACCGCCAGCCGCAAAGTTGGCAATTCCGTGGTGCGACACCTCCTAAAAAGACGAATTCGCGAGATCTATCGCCGCTGGCCAGGCCGCGGCGATCTCCCGTCCGTGGATCTCGTGGTGCATCTCAAGCCGGAGGCCGCGAAGGCGGATCCGCGGATCTTCGTCGAGGATCTGATCCGCCTTTGGCGTGGCACGCTGCCGCGCGGAGCCTCTCGGTGAAGCGCCTGGTGATCGCCGCGCTGAGTTTTTACAAGCGACGAATCTCGCCGTTTCTGCCGCGTTCGTGCCGTTTCACGCCGACCTGCTCGGAGTATGCCCGGCTCGCCATTCTGGAGCATGGGCTGGCGCGCGGCGCCTGGCTCGCGAGCGGTCGCCTGATGCGGTGTCAACCGTTTCATCCGGGCGGCGTCGATCTGCCCTAACGTAAGCGCAAGAGGCTCCCCCTTGGATATCCGCCGCCTGATCGTTGCCGCCGCGTTGTCGTTCGGCGTTCTCGTCGTTTGGAATTATTTCTTTCCGACGGAAACGCCGGTTCCTTCCCCTCCGGTGCCGAGCGCCGCGGCGCCGGCCCGCCCGTCGTCCGATGCCCCGGCGCCCCAAGCGGCGGCGGCCGCCGGCCCTGGGAGCGCCGCGGACGTCGCCTCGGCCCCTGTGCACGCGGCGGTCCAAGCCGCCGCGGACGAGACGGTCGTGATCGAGACGAAGGATGCCCGGGTCGAGCTCAGCAACCGCGGCGGGGAGATTCGCTCCTACGCCCTCAAGAAGCAAGTCGATCCGGCCGGCAAGCCTTTGGAGCTGGTGCGCAGCCGCAAGAGCGGTCCCTATCCGTTCGCGATCGTCGATTCCGCGGGCCAGGCGACACCGCTGGGGAATGCGCTGTTTCGCACCGTGCGAGCCCCGGACGGCAAGCGGGTGGAGTTCGAATACGGCGACGGACGAATCTGGGCACGAAAGGCTTTCAGCTTTCGGCCCGACGGCTTGTTCGACATCGACGTCGAAGTGGAGGGCCTTAAAGGGTGGGCGCTGGCCGTCGGTCCGGGAATGAGGAATCTCACCGCCGACGAGCTCGGCAGCCGGTTCGAGCGGCGAGAGGGTCTATACCTTACCGGGGGAACGGTGGAGGTCTTGGACCCCCAGAAGGTAAAGGAAGTGAAAGAGGTCTCCTCCTCCGGGCTCGGGTGGGTGGCGCTCGATGACACCTATTTTCTGACCGCGGTGGTCCCCTTCGAAGGCTTTCAAAAGGCGGTCTTCCAGCCCGTTCTGCTGACCCCCGGGCCGGAAGGGCTGGCGGCGTCTCCGGTTCCGGCGGAATTGACCGGCGATCAGAAAAAGCTCAAGCGCGACTTCTGGATTCTCCTCTACCCCTCGGGCGAGCACATGAAGCTCGGCTCCTACTGGGGCTCCAAGGAACGGTCGCAATTGGCGTCTCTTCCGCACGATCTCAGCAAGTCGCTCCGCCTGGGAATGTTCGCGGTCCTCGCGCAGCCGCTGCTCTCGGCGCTCCATTGGATCTACGACCACGTCGTGCCGAACTATGGTTGGGCGATCATCCTGCTCACCACGCTGATCAAGATCGTGCTCTTGCCGCTCACTCACAGCTCGACCAAGTCGATGCGCAAGATGCAGCAGCTGAACCCGAAGCTGCAGGCGTTGCGCGAGCGGTATCGAACGAAGCTTCGGGACAAGAACGGTCGCCCGAACCTCGAGATGCAGCGGAAGATGAACGAAGAGATGATGGGGATCTACAAGGCGGAAGGGGTCCAGCCGACCGGCGGCTGCCTGCCGATGGTCTTGCAGATGCCCGTGTTCTTCGCCTTCTACAGCGTTCTGTATTCGGCGGTCGAGCTGCGCAACGCCCCGTGGATCTGGTGGATTCACGACCTTTCGGCGAAGGATTCGTTCTACATCCTGCCGCTGGTGATGGGAGCCACGCAGTTTCTCCAGGTGCGGATGACTCCGAGCGTCGGCGACCCGATGCAGCGCCGGTTGTTTCAGCTGATGCCGGTGCTGATGACGTTCCTGTTTCTCGGCTTCCCGAGCGGCTTGGTTCTCTACTGGCTGACCAACAACGTCTTGACGATCGCGCAGCAGGCGGTTTACAACCGATGGATTCTGCCGACCACGCCGGCCGGCAGCACCCCACTCCCGGCAAAAGCAAAATGAGCGAAGAAAAACGGAAGTTCTTTTCGGCCGACAGCCTCGAACGGGCGGTTTTGCAGGCCGCGAGCCACTTCGGAATCGATCCCGAGCGTGTGGCGTATCAGAAGGTTGAAAAGAAGGGCATGGTTCGAAGCGGTCGAAAGTTTCTCATCGAGGTCGATTCGACGCGACCGGAGCGCGAAGCGGGAGCGGCGAAACCGCCCGTAGCCGCTCCGGTCCCCGGCGTGCCGGTTCGAAGCGCCGGGGCTCCGGCCGCGCCGCGTAGCCCGGCCGGCGGCCGCCCGCGCGAAGAGCGGAGCTTCGGCGGGCGAGGCGAGGCGCGACGTCCCGGTCCGCGAGGGGGTCGCGACGAGCGAGGACGGGGAAAGCGCGAGGACCGCGGGGGCCGAGAAGATCGCGGAGGGCGTCGCCGGGAAGAGGACGCAAGGCGGCCGAAGATCGAGTCGGTCGCAACCGGCCTGGTGCCTTTGTTGGAAGTGCCGCGTCAGCTCTCGGAGCGTTTTCCCGCCGCGGAAGGGGTTGCGGCGGCGACGGCGCGAGAGGAAGCGGCGCGCCTGCTTGGAATTGCGGGCGCGCGGCTGGAGGCCCAGGTGCTTCAGGGTGACGGGGAGCTTCTCGTGGATCTTGTCGGGCCGGATGCGGACATCTGCTTCAAGGACTCGGGCGAGTTGCTCCATTCGCTGGAGCATCTCCTGCCGCGCCTGATTCGTAGCCGGGTCGGCGAAGCCGTCGTATGTCGGGTGGACTGCGACAACTTTCACGAGATTCGCGAAGAACAGCTTCGGAGCTTGGCTCAGCGAGTGGCGGCGGAGGTAGTTCGGGGTGGAGCGCCGAAGATCCTTGAGCCGATGAACCCCGCCGATCGTCGGGCGGTGCACATGGCGCTGGCGGATGACGCGACGGTGCTCACGCAGAGCGAAGGGGATGGCTACTTCAAGCGCGTGGTGGTGAGGCCGACGTAAAGATAGGCCGCGCTCACGTTTCACGTGAAACGTGGGCGCCGCAGCCTTGCCTCCTGAGCGGTCCCCGACCTACCATCTGCCGTGGCGTTCGACCTTCCCCAGATTTCTCTTTCCGACTTCTCCGCCCAGATCTCAAAGTTTTCGCCGGAGCCGCTCCCGGAGAGCGCGATTCTTGCCCTCTATTCGCACTTCGAGGAGCTTCGCCGCTGGAATCGGCGCCTGCCTCTGATCGGCCCCGGGACCGCGGCCGAGATCTTCGCCCGTCACTATGGAGAATCGTTGGCGGCGTTGGCGTTGATACCCGAGGTCGCCGGTGATGCCGTAGATCTCGGCTCCGGCGCCGGGTTTCCCGGATTTCCGGTCGCGGCGGCGCGAAGCAACCTCCAGATGGTCCTCGTCGAAGCGCGGGAGAAGAAGGCGAGCTTTCTTCTTGCGGCGGCGCGTCGAGCGGCGTTGCCGCTCCGATGTCTCGATGTTAGAGTCTCGACTCCCTTGCCCGCGGGCTTTCCGGAAGCGCCGGTTCTGATCACCGTTCGGGCAATGAAGCTTTTCCCCGACCTCCTCGCGGATCTCGGCCGGCGAATGGACCCGAACGGGCAAATCCTGATGTGGGCGGGCGCGAAAACGCCCACGCCTCCCGCGGGGTTGGTGATCGCGAGGCAAATTCCTCTCGGCGGCAGTGAAAGGCGGCGGATCGTGGAGCTGGTTCGCGCGAAATAGTCGAGATAGCTCAGACGCAACCCAATCGAGCCCTCCCCCGGGCCGCCTCAGGAGAAGTCGCCAAGACATGGCCTCGAACAAGGCGCGGATTCTCGCGATCGCAAATCAAAAAGGGGGCGTAGGCAAGACGACCACGGCGATCAACCTCGGCGCCGCCTTGGGCGCGCTCGAAAAGCGCGTCCTCCTGGTCGATAGCGACCCTCAAGGGAACGCCTCGCGCGGCGTCGGCTCGAACGCCGCGGCACCCCACCTCTACCATGCTCTGATCGGCGAGGCTCCGCTCTCCGAAGTCATACGCCCCTCGGGTTTTCCCAATCTCGATCTCGCGCCCTCTCAGCGAGACCTCGTGGGCCTCGAAGTGGAGCTGGTCGGCGAACCGGGCTGGGAGCACCGTCTGCTGGAAATCCTCAACGGTGTCGCCGACCGATACGACCTGATTTTGATCGACTGCCCGCCATCGCTCGGCCATCTCACAGTGATGGCGCTCACCGCGGCCGATGGGCTGCTCGTTCCCCTCCAGTGTGAATATTTCGCTCTCGAAGGGATCAGCGAGCTGGTCGCGACGGTCGAGCGGATTCGTGAGGGCCTGAACCCGCGCCTCGACATCGCGGGCATCGTGTTGACCATGTTCGACGACCGGATGAACCTCTCGCGCGACGTGGCGGACGAGGTCCGCCGTCATTTCGCGGGCAAGGTGTTCGAGAGCGTCGTGCCGCGCAACGTACGGCTCGCCGAGGCGCCGAGCCACGGGATGCCGATCTTCCAATACGACATCAAGTCGCGCGGCGCGGACGCCTATCTCGCCCTCGCCCGCGAGTTTCTCCGGAGAATCTGAGTGAGCGTGCGCAAAAAAGGCGGCCTCGGCCGCGGGCTGGGAGCTTTGATCCAGGAAAAGACCGAAAAATCGGTGGAGTCCACGCCGACGGAGGCCCCGGAGACCGAGATCGCGTCCGGCGCGCCGCCCCAGCCCACGGTGCTGCCGATCGACCTGCTCCTCCCCAACCGCCTCCAGCCTCGGGTGCGCTTCGACGACGACCAACTGGCGGAGCTTGCGGATTCGATTCGCGCCCAAGGAATCATCCAGCCCCTGGTCGTCGCCGCCACCGGCGAAGGAACCTTCATCATCGTTGCCGGCGAACGCCGCTGGCGCGCGGCGCGGCGCGCCGGGTTGACCGAGGTTCCGGTGGTGGTTCGAGAGGTGAACGGGGACCGGCATCTGCTCGAGCTGGCGCTGGTTGAAAACCTTCAGCGCTCGGACCTCAATCCGATCGAAGAAGCCGAGGCTCTGCTCTCGCTGCAGGGCTTCGGATTGCAGCACGAGGAGATCGCGAGCCGCGTCGGTAAAAGCCGGTCGGCGGTCTCTAACTCCTTACGGCTCTTGAGGTTACCTGACGACGTGCGGGAGCTGATGCGGAGCGGGGCGCTCACCGCGGGCCAAGCGAGGCCGCTCTTGGGGCTGGCTTCGGAAGAGGCCCAGATCGCCTTGGCCGAGCGCGCCGTATCCGAAAATCTGTCGGCGCGAGACCTCGAACGGATCACCGCGGAGCCCCAGAAGTCGGCGGAGCCCCCGGCGGCGCGGCCGAAACCGGCCGTAGACAGCAACACCGCCGCCGCTCTCGAAAGCCTGACCCGAAAACTGCAAACGCGCATCGAGATTCGCCGCCGGGGCAAGGGGGGCCAACTCCAGGTGCACTTTCACTCCGAGGAAGAGCTGATTCGGCTCTACGACCTTCTCATGGGGCGCGCGGAGGAGTCATGATTTTCAAAAACGACGGCAAGCAGAGCGATCTCAACGGTTTTCTCGACACCGGAAGCCACATCAACGGCGAGCTCCGCTTTGAAACAACGTTCAGGGTCGATGGCAAGCTCACCGGGATCGTCCGATCGGGCGGCGACCTGGTCGTCGGCGAAGGCGGCGAAGTCGAGGGGGAAATCGAAGTAGGCCAGGTTTTCGTCTCCGGAGTGGTTCGCGGCACCATCCGGGCGGCGCGCCGGGTTCAGATTACTCCGACCGGCAAGGTTTTTTCCGATATCGAAACTCCTGCTCTGATCGTCGAGGACGGAGCCCTGTTCGAGGGCCGATGCGCCATGGCTCCGGCCGCCCCGGTCCCTTCGGCCGCCTCCGCGTCCCAGCGCAAAGAGCCGGGCAAGCCCGGCGGCGCCGCCAAGGCGGACTGAACCGGCGTCACCGGCCCGCTTGCGGCGACAGCGCTTCGTACGAGGGAAAAAACGACAGTGGCCGACGGGCGAGAAACGAAGCTTCGAACGCCCCGGTGAGCACGCGCCCATCGAGGTCGCGGGCCACCGGCAGGCCGAGCGCATAAAGAAGCGTCGGGGCCACGTCCACCAGCCGCGGCTCGGCGATCAGAGCCCCCGCGCGGATGCCCGGTCCCGCCAGGATGAAAACCCCGTCCGGAGCGCCCTCGAACGTACCCCCGAGCGAGCCGCCGCCGCGCACCCGCTCCCACCAGCCGATCGGGGCGGCTCCCTGAGCCGAGACGATCGCCACCAACGTCCCGTTTCGTTCGGCGAGCAGCCGGCCGAGAAACCGATCGAGATGCTCGTAATAGTCGGCGAGGCGGCGGGCGGCCTCCTGCGCTCTGGGGCTCGGGGCGCCGCCGAATTGAGCGGCATAAAATCCGCCGAAGCTCTCCGCCGAGATCGTCGCGAGGCCCGGGAGCACGACGAAAGAGAAGCTCGGAGGGGCGAGCGCCGAATTCTCCCGCGCGAGCGCCGCCGCGACCTCCTCGCGCCAGAGATCGCCCGCCAAAGCCGCGACGGCCCGGTCGGAAGGTCGAGGCCCGAGAGTTTCGAGCACCTGCGGATCGAGATCGGCGGCTCGAACCTGCAGGCTCATCCCGAGACCGGCAAGCGCCGCCGGCTCCGCTTCGAGGGCACCGCCCGGAGAGCGGAAAAAGCGCTCCGAAACCACGGCTCCGCCGCCCGGGGCGGGCGGCCAGGTCGAAGGCCAGGAGATCGACGCCGAGGAAAGCCCCAGCCGGGAGAAGATTTCCCACAGGCCGAGCGCGCGGCGCCGCGGCTCGCCGGGCGTCGGGTCCGGTCCGAGCAGGCCCCAAAGGCGAAAACCGAGGCCGCGGGGCAGGAGGTTCAATTCGGCGCCGGGGACCGCGACGCCGCCGGAGTGGTCGATCTCCCCGGTGATGCCGCTCTTCCAGGGGTATTTTCCCGTCGCGAGCGTCGCCCACAGCGCCGGCCGCCGATTGGGGCCGAGCGTTTCGAGCCGCCCATAGGCCCCCTCTCGGAGAAGCGCCGAAAAAGCCGGCAGCCGGCCCTGACCGGCGAGCGGCAGGATCGCGTCGAGCGTCGCGCCGTCGATCCCGACGACCCAAAGATGATGACGCTCCGAGCGCTCGATCGCCGGAGGCCGGGCGCTCGCCTCGGGAGGAGGCCGGAAAGCCTCGCGCCTCTCGACCGCCGCGACGATCGAGAGGAAAGCGAGCAGTCCAAGCGCCCAACGGCTGCGCCAGCCGTAACTCCGCTTGTCGAGCGTATGGAGCAGGGCGGTATAAAACGCGATCAGCCCGGCGAGCGCCAGCCAGAGAGCCGTCTTGAGCAGCCGGACGTTGATGCCCGGGGGGAGAAAATAGGCGTAAAACGAGGCGTGGGCCGCGTCCAGGATCGCCCCGAGGAAAAGCGCCAGCGTAAGCGTCCAGGGAAGCCATCGGGCCGCCCGTTCCGGGCGCCGCCAAAGCCAAGGCAGTTGCAGGGAGGCCGCCAAAGCGCCGAGCAGCGCGCCGTAGAGACCCATCGCCCGGCCGACGCCCAGCGGGGTGAAGGCGACCCGCGGATTGAGGAAAAACAGCAGGCCCGCAACGTGGGCGCCCAGCAGCAGGCCCGGCAGCAGAGCGATTCCGAGCGCGCGCAGCAGAGCCGGGCGGCGCCCGGTCTTCGGATCCAACCTAGAAGATGAAGATGGGACGATCGACCTCGTGGTGGAATTTCCACACGTAGGTGTAGCCCGGGAATTCGACCGGAATCTGATAGTCGGCCTTCATGCGAATCCGGTCGCCGAGTCGTTCGACGGAGACGCGGTCAGGGCTCAGCTCGATTCCCAGCTGGCTGGCCTTCAGGAGAATCTGTTTCTTGAGCTCCGCGTCCGGGGAATTGGCGGCGAACTTCGCCTGCTCTTCGATGAAGTCGTACATCTCCGAGCTGGCCAGTTTGACCGGGATGGTTTTCCAGGCGATGAGAGCCACGACCGCCAAAAGCACGGCCCAAAGGATGCACCCCAGGTTTCCTTCGCCTCGCTGCCCTCTCCATCGACGCATCCGAGCCTCCTGAAGCCCCAAGATCGAGCCCCGACCGCACAGGTCTCATCTTTTGGCAGAAGCATAGTCTAGCAGCCCCTCGTGATTTCGCCAGCCGTCCTCAGCGAACCAGCCCGAAGGTGCGGCTCCAGCGGGTCGTCCGAGCGATGCGTCCGAGCCGCCGCAGAAACCGTTCGAGCCAACCCCCGGACGGAGAACCGAGATCCGGGTCGTCGACCGCGGCCGACCAGTAGATCAGCAGAGCCCGCCCCTTTACCAGTTGATCGGGGACCGGGCCCCAGTATCGCGAGTCGTGGGAGTTGTCGCGATTGTCGCCCAGGCAGAAGCTGGTTCCGGGCGGCACCCTTAAGGGACCGAAGTTGTCTCGCGGACGGATTTCGTAGAGCCCGATCGGATCGGCCCGCGGATCGTCCCCGAAATGGTAGGTGTACGAGCGATCTAGGACCGGCTTTTCGTTCAGAACCAGGTCTCGATGAACGATCTCCACCAGGTCGCCGCCCACTGCGACGCACCGCTTGATGAAGTCTTGGGACGGATCCCGGGGATAGCGGAAGACCACGACGTCCCCCCGCTCGATCGAGCGAAGGGGCAGGAGGCGCTTCTCGAAGCTCGAAACCGTCGGCCCGAAAATGAATTTGTTGACCAGGATGTGATCGCCGACCAGGAGATTCTTCTCCATCGAGCCGGTGGGGATCTCGAACGCCTGGAACAGGAAGGTCCGGGCGAACGTCGCAAACACGAAGGCGACCAGCAACGCCTCCAGATACTCCCGCCCTACGCTTCTCGCGGCCATCGCCGACGCTCGCTAGCGAGGGGTGAGGAAGCTGCGGCTCCAGCGGGTACGGCCGAAGAATCCCCAGGCGGTCTGAGCGATCTGCTTGAGTTTAGCCCCCCAACCGGGCCAGTGTCCGTCGGAGGTCTCGCCGCCGTAAGACCAGTAGATCGTCGAAGCGCGCCCTTTGACCATGTAGGCGGGCAGAGTTCCCCAGAAGCGCGAGTCGAACGAGCGGTCCCGATTGTCGCCCATGCAGAAGTAGTTGCCCGGGGGAACGGTGAAGGGTCCGAAGTTGTCGCGGATCAGGCCGTCGCCGTCGTAGTAAGGGGGGCTTTCGTAGGTGATGCTGTCCGTATGGATCGCGTAGCCCGCATCTTCGACGTGCTTGTCGTTGATGTAGAGATCCTTGTTCCTGACGTCGATCGTGTCCCCCGGCAGGCCGATGCAGCGCTTGACCAGATCGAGCTTCGGATCTTGCGGGGACCGGAAGACCACGATGTCGCCGCGGTGGATCAACCGTCCCGGCAGGACCTTGTCGAGACCCGGCGTGGTCGGTCCGAAGATGAACCGATTGACGAACAGATGGTCGCCGACCAGCAGCGTGTTCTCCATCGAGCCGCTCGGAATGTAGAACGTCTGGACGACGAAGGTATTCGCGAAGCGCAGGAAGATCGCGGCGATCACGAACGCCTCGGCATATTCGCGGAACAAAGACTTCGAGGGCGTTGACGCCGCCGGACGCGGCGATTCTTCGAGTTTCGGGCTCTTCGACATGGCGGCCTAATCTACTCGAAAGGCCTCTTTCCGGCTACCGATCCGACCCAGCCGCGATCCTCCAGGCCGGTCCCGCAAAGGATTGCGCATTCGTCAAGTTCTTTTGCGCCCCTCTCCTCCCGGGCGGGAAGCGTCCCGTTCCCCTTCTTTGCCCGCCAGAACGCTGGACGGACGCGCCGCCGAAGCAAGGCGGGCTTTTCCGTTAAGCCCTTTATTTGTCGTCGTTTCCGCCCGCTTCGAAGAGTGGCAGGAAGCTTG
>DATMZU010000410.1:0-2364 GCA_035607435.1 Thermoanaerobaculia bacterium | reverse complement strand
CTCGGTCGCGGTGTCAGCGGCGGCTCCCCGCCCGGTCCGGCGGCGCCCGCCGCGGCGGCGAGAGCGGCGGCGGCGCTCACGGCTCTCTTCGGTCTCGGCGCCCTCCGCGACGTCGGCATCCGGCGCGGCCTCGTCCCCTGTCGCGGCGGGTGCCGGCGGGGCGGCGAGCTCGGGGGCCGCGGCGGCGAAGGTTTCAATTTCAATCGGCTCGGCGGCCGGCGGGGGCTCGAGAAACTCCTCTCGGGGCGCCGCGGCTTCGGGCGGGTTCGCGACCGCCTCTTCGGCCTCCTCGGCGACCGAACGCCAGGGGAGCCAGGCGCTCTCCGCAAGGGGGGCCTCCGCGGCCGGCTCGGGTGCCGCTTCGACGCTTTCGAGCTCCGGTTCGGGGGTCGCCGGTTCGGCGGGGGCAGGGGGAGGTAGGGGTTGTTCGTCCTTCGATGCGCCCTCTGCCGTGGGGCGCAGCCACCATGGAGTCAAGCTTCGCTCCTCTCTGGGGCGAGCCCTCGTTGCGGGCCCGCAAACGTCACATGTTAACTCAAGTCGTTGATTCGGAAACGGATCCGCTCTCTCAGTCGAGATCGAACGGCCGTTGCGGCGGCCCCTCGTCCGGGTCTTCCTCGGCGCGCTTCATCGCCTCGCGGAACTTCTCTTCGAGCAGCCGGTCGCGGTCTTTGAACGCCGCCTTCTCGCGCTCGAAGAGGTTCTCCGCCTTCGCCTTGCTCGCGTCGAGCTCCTTGAACAGGGAGTCGAAGTCCCGGCCGCCGCCGAGCGGCGCCTTGGGCTTGCGATGGGAGAGGACCTCCCCGGTCGCGGCGTCGATCACGAGATCGGAGCCGCAGTCGGGGCAGCGGACGGTGAGCCTGTGCGTCTCGGACATCCGCTGATTCTAGCCCCTGTCGGCCGGCGCGAGCAGGCGGCCCGTCGCGGCGGCGAGGGCGAGCGCCGCGAGCAGCATCCCGGCGAGGAAGCCGCGCGGCCGGTAGAGGAGGTCGAGCCGTTCGGCGCCCTTGGGCACAGCCGCCCCGAGCAGGGCGTCCGCTTCGCGCGAGGTGGCCAAACGCCGGCCCGCCGAGAGCATCCTCCAGCCGCCGTCCTGGAACAAACCGGTCGAGAGCTTCCATGGGGCGGCGGCGAGCGGCGGCGGCACCTCGGCCGCGAGGCGGGCGGCATCGGAGCGGACGATCCCGAGCGTCTCCGAGCGGCCGGCCGCGAACAGCAAGGGCGCCGGGGCCGGAACCTCGTAGATGCGGGCGGAGCCGTCGCGGAAGGCGAGGCGCAGAACCGGGATCTCGATCTCCGGCTCGGTCAACAGCCAGCGCACCCCGAGCCGGGGATAGAGGGGGTGGGCGGGATTGCCGAATCGCGGCACCTCGCCGCCGGAAGACACCACGAGCGGCGCCGCGAGCCGCTCCCAGGCGGCAGGCGCGATCGGATCGTAGATCCGCAGATCGCGGAGCCCGTAGAGCGTGGCGAGATTCGGCGGCAGCGCGGGGCCGAGGGCGGCGATCCGATCGTTCGAGTGCTCTTCGAGGAATCGGATCGCCGGCACGACCGGGAACGCGAGGCGGCGGGGAGCGGGCGGGTTCGCCGGCAGGTGGCAGAGGAGAAGCTCGGCCGCGACGAGCGGCGCCAGAAGCGCGGGAAGGAACCGCCGGCCGCGCGCGACGGCGAGCAGGAGGAGGCCGGCGCCAAGGAACCGCGCCTGCCAGCGGAGCCAGCCGAAGCGGAGGATCGCGAGCCGCTCGGGGTCGGCCGGGAACGGATGGGCGAGGTAGGCCCAGACGAGGATCCCGCCGAGGCCGAGCGCCCAGAGGATCGCGGCGGCGCGCGAGCCCTCGCCGCGGCGGAAGCGCTCGATGGTGCAGGCGCCGAGGCAGGCCATGGAGAAGCAGACGATCAACAGCAGGCGGCTCCGGCCGAAAAAGACGACGCCCGCGAGCGCGACCGCCGCCGCGCCGAGCCAGAGCCGCTCTTGGGGAAAGCGCCGCTGCGCGGGCACGAAGGCGAGCCCGGCGGCGAGCAGGAGGACCGTGCCGGCGAAACCCGAAGCGTCCTCGTTCGTGTTCTTCGGCCCCCAGTAGGAGACGAAGCGGCTGTTGCCGAAGGCGTTCGGGGCGAAGATCGGCGTCGCCCGGTCGAGCTTCTCGTGCCATCGATCCGCCGGTGAGGATCGAGACGGCGGCTCCCGCAGGATCGCCGCGCGCGCCGTGTCGGGTAGATAGAGAGCGGCCGGCACGAGAGCGGGCGCCGCAGCCCCCCCGGCGATCCCGAGCGCCCAGGCGGCGCCCGAGAGCAAAGCGCGCCGGCGCTCCCGGGGGCGGGAGAGCGCCCGGGCACCCAGGAACACCGCGGTGCAGAGCAGGG
>DATMZU010000405.1:0-3215 GCA_035607435.1 Thermoanaerobaculia bacterium | reverse complement strand
CGGCGACAGCCGTTTAGGAAGGGACGTATACGGGAGAGACAAAGGCCCGTAGCTCAGTTGGTTAGAGCGCTACGTTGACATCGTAGAGGTCAGCGGTTCAAGTCCGCTCGGGCCTACCAATAGCCTCTGGCGGCATCTGTTGGAACCAGTCGCGGGAGCGAGGATCGGAAGGAGATCGGTATCGACGTCAGGGAGAGAGACAGCGCCGATTGGAGCCGCTTGCCGCGGTTCGAAGGCGAAGCTCGCAACCCCCAAGTTGGCGACGGACGTGCCGAAATCTCGACCCTCGGGAAGTTCATGACCGGGCGCTTAGCTCAGCTGGTTAGAGCGCTACCTTCACACGGTAGAGGTCGACGGTTCGAGTCCGTCAGCGCCTACCACCCTGTCAACTCGTGAGCTCGTGAGTACCGCGGTCCGCGGAGCTTCGGCTCCTAGCCGGGACTCGCTTTCTTGGCGATGAGCACAATCACGGAAATTCTCCGGCTTACGCTGCCCGATGGGGCGGTGCGCGAGGTCGTGCCCGGCACGACGGCGCTCGAAGTGGCGCATTCGATCGGCCCGCGGCTCGGCCGCGACGCGATCGGCGCGGAGCTGGACGGCCGGAAGATCGATCTGCGCGAGCCGATCCTCGCAGACGCCAAGTTCCGCATCTTCACGTCCAAGAGCCCGGAGGCCGGCGAATTCATCCGCCACAGCGCCGAGCACGTGCTGGCCGATGCGGTGAAGCGCCTGTTTCCCGGAGTCGAGATCGACGTCGGCCGGAAGGACCACAGCGAGAAGTTCCAGTACGACTTTCGGATCGACCACCCGTTTTCGCCCGAGGACCTGGAGCGGATCGAGGAGGAGATGCGGAAGATCGTGCGCGAGAACGGCGACGTGTCGTTCGAACGGAGCGAAATTTCGCGCGAAGAGGCGGCGGAGAAGTTCGCCGCGATGGGCGAGCGGCTCAAAGTCGAGCGCCTGAAGGACATTCCCGCGGGCGACCGGATCACGCTCTACAAGCACGGCGGCCCGGACGGCTTCACCGACCTCTGCCGCGGTCCGCACGTGCAGCGGCTGGCGCAGATCGGCGCGGTCAAGCTGCTCGAAGCCTCCGGCGTCTATTGGAAGGGCGACGAGAAGGGCGAGAAGCTGCAACGGATCTACGGCACCGCCTTCGGATCGCAGGCCGAATTGGACGCCCACCTGGCCCTTCAGGAAGAGGCGCGGGCGCGCGACCATCGGCGGATCGGGCCGGAGCTGGACCTGTTCAGCTTCAACCCCATGGCGCCGGCCATGCCGTTCTTCCACCCGAAGGGCGCGTTCGTCTACAACAAGCTCGTGGACTACGTCCGCGGGCTGTACGTCCGCTACGGGTACGGCGAGGTGCTCACTCCCCAGATCCTCGATCTGGAGCTGTGGAAGACCTCGGGCCATTACGCGAACTACGGCGACGCGATGTTCTTCGTCGAGGTGGACGAGCGGGAGTTCGCGGTCAAGCCGATGAACTGCCCGACGCACTGCCTGATCTACGCGACCAAGATGCGGTCGTACCGCGACCTGCCGATCCGCTACGCCGATTTCGGCCGCCTGCACCGCTACGAGCGGAGCGGCGTCACCTCCGGCCTGCTGCGGGTCCGCTCGTTCTGCCAGGACGACGGCCATGTCTTTTGCACCGAAGAGCAGATCGAGAGCGAGGTGCTCTCGCTCGGCAAGATGATCCTGGAGCTGTACGCCACGTTCGGTTTCGACGACGTCGAGATCGAGCTGTCCACCCGGCCGGCCAAATCGATCGGCACGGACGAGCTTTGGAATCGGGCCGAGGCGGCGCTCGCCGCGGCGCTCGACAAGGCGGGGCTCGCCTATCGAGTCAATCCGGGCGACGGCGCGTTCTACGGGCCGAAGATCGATTTTCACGTCCGCGACGCGATCGGCCGCAGTTGGCAGCTCGGCACGATCCAGCTCGACTACCAGATGCCCGCGCGCTTCGGTCTCTCCTATGTCGGGGCCGACGGGGCGGAGCATTCGCCGGTGATGATCCACCGCGCGATCTTCGGTTCGGTCGAGCGCTTCCTGGGCATCCTGATCGAGCAGACGTCCGGCGCGTTCCCGGTCTGGCTGGCGCCGATCCAGGGAGTCATCCTGCCGATCTCGGAGAAGTTCGCGGGCTATGCGGAAGAGGTCCGCGCGGCCCTGTCGGCCGCGGGCGTCCGCGTCGAAGTGGACGACCGGAACGAAAAGCTGGGTTACAAGATTCGCGAAGCACAGCTCCAGAAGGTGCCCTACATGCTGGTGGTCGGTGCCCGCGAGCAGGAGGAGCGCACCGTCTCGGCGCGCCGCCGCGCCGGGGCCGATCTCGGCGCGCTGCCGATCGACGACTTCGCCGCGCGGGTGCAAGCCCAGGTGGCGGAGCGCAGCCGGGAGGTTTGAGGCACCTTGTAGAGCAGGAAGGCGGACCGCCGCACGGAGCCGCGGTTCGATCGGTCGCTTGCGACCGAAAGGAAAGGTGAGTTAGCCATCGACAAGACCGCGAGAGTCAACGAGCGAATCCGCGTCCGCGAGGTACGGCTGATCGACGCCGAAGGGGGCCAGGTCGGCATCGTGCCGATCGAGGACGCCCTGCGGCGCGCCAAGGAGGCCCTCCTCGACCTGGTGGAAGTGGCGGCGGAGGCCAAGCCTCCGGTGTGCCGGATCATGGATTTCGGCAAGTTCCTCTACCAGCAGAAAAAGAAGACGCACGAGTCGAGGAAGAAGCAGAAGATCATCCACGTCAAGGAAGTCAAGTTCCGGCCGAACATCGACGACCACGACTACGACTTCAAGCTGAAGAACGCGATTCGTTTCCTCGACGACGGCGACAAGGTCAAGGCGACGGTCCAGTTTCGCGGCCGCGAGATGGCTCGCACCGACCTCGGCTTCAAGCTGATCCAGCGCCTGGCGGCCGACATCGGCGAGCACGGCAACCTGGAAGGCAACCCCGAGATGGCGGGCAACCGGATGCACGCGATCTTCGGCGGGCCGAAGAACCAGCCGAAAAAGGTTGGCGCTTAGCCGTAGCCGACGGAGGGCCCGGTTGAATTTGCGCGGCGACGTTGCAGTCGTCTGTGCTAGACTCTCGCGTCTTTTGCCGCCGAACAGAGCGGTTGAAATACTTAGACGACAGATCCGACGGAAGAAAAAAGGAGAAGCCCTTGCCCAAGCAGAAGACCCACAAGGGCGCCGCCAAGCGGTTCAAG
>DATMZU010000381.1:0-3286 GCA_035607435.1 Thermoanaerobaculia bacterium | reverse complement strand
GTTCTTGCCGTCCTCTTCGGCACCGTAGAGGAACAGACGGATGCCGTCGGCGACCACGCCGCGGTTCGGCCGGACCTTGACCTTCTGTTTCGTCCGCGGGTCCAGAACCTCCACCTCGACGCCCTGATCGACCCGCGCCATCACCTCTTTGAGCTCCGCTCCCGGATTCGGAAACGCCGCATGGCACGCGGCATCGGCGGCGCATTCGGCGAACAGCAGATCCGCCGCGCGCTGGCCGGCGGCGGCATGATGCAACGGGATCGGCTCATCGACCGGGGCCACGCCGTCGAGCACCGCCGTGCGCACCGAGCCCGGATGACGACGGAGGTAAACCTGCGACGACGTGGTGCCGTACGAACCGCCGAACAGGTTGATTTTGCCGTACCCGAGCCATGCGCGCACTTCGTCGAAATCGTCGGCCGAGTACTCGGTGTTGTATTGGGTCAGGTCGGCATGCTTTTCCAGCTCCTTTTTGCATCGCTCGACCTCCCCTTTCTCTAAAAACCGGGAAGCCAGGAGCTTGAGGTCGATGGGCTCTCCGAACATCCGGCAGTCGAGCGGGTTCGAGCCTCCGGTGCCGCGCTGATCGATCAGCACGACGTCGCGCTGCGCGCGCAGGTCCTTTTCCTTCGCCCAACCTTCCGCGGTGGTCGCGGCCCCCTGGCCCGGACCGCCGGCCAAGTAAAAGATCGGATCGGGGAGTTTTTCGGCTCCGCGCGCGGGCAGGATCACGACGTGGATCGGAATCTTCCGCCCTTTCTTCGTTTCCCGGTTCTCCCACACGGGGAGGGTGGCGCAGCGGACGTCGCCTTGGACGCCCTCGATCTGGCAGGGGTGCGGGGCGACGGCCACCGGATCCGCCGCGAAAGCGGGCCCGGCAAGGACGGCGAGGGTCAAAACGGCGGGGGAAAGACGGTGCATCGGCGAACCTCCTCGGGAAGTCGTTCTCCGAGGAAGGGTACCCGATTCGGCCGGAAGGGTTGCAATGCGGAAGGCCGCGGAAGCGGCGGGGGAAGTCCCGCCGGGGGCTTGCCCCCCGGCGGGATGGGAATCGCGGCTTAGAAGGAGTAGCTGAGACCCGCCGACAGGATCAGCGGATCGACCGAGACGCTCTTCGAACCGAGCACGCCGAGATCGACGTCGGTCGAAAGATCCATGTAGCGCAGGCCGGTGTGGAAGTTCCAGATCCCCTTGGCGGCGCGATGGATCGGCAGATCGAGGCCGATCTGGACGCCGAAGCCCAATTTGTCGTCGAGGTCGCGGTTCAGCGATTCGCCGAGCACGCCGTACGACTTGCCATTGAAGAGGGCGTAGCCGAGGAACGGACCGACGTAGAGGTCGGCCCTGCCGGGCTCGTGCAGGACGTGGAAGTTCGGGCCGATCGTGAGCAGGTTCAAGCCCACTTTCTTCTTCGCGATCGCCCAGGCGGTGCCGAGGTCGAGCTTGGCCGACGACTGGACCTGGGAAAGGATCAAGCCTCCTTCGAGGCCGACGGTTTCACTGAACCGACGCTCGACCGTGCCGCCGATGCCCCAGCCCTTCTCGAGCGACCAGGCGGTGCGCTCGGGCTGCGACGGGGTGCGGAAGCGGCTGGTCATGATCGCGTCGTCCTTCGGATCGACGAACGCGCCGAAGCCGCGCACCGTCCAGCGCGGGTGGATGCGCACCGAGATCGGGCCGGCTTCGCCGGTCTGACCGATCGCATCCTCGGCCTTGGCCCGATAGGTGTAGACGCCCGGAACCCAGAACACCTTCTCCCAAGGGCCGCAGCCCGCGCGGTCGATCTCGGCTCCCCAAGAGGAGGTGATGAAGGCGTCGCACGACTTCAAGCAGACCGAATCGGCGGAAGACTGGGCGACGATCGTTTCGCCGGTCTCGCCCTTGGTGGGCGTGACGCTCAATTGAACCGCCGGCGGCGGCGGCACGAAGCGCTTCACTTCGACGCTGCTGGTGCATTCGTCGCTCTTGCCCGGAACCGTGCGCGGCGCGCTCACCCCGGCGTAGGACAGGTTGGCGCAGATCTTCGGCACCAGGAACGAGTGGGTCACCCAGGTCTGGGTGCCCTGATCGGTGTCCTTGACGGTGAACGTGTAGTCCGCCGTGCACAGGTCCTTCCATTCCATCGTCCAGGGACCGGAACCGGTGAGATCGCCGGAGGTGCCGTTGGTCGAGGTCCACGACGCGGTCGCACCGGGGGTGCTTCCATTGATGCTCGCATTCAACGTCGGCGGCTTGGCCGCGGCGTCGCCGCTCGCCTGGATCTCGCAGCGGACCTCGGGTAGCGTCTCGGCGATCATCTCGTCCACCGGTACCTCATACGTGCCGTAGGTCTTCTTGACCTTCAGGCAGAGCGGCCCGGAGATCGCCACGCCCTTGCGGTTGCGCCAGGCCATCCAGTCGAAACACTCGTCGGAGCGCAGGTCGCGCTCGGTGACCGCGGAGCCGCCGGCCGCCTCGGCCAGGGCACCTTCCAAACGCTCCAGGCCGTGCTGTTCGAGAACGCAGGCGATGGCGTCCTTATCTTTGTCGAACAACGCCGCGAGCCCTTCGCGGGTCGTCACTCCCCCCTTGACGAACGGGCTGCGGCCCATCCGGGTGATCGTCTGCTGGCGGGTCGAGACCTTGCACGCCGGACCCGCATCTGCCGCCCGCGCGGTTCCCGTCGCGGCGAGCGCCAGGGTGGAAACTCCCAAGGCCGCCAGCACCGCGACGCGACCTACGCGCGGAAATATCCCCTTTAGATTTCGCATCACACTCTCCTCTTGGCATTTCGCCGTCCTTCAAAACTCAGCTTCTGAGGGCTAAATCATACCTGGAAAACGATCGCCGTGGTTCGCAGGGATCTGCTGGCGAGTCGCTCATCCCGGCGGGCACGCAAACCGGGCCGCCCGGGAAAAAGGCAAAAGCAGAGGGAAGCTGCTCGCCGGCCCCTCAAACCCTCAGGCCGTCGGACCGGCCATCGGCCGGGCGTCGAGCGGCCGGCCGATGCCGGGCAGGGCGGGCAGCCGGGGCGCGCTCATTCCGAGACGCTGGCCGACCTGGCCCTTGAGCACGCCGAAGCGCGCGGCGACCGCCGTACCGATCCACGGCAGCCCCGTCCGCTCGGCGATGCGACGGCGCGCCAGGCGGTGATTTTCGATCCAGGGCCAGAGGGAGTGCGGAGCGTTGAAGCCTTCGAAGAAATCTTCGGCCACCGCGGAGCCGCGCGAGGCGGCGAGCAGGATCTCCTGAGCGGGCGGCGCGATCGGGTCGAGGAACAGGTTGGAGAAGCGGGTCATGAAGCGCG
>DATMZU010000377.1:0-5455 GCA_035607435.1 Thermoanaerobaculia bacterium | reverse complement strand
CGGTGCGCGGTGCTGGAGCTCGACACGCTCGCTAGCGTCGAGATCCTCGCCGCCTTCCCAAAAGAGGAGATCCTTACCGAGGAGATCATTTGGCGCGGCGGCTTCCCCGAGCTCTGGCGTGATCGGGACAATGAGCCGCGGCTTTTCTATTCGAGCTATGTCGCCACGTATCTGGAGCGCGATGTCCGACTGACCCTGCGGGTCGGAAGCCTGCGCGATTTCGAGCGCTTCTTGCGGGCCTGCGCGCTCCGCTCCGGCAACCTGTTGAACCTTAGCGAGCTGGCGCGCGACATCGGAATCGCCGGGTCCACGGCGCGCGACTGGCTCTCGGTTCTGGAGGCCTCGAATCAGGTTCTCCTCCTCGAACCCTATTTCGACAACCCCACGAAGCGGATGGTCAAATCGCCGAAGCTCTATTTCCGCGACACCGGCCTCCTTTGCTTCCTGCTCGGCCTCGAAACCCCGGCCGCCCTCGCCGCGTCTCCCCTCGCCGGGGCGGTCTGGGAGACCTTCGTGCTCGGACAAATCCTGCGCGCGCGGGCCGCCGCGGGCTCCGCCGGCAAGGTGTTTTTCTGGCGCGACGCGCGAGGCGTCGAAGTCGACTTCGTGATCGAACGCAACGGACGCATCCGCTTGATCGAGGCAAAATGGACCGAGACCTTCTCGGATCCGCGAGCCCTCAAGCCGCTCCTCGCGGTGCGCGACGAGCTTGGGGATCGGGCCGAAGCCGAGCATTGGGTGGCGAGCCGCACCCGCCATGCCCACACCCCGCGCGGGATCGAGGGCGTCCGGCTGATCGACACCGCGCGATTCGCGGGTTGGTTCGCGGATTCGTAGCTGTTCCCCAGGAACAACTCCGCCCTCCCCGCTGTTGTCTCCGGACGGACCGGCCACCCCGGATATACTCCGACCGAGCTTTCGAGGTCCGTCTCTCCGGCAAGCCGCTTTTCCGTTTTCAGGAGGTCCGTTTCGTCCCCATGTCCACTCTCGATGCGCAGAAACCCGATTCGAATCCTGTTTACCGTCTGATCATCCTCGGCTCCGGCCCGGCCGGTTTGACCGCCGCGCTCTATGCCGCGCGAGCCGATCTCGCGCCTCTCGTGCTCGAAGGGAACCAGCCGGGCGGTCAGTTGACGATCACCACCGAGGTCGAAAACTTCCCCGGCTTTCCGGCGGGCATCCTCGGCCCCGAGCTGATGGAAAAGATGCGCGAGCAGGCCCAGCGTTTCGGTGCCCAGGTGAAGTTTGAGGCGGCGATCGACGTCGATCTGTCCGAGCGCCCGTTCACCGTCCGCACCGACGAGGGGGTCTACCGCGCCCACTCGCTGATCCTTTCGACCGGCGCCACAGCGAAGCTCGGCGGCCTTGCGGCCGATCAGGAGCTGATGGGCTACGGAATTTCGGCCTGCGCCACCTGCGACGGCTTCTTCTTCCGCGATAAAGAGGTCGTGGTGGTGGGAGGCGGCGACTCGGCGATGGAAGAGGCGATTTTTCTGACCAAATACGCCTCCAAGGTCACCGTGGTCCACCGGCGGCGCGAGCTGCGCGCCTCGCGGATCATGCAGGACCGGGCGCTCACGAATCCGAAGATCGCCTGGCTGTGGAATTCGGAAGTGATCCACGTCCTCGGCGACCGAGAGACCGGCGTCTCCGGCATTCAGGTGCGCGACACCGAGACCGGCGCTCTAAGCGAGCATCCGGCGCAGGGGCTGTTCTACGCCATCGGCCACGTGCCGAACACCCAGCTGTTCAAGGGCAAGCTCGACATGACCGAGGGCGGCTACCTGATCGTCGAAGAGCCTTCTACCCGCACCAAGATCCCCGGCGTGTTCGCGGCGGGCGACGTGACCGACCCGACCTACCGCCAGGCGATCTCGTCGGCCGGCACCGGTTGCAAGGCGGCGATCGACGCGGAGCGATTCCTCTCCGAACATGCGGTGGAGCCGCTGGCCGTGCCGGTGCTCGCCGGAAAGGCGGCCCACTGATGTCGAAGCGACCGACCACGCTCGGGGCCTTGCGCGAAACCGGCTACCGGCCCCGTTCGGTGAAAAGCGAGCTGCGCGCCAACCTGCGCGAGCGGCTGAAATCGGGCAAAACGCTCTTTACGGGGATTCTCGGCTACGACCGGACGGTCATTCCGGGGGTGGTCAATGCCCTGCTCGCCGGGCACGACTTCATCCTGCTCGGCCTGCGCGGCCAGGCGAAGACGCGCATCCTGCGCGGCCTGATCGATTTTCTCGATCCGGAGGTGCCGATCCTCACCGGCTCCGAGCTGAACGACGATCCGCTGGCGCCGATCTCGGTCCCCGGCCAGCGCCGGGTGGCCGAGGCGGGCGACGACACCCCCGTCGAATGGCTGCCGCGCGAGGCCCGCTACAACGAGAAGCTCGCGACGCCCGACGTCTCGATCGCCGACCTGCTCGGCGACATCGATCCGATCAAGGCCGCGACCCGGCGCCTCACGTTCGCCGATCCGGAGGTGATCCACTTCGGCATCATCCCGCGCACCAACCGGGGGATCTTCGCGATCAACGAGCTGCCCGACCTGGCGCCGCGCATTCAGGTCGGCCTGTTCAACCTGCTCGAAGAGCGCGACCTGCAGATCCGGGGCTTTCCCGTGCGGATTCCGCTCGACCTGATGATGTGCTTCTCGGCGAACCCCGAGGACTACACGAACCGCGGCTCGATCATCACGCCGCTCAAGGACCGGATCGCGTCGCAGATCCTCACCCACTATCCGCCGGACGCCGAGACCTCGGCCGCGATCACCCGTCAGGAGGCGTGGACCGACCGCGACGTGCCGGGCCTGGAGATTCCCGACGAGATCCGCATGCTGGTGGAAGAAATTTCGATCGTCGCGCGCGAGAGCGATCTGGTCGATCAATCCTCGGGCGTCTCGGCCCGCGTGGCGATCGCCGCTCTTGAGCTGCTCGCCTCGAACCTCGAACGCCGTCAGCTGAAGACGAACGAGACGAAGATCTTCCCCCGCCTGGCCGACCTGCAGATGCTGCTGCCGGCGATCACCGGCAAGGTCGAAATGGTCTACGAAGGAGAGCAGCAAGGAGCCGAGGTGGTCGCCCGGCGGCTGATCGGCCTCGCGGTGAAGAAGGTATTCGATGCCGGCTTCCCCGAGATCGGCAAGGAGCTGGGCAGCCGAGGCGTCGATGACGACGGGCCCTATTCGGGGATCGTCCGCTGGTTCGCGGCGGGCCACGAAGTCTCGCTCTCGGACGAGCAAACCGCCGCGGAGTACCGGGGCGAGCTGGCGCGTGTTCCCGGCCTGTTCGATCTCGTCGAGCGCTACCGCGGCCAGAGCGCCACGGAAGCCGAAAAGGCGCTCGCCGCCGAGATCGTGCTCGAAGGGCTGCACCAGCACCTGAAACTCGCCTGCCACGACCTCGACAGCCGGATCAGCTACAAGGAACTGGTGAAATTCCAACTCCTGAAGCCGCGGCGCCGGAGCGGCCGGTCGGAGAGCGATCTGAACTGAGCGAAATGTAGAAAGACCGGGCGGCGAAATGCGGGCCGCCGCCCGGCCGAACGGCCGGCTAGGAGCAGGGGCAGCTATTGGCCTCTCCGCCCGTGGCGCAGCAGGCGACCGCGCTGCCGGTGCAGGTGAACACGCAAGTCCGCCGTGTACCGCCGGCTGCCTCCAACGACTCCTCCTCGGCCAGGCTTCGGAGCGTCTCCCTCGACAGATTCAGCTTCAGATTCCGCTTCCTCATCTCCCTCTCCTTTTTCGACGTTGGGCGATCGTTTGCGATCCCTGCACTTTCGTAGTGCAGTGAGGCGCCCTTTTCGCTCCGGCGGACCACGGGTCTAGTCTAGACGCGCCTGCCCGAGACATGGTCTTCACCCCATCCCCCGTGCGATGATCCCCCCATGGCAATCGCGCAATTGAAACCGCGCCTCACTCCGGCCGAGTACCTGGCGACCGAACGGGAGGCGGACACCCGCAGCGAGTACATCGAGGGCGAGATGTACGCGATGAGCGGCGCGAGTTACGCGCACAACGTGATCGTGACAAACCTCGCGGCCGGCCTTCATGCCGCGCTTAGGGGCGGGCCTTGCCGCGCGATCGTGAGCGACATGCGGGTCAAGGACGCTACTTCGGAGCTGTACACTTACCCGGACGTTGTGGTCGTCTGCGGCAAGCCCCGGTTCGAGGAACCGGCCTATCTCGACACCCTTACCAACCCCACTCTCGTGATCGAGGTCCTGTCGCCGTCAACCGAGCGGCACGACCGAGGCCTTAAGTTCGCCTACTACCGGTCGATTCCGTCGCTGCGGGAGGTGCTGTTCGTCGCCCAGGATCGGCCGATCGTCGAGCGTTACACGCGGGGCGAGGGAGACGATTGGCTGCTCCACGTTGTTCAAGGCCTTGATGCGGCGATCGAGCTGCCTGGCGTGGGCGCACGCTTGGTGCTTGCCGAGATCTATGAAGGTGCGCTGGGGGAAACCGGGGGAGAATGAAGAATCGGGAATCTCCGCCCCCTCGCTTCGCTTCTCTCCTTCATGACTTTGGTTTCAATCGACTAGGCTTCTCTCCCAATGCGCCACAAATACGCCTGGCTCGACCCCGACCTCCTCCGCGCCCTCATGGCGGGGATGGACCTGCTGCGCCTGTTCAACCAGTTGGTGCTCGCCGCCGGGGGGGATCCGGAAGAGGCGATGAACTGGATGCGCGAGCTGCAGGCGCAAGGGTATCTGCCCGAGGATCTCGATCTCGACGAGTTCTTCCAGAGCCTGGAGGATCAGAACCTGATCGGCCGCGACCAGGAGGGCGGGATGTCGCTCACCTCGGGCGGCGAGCGGAAGATCCGCAAGAGCGCGTTCGAGGAGATCTTCGGCGGGCTCGACCGGTCCTCCGCCGGCTACCACCCGATCCATTCCTCCGGCGAGGGGATCGAGCGCCAGCCCGAGACCAAGCCCTGGAGCTTCGGCGACGATTTGAACCTGATCGACTCCGCCCGGTCGCTGCAAAACGCCATGCGGCGGACCAAGGGCGAGCTCGATCTCGCGGAAGAGGACCTGGAAGTTTTCGAGACCGAGCACATGACTTCGTGCGCGACGATCGTCGCGATCGACGTCAGCCACTCGATGATCCTCTACGGCGAGGACCGGATCACCCCGGCAAAGACCGTCGCCTTGGCGCTCACCGAGCTGATCACCACCAAGTACCCGAAGGACCACCTGGGGGTCATCCAGTTCGGCGACCGCGCCGAGCCGATGAAGCTTTCCGATCTCCCCTATCTTGCGGCCGGGCCGTACCACACGAACACCCGCGAGGCGCTCCAGCTCGCTCGTGGGCTCCTGTCGCGCCAGAAGCAGCCGAACAAGCAGATCTTCCTGATCACGGACGGCAAGCCCTCGGCGATCACCGAGGGGGGGCACGTTTACAAGAACCCGTTCGGCCTCGACATGAGGATCGTGAACCTCACCCTTGAAGAGGCCG
>DATMZU010000376.1:0-20671 GCA_035607435.1 Thermoanaerobaculia bacterium | reverse complement strand
AGCGCTTCGAACCGGACGTCAATGGCCCGGAGCTGCACCACTTCGTCTGGATTCGCGACCGTCTCTGGTTCTTCGTCGGCGACGCCCTTTGGATCAGCGACGGCAAAACGGCCGGCACCCGGAAGGTCGCGACGGTCGGCTCCGTCGATCAGGCCGGGTTCGCCGGCACCCGGTTGGTTTTCTTCGTCGAGATGAACGACGGCTCCGATGCCCGGCTCTGGTCGAGCGACGGCACGGCCCAGGGTACCAAGCCGCTCGGCGCCGTCTCGAATTTCGCCAGCCGCCTCGCTCCGTTCGCGACCGCGGGCGGCACCGCGTACTTTCGGACGACCGAGCAGACGCCGGATTTCATCCACAGCGTGATGTGGGCGACGGACGGCACGGCGGCGCATACCCGCAAGCTCGCGACCTTCGATACGTTCAGCGCCGGGGCGCCGATCGTCCTCGGATCGCGCGTCGCGTTCATCGGCGGCGACGAGGCGCACGGCGACGAGCTTTGGGTGAGCGACGGCCGGCCGGGAGGGACGCGCGGGATCGACATCTGTCCGGGCCCCTGTTCGAGCGTGCAAGAGCTCGGCGCCGTGGACGGCGCTCGGCTCTGGTTCTCCGCCAGGGGCGGCAACGACGGCTTCGAGCTCTGGATCAGCGACGGCACTCCGGCCGGCACCCGCCAGGTCAAGGATCTCGATCCGGTCCAATCGTCGGACCCGCACGACTTCTTCGTCGGCGACGGCCGGGCCTACTTCGCCACCGGATTCTTCGGCGGGACCGAAAGGTTTTGGGGGAGCGACGGCACGGCGGCCGGCACCCGCCGGCTGGTCGAAAGAAGCGACTCCGAGCACTCCCTCGGCCTGCAACCCGGCGCCGTCGTCGCCGGCCGGGCGTTCCTAGGTCTGGTCGATGACAGCCACGGTGCCGAACCGTGGGTCTCGGACGGTACCGTCGCCGGCACCCGCTTGATCAAAGACCTCTTGGTTGCCCAGGACGGCGGCTCGTTCCCCAAGGTGTTGAAGGCGGCGGGAGACCGCTGTTTCTTCTTCCCCACGGCCGACTTCGGCTTAACCCGCGAGCTCTGGGTCTCCAACGGCACGGCGGCCGGCACCTCCTTGGCGTACCGGTTCGAGCCCGGATTCTTCGTCGACAATCCGAGTGAAGTCATTTCCGCCGATCTCGGCGGCCGGCTCGCTTGGTACCGAGCGAACGGTTTCGAGTCGGGCGAGATTTGGGTGAGCGACGGGACTCAAGGGGGAACCGGACCGATTCACCCGACCGACGTGCACTCCAACGGCCAACTGCGCGCGGTGGCGAGCCGCCTTTTCTTCCAGGCCCAAGACTCGGATCACGGGATGGAGCTGTGGACCTCCGACGGCAGCCTGGGAGGGGCGATCCGCCTCTCCGATTTTCCCAACCCGGAACCGTTTCCCGATCGAAACTCCCAGGAGCGCCGCGGCTTCGTCGAGGTGGCCGGGGGCGTCGCGTTCCTTGCGGCCGACGAGTTCGGGCGCTTGGAGCCCTGGTTTTCGGATGGCACGATCGGCGGCACTCGGCATCTGGCCGACGCCTATCCGGCGCTGGTCGCCCCGTTCTTCAGCCTGGCGAGCGACGTGGTCTCGGCCGGCGGAAAGATCTTCTTCGCCTCGTGCGAGGCATCCTGCTCACTCTGGGTCTCGGACTTGACGGTCGCGGGAACCCACAGCCTCGGTCCCGTAGTCACCCAGGGAGGATTTCCTGCCTCCCTGGCCGGCCTCGCCGCCACTTCCGGGCGGGCGCTCGTGTTCTACCGCACCTTTGAGGAGTTCGGCTTCTGGTCGAGCGACGGCACCGACTTCCGTTTCGGCGCGCGGGTCGGTTTGGCCAGCAGTGCCAAGACCGTGCAGTGGGGCGACCGGCTCGTTTTCGGGGGCGAGACCGAGGAGACCGGCGATTCGCTCTATGTCACCGACGGGACGGCGGCCGGGACGGTCCGTCTCAACTACCCGAACGGTGACGCGATCTCCGGTTTCGCGCACCTCGCCGTCCTCGGCGGACGCCTGGCCTTCGGGACCCCCAATCTCGGCGTCTGGGACACCGACGGCACGCCGGCCGGAACCGTGCGCCGGCTCGCGCCTTACGCGGATGGGTTCCTTCAGGAGTTCGTCCGCGCCGGAGAGCGGATCTTCTTTCCCTGGTACGACGCGCTACACGGCACGGAGATTTGGGCGCTCCGGCCTTAGGCGTAGTACGCTCCGTCAACCGCACTACGGAGGCTCAAATGAAGAGAGTCACAGGCATCGGAGGAATCTTCTTCAGTGCGAACGATCCCGCCGCACTGCGAGCTTGGTACAAGCGGCACCTGGGCATCGACGTCCAGGACTGGGGGGGCGCCTCGTTCGACTGGACCGATGCGGAGGGCCATCCGACGAAGGGAACGACCGCGTGGTTGATCGGCGCCGCCGATGGCAAGCACTTCGCACCCAGCAAGTCGACCTTCATGGTCAACTATCGCGTCGAAGACTTGGCCGCTCTGCTTCAGGCGCTGCGGGACGAAGGATGCGACGTCCTGGAGAAGACGGACGACTCCGAGTACGGAAAGTTCGGTTGGGTGATGGATCCCGAGGGCAACAAGATCGAACTTTGGGAGCCACCCCCGGGGCAGTGAGAGGTTGTTTCAGTCGTCCAGGTCCAACCGCCAGACGCTCCGGCCGTAGGTGGAGGCGTAGACCGTCTTTCGATCCTTCGGGTCGATCACGATCCGCGCGTTGAACGCTTCGAGCGGCAGGCCGGGGCCGACGCTTTCGTAGCGGCCGGTATCGGGGTGCCACAGTTGGACGCCCTGCTCGATCGAGCTGATGACGACCCGGCCGCCCGCGGCGATCGCGATGCCGCGCTGGCCGGCGGCGGGAAGTTGGGGGCCGAGGCGGTGGAAGGTCGTCCCGCCGTCCTTGCTCTGATAAATCCCGAACGCCGCGGCGACGTAGACCTTCTGGTGGTCGTCCGGGTCGATCGCCAGGGTGAAGTCGTTGGTCAATTCTCGCGGCAGACCGCGGCCGGCTCGAAGGAAGCTCCGGCCGCCGTCGCGGCTCCGCCACATGCCGTCGGTCGAGAGGGCGAACACGACGTCGGAATCTACGGAATCGACCGCCAGATCGAGAATGAACTGATGTTCCCGGAAGGCGAACGGAGGCTTCCAGCTCTGGCCGCCGTCGAGGCTCGTCCAGACGAAGGAGACCAAGGAACCGGCGGACGAGGTGGCCGCCAGGACGAGCCGGTCGGGATCGCGCGCATCGACGCCGAGACGGAGGTTGCCGTAGCCCGTGGGCGGGAGGGGCGTCGTGGCGTAGGCCCAACGCCCGCCGCCGTCGCGGCTGCGCGCCAGCTCATAGCCGCGGCTGGAGGCCAGGACGGCGTACAGCTCTGAGGCTTGCGTCGGCGATGCGGCAAACGCGGCGGGGAACGGCGGATAGGCTTTCGGGTCGATCCCGAGGCCGCGGATTTGCCGCGTCCAGTCGCCGCCGCCGTCTCTCGTGCGCATGAAGCCCGGTCCCTGCATCCCCGCCCAGACAGTGCCGTCCGCCGCCGCGGCGAGGGTATTGAGGCTCTGCGCGTCGAGGCCGCGGCTCGAAGCGGCGAAGTGCTCGCCGCCGTCGGCCGAGCGCCAGGCGCCGTACTCGCCGATCGCGAGGATTTCCCGCGGGCCGACCTGCACGAGGCTGACGAGGCCCGGCCGGCCGCCCCCCGTCCAGGTACGGCCGCCGTCGTGGCTCCGGCGCGGGCTCCCGTTGGTGACCGCGACGAGCGTGCCGTCGGCAAGCGCCACCAGATCGGACGAGTGATCGGCCGACGCGAGGCGATCCCAGCCGGCCGCCGTGCGATGGAAGACCCGGCCGTCGGCAATCACATAAGGCTTGTCGGGAGCGCGGGAATCGAAACGGAAGCTCAAGAAGCTGAACGCGCGGCGCGCCGGCCAGCCGGTCGAGATCCAGGTGGCGCCGCCGTCCTGGGTGTGGTGGATCTCGAAGATCTGGTGGTCGTCGTCGCCATGCACGAGCGCCACCCAAAGCTCGTTCGGCGCCGCCGCGCCGAGAGCGACGATGACCTGGCCGGCGAATCCCGCCGGAGCCCAATGGGCGCCGCCGTCGCGGCTGTCGTAAAGCCCCGAAAACGTACCCGCGACCACGTGGCCGGCGAGGGCCGGATCGAAGACGACTCCGCCGTATAGATCCACATGGCCGTTGCCGTCGGTCGGCAGGCCCTCCGACGCGAGGTGCCAGTGCGCCCCCGCGTCATCGCTTGCGGCCAGGCGGGCGTAGGAGTTCGAGACGATGGCGACACCCAGCAGGGAGCGGGCGTTTCTCGGATCGATCGCCCAGACCCCCTCCGCGCGGAGCTCGGAGCGGATCTCGAGATGGCGCCAGGTCACGCCGCCGTCCGCCGTGCGAAAGATGCCGGTCTGATTCTGGCCGGTGACGTAGGCCACCCGGGGATCCGAGGGAGCCGCGACCGGCCGCGCGTTGATGTACCCGCCGCCCGGACCGATCGGGCGCCAGGAGGCGGCGCCGAGCGGGACGGCGAGACACGAAAGAACGAGCGCGAGACGTGCGCACAATCTACCTTGGAACATGGCGGGTCTCCGGATTCGAAAGGTTAACTTTCGATCCGAAGATTACCAGGGCTCGAAACCGCTCGAAAGACGACGGAACCCGGCCAACCCGCGCTTCATCCCTCGGTGCGTGCCATTGATTAGGAGTCGGGGTTCGGCCCTGCGCCGGGACAGCTCTGCGCTCTCGCGCACCCGGTCGTGCGCGCGAGCGTTCGTCGCCTTCTTACGTCGTCGCTTTTCAGGATGAGGGTTCCGCCGAGCCGGTCGGATACGA
Organism: Thermoanaerobaculia bacterium; assembly: GCA_035607435.1. Lineage (GTDB taxonomy): Bacteria > Acidobacteriota > Thermoanaerobaculia > Multivoradales > UBA5704 > DASYKS01. Next base: position 15,818 of record DATMZU010000376.1, on the reverse strand, counting down.
TACCGTTTCAAAGCCATGGCCAAGACGAAGAGAATCGAAATCCGGCTGCCGAGCAAGCCCGCGAATCAGGAGTTCTGGCACGGCTGGCGTTCGCGGCCGGACCACAAGATCCTGGTGCTCGCCCACGGCGCGGTGCATCTCGAATATCCCGCCGACTGGGTCGTCGAAGGGGATGACGACAGCATCAAGCTGCGCGACCACGAGCCGCCCGACGACCAATGCACGCTCGGCGTCTCGTACCACTTCTGGCCGGAGCTGCCGGGCGAGCATCCGGCGCTCCGCGTGGCGGCGCTGGTCGAGACCGCGATGGCCGGCGACGAGCGGTACACCGCGCGCGATCCGATTCTCGAAGAGACCCGCATCGATCTGCATCTCGCCTGGAGCCAGGGAAGCTTCTTCGACAAAAGCGCGAACCGCGAGGCGCTCTCCCGCCTCTGCATCGCCCGCCGCGGCGAGGTCCAGGCGCTCATCAGCTTCGATTTCTGGGCCGACGACCTCGCCCGCTGCGATGCGCTCTGGCACGACATCCTGGCGACGATCCAGGTCGCGGAGTGGGTGGAGGACCCGGCGAAGGGGCCGCTGCTCTCCTGACGATCTGCCGTCGATTTCCGGCCCTCGCCAAATCTCCTGTCCGCCCGGACCCCTCGGCCGGCACTTTGCTCCTTAGAAGTTCTCAACTCAATAGCTTTTAGGGAGAGTCCGATGAAGATTGCGATGTCGTGGGGGAAGGGGTGCGTCCGGGCGGTCGCGGCCGGAGCGCTGTGGGCGGCGATGACAACGGCCGGAATGCAGGCGCAAGGCGAGGCGGCGGGCGCCGCCGGCAGCTCGAAGATCGACCGCTGGGTGATCGAGAACACGCGGGCCGGCGCCCAGGCGGAGTTCTTCGTGGTGCTGGGGGAGCAGGCGAATCTGGCGCCCGCCCAAGAGATGCCGGGCAAGCTCGGCAAAGGTCAGTTCGTCTATCGGACTCTCTACAGACAGGCGCAGCGGTCTCAGCGAGCCCTCCGCGCCGAGCTGGACGCGCGCGGGGTGGAGTACCGGTCGTTCTATCTGGTGAACGCGATCCTGGTCAAAGGCGACCGGACTCTCGCAACGCAGCTCGCCGCGCGGCCGGACGTCGCGCGGATCGACGGCAACCCCGAGATGCGTCTGACCCTGCCGCAGCCGCAGGAGCCGGAAGCGCTCGAATGGAACCCCGATTGGAGCCCCGACGCCGCGGTGGAAGGTTCGGCGCAGCGGATCCTCGCCGCCGAGCCGGGGATCAGCTACGTGCGCGCGCCGCAGATCTGGAGCCTGGGCTACACCGGTCAAGGCGTCGTCGTCGGCGGGGCGGACACCGGCTACCGCTGGACCCACAACGCGCTCAAAAGCGCCTACCGCGGCTGGAACGGCACGACCGCGAGCCATGACTACAACTGGCACGACTCGGTCCACTCCGGCGGCGGCTCCTGCGGAGCGAACGCCGCGGCGCCGTGCGACGACAACGGCCACGGCAGCCACACGATGGGCACGGTCGTCGGCCTCGACGGCGCCAATCAGGTCGGCATGGCGCCGGGCGCCAAATGGATCGGCTGCCGCAACATGAACCAGGGGGCAGGAACTCCGGCGAGCTACATCGAATGCATGGAGTTCTTTCTGGCGCCCTATCCGGTCGGCGGCACCACCGCCCAGGGCGATCCGAGCAAGGCGCCGCACGTGACCACCAACTCGTGGGGCTGCAACGCGGCCGAAGGCTGCACGACGCCGAACATCCTGCTCACCGCGGTCACCAACACCCGCGCCGCAGGCATCGCGATGGTCGCCTCGGCGGGCAACTCCGGTCCGGGCTGCTCGACCGCCGACACGCCCCCCGGCCTCTACGATCCGTCGATCACCGTGGGCGCCTTGAACACCGGCGCCGACACGATCGCCAGCTTCAGCAGCCGCGGCCCAGTGACGGTCGATGGCAGCAACCGCATCAAGCCCGACATCACGGCGCCCGGCACCAGCAACCGCTCGTCGTACAACACCAGCGACACGACCTACCAGTCGCTCTCCGGCACCTCGATGGCGGCGCCCCACGTGGCCGGCGGCGCGGTGCTTCTGCTCTCCGCGTTCCCCTCGCTCGTCGGCAACGTCAACGCGATCGAAAGCCGCCTCACCTCGTCGGCGAAACCGATCACGTTGACCTCCACCACCTGCGGCAGCGCGGCGGGCGCGGTGCCCAACAACGTCTTCGGCTTCGGCCGCCTCGACGTCGGCTGCGCGATCCCGGCGAAGGTCTCCGGCTCGACCTCCGTCTGTTCGGGAAGCCCGGCGACGCTCACCGTCAATCTCGTCGGCAGCGGCCCGTGGACGCTCACCTGGTCCGACGGCACCGTCCAGAGCGGCGTGGCCACCAACCCGGCGACTCGTTCCGTCTCGCCCACCGTCGCCACCACCTATTCGCTCACGTCCGTCTCGTCCACCGGCTGCAATCAACCCGGCGCGGGCAGCGCCACGATCAGCATCGCGGCCCCGCTTTCGAACACCACGATCGCCGTCGTCGGCAGCACCACGATCGGCAGCCCCTGCCTGGGCGGTACGGCCACGGTGACTGACACCGGCGGCGGCACCAGCGGCCACCAGTGGGGCTATCGCACAGTATCCGGCGGCACGATCACCAACCTCGCCGGACAGACCGGCACGAGCTACGCCCTAAACTGTGCCAATTTCCCCGCCACCGGCAGCTACTTCCTGGTCGAACGCACGACCCCCGGCTGCGGCTCGACGCTGATCTCGAACGAGATCCCCGTCACCGTCACCGCCGTGGCGCCGCCGACCCCCGTCACCGTGATGTTCAACTCGATCGCCGCCGAAGACGGCCGCCTCTGGGAAGTGGGGGAGACCACGAACGTCGGAGGAGGCGGCAACTCGACCGACAACACCACCGCCTCCCTCCGCGTGGGCGACACCAACGTCGACGAGCAGTACAAGACCCTCGTCTCCTTCGACACCTCTTCGATCCCCGACACCGCGACCATCACCTCCGCCACCCTCCGCCTGGTCCGCGGCACCTCCTCGGGCACCAACCCCTTCACCACCCATGGAACCTGCCTCGCCGACATCGTCACCGGAGGCTTTGGAGGCTCCACCGCCTTCGCCTTCGCCGACTGGCAGGCGGCGGCGACGGCAACGGGAGTCGCCACGATGTCGAACCCGACCGCGAACGGCTCCGCCTCGACCGGAACACTCAACGCCGCGGGCTTGGCAGCGATCAACAAGACGGGGACGACGCAGCTGCGGTTGACCTTTACGCTGGATGACAACGACGACCTGGGCTACGACTACATCGGCTTCTACGCCGGGGAGAACGCGACGGCGGGGAACAAGCCGCAGTTGACGGTGGTGTATACGCCGTAGGGGGAGTGGGCAACGCGAGGTGTCGGCTGGGCTTGGCCGGCACCTAGCAGCTTTTCCTGAGTGCGCGGGCCTCCGGCCCGCATTTGAGGGCGAGATGCCCGCGCACGAATCGCCTCGACCTCCGCCGCGTGCATTTCAGCGTCCGGGTGCCCGAGCTGCCGCCCGTAGTCGACCGAAACCAGTAGCACCGCCACTCGGGCGCGCGCTATCGCCCCCTCGATCTCGGGCCGCCACTCGGCGTCCACGCCGATGCGACTGTCTTCCCACACGTCGAGCAGTCCTTCGCGCTCCAATACCTCGAGGTGGTGGACGAGCCGATCCTTCCACTCGCGATCGTGGTGGCTGTAACTCACGAAGACCGTGGGTTTCGACATGTGAGGCAATTCTACTCGGAGGAGTGGGGAACGACCGCCGTTTGAGGGCCGAAGGCCCGCCCTAAACCAGCCTGGGGCAACGCCCCAGGTTCTCGGTTCCGTCCACATTCCACAAGGGCTGAAGGCCCGTTCCAAAACCGTTCCGTGCTCGTGGCGATTCGATGGATCGGGCTTACAGCCCTCCTCGGTGGGATGACGGTTTCGTGTCCTGGGGCGTTGCCCCAGGCTGGTTTCGGGCGCGCCTTCGGCGCTCAAGAAAGACGACGACTCTTGGGGGTGACGGGGAGGTCGGTGTGAATGCGGAAAACCAGGCATCGAGCCGGGCCACCGCCCGGCTCGATGCCGCAGACCGTCAGATCACGCTACGGGCAATTCGCCAAGCTGCCGCCCCAGCGGTACAAGGAGCGATAGCCGTCGGCGCAGCCGGCTTGCGTTGCGGTGCTAAAGGTTTCCCAAGCGACGCAGGTACCCGTGCTGCAGATGACCGAGGCGGTGGTGTCGGCGAAACCAAGGGCGCCGTTGGTTACGGAGTCGCTGGTGCTGACGGAGATTTCCTGGCAGAGCTTCCCGCGGTAGGCCGTGGCGTAGGCGTTGGCGTAGCGGTTCGGGTAAGACGGGGGAGCCGGGCCGAAATCGATACCGAGCCCGATTCTTGCCTTGGCGGTGACGAGGCCGGCCGAAAGATAGCCGTCCAGCGAGTAGCTGTATTGAATCACGGCCCCCGGGCAGGTCCAGCCCGTCACGGCCGCTCGGGTGGGAGGAGTTTGGAGGCCGGCGATCAGAGCTTCCAACCGATGCAGCTTCTCCAACTGCTCGTGGGAGGGATGGGTCGTGGCCGCAAGCTCGGCCTGTAGTTTATCGAGCTGGCTCTCGAAATGAGTGCGGTCGTATTGCCGTCCGGCATCACCGAACGCAACGCGCATCGATTCTTTGGAATTCAGCCGGACCTCATAGACGCCGGGGGCGACGAAGATCGCGCGATCGCCGAACGAGGCGAGGAACGCCTCTTCGCTCGCGAGCGATCCGGTCCCCTCGAAAGCATAACCGGCAGAGTGGACGAAAGCAGCCAACAGAAAAACGACGGAAAATCGAACGACAAACTTCTTCATGGACAACTCCTGGGTTGAGAGCCTCGCGGCTCCGGTCGGTGCGGCGCGCGCCGTGCCTGGGCACGAAGCGTCGCCGTAGGGCCTCCTTCGGTTCGGCGTCATCGCCGGCTCGCCGAGGAAGCACGGCGCAAAGGACCCAGAATCCCGAAAGGAGTGTTAGGAGTTGTATTGAGAGGCTAAAGCCACGAACCTCGCCCGCCGCTTCTCACGGACGCTCGATGTCGAACGTCCCCAGCAGCAGCCACCGGCGGGCCTCCGCCTCACGCCCCTTGTGGGCCGCGAGCGGCGTCGTGTAGTGCCAGAAGGGAAGGCGGTAGACGGCGATCGTGCCGTCGGTCGCGAGGTCGTAGCTTTCGGCCAGATAGCCGCCGCGTTCGCAGACGAGCCATTGGTGGGCGACCGCTTCGTTGCTCAGCATGACGTGGAGATCGACGAAGCCATGGCGGGCGTTCGGCGATTCCGGGTGGTGGTCGGTGTGCGGGCCGGAGTGGTCGCCGGCCTGGTATTCGATCACCTGGATGGAATGCTTGGGTTCGAGCGGCAGCCCGGTGGCCGCCGCGGCGAAGGCCGAGAAGCTCTCGGAGCGCATCGTGGCGAGCAGGCCGATGCTGGCCGCGGCTCGGTACGAGGCGGATTGGCGCGATTTGAAGTACGCGGTCCGCAGGCGCAACGTCTTCGGCAGCTTCTCCGAATAGTTCTTCCGCATGCCGGTGATCGCCTCGGGCGGAATCGGCGAGCGGATCGCGCGGAGCGTCTGGTGGAGCGCCCCGTCGAGCAGCGCCCGGACGGCGCGCGCCTTTTCGGGCTCGATCGCCCCGGGCAGCACCACGATCGCGGCCTCGCCCAGCCGGGGGTGAGCGAAGATCTCGGCGGCGTCGGGCAAACCGCGGTCGAGAATGCGGCGTCCCTTTTTGGACAACAGATCGGCGAATTCCGGCGGCAACGTTCTCATAAGATCGCCCCTCGCTGTGCGGCTCAATACGAAGGGCTCTACTCTATCTCTGAAATGCAGGGACGACGGAAGGGAAGGGAGACGACATGGACGTCGGCGTGATCCTCAGGCGCTTCGAAACCCCGGACGAAGTCCGCGAAATGACGCTCGGCCGCTTCGAAATCATCCGTCTCGCCGGGCAGACGATCGGCCGGGCGACCTATCAGCCGGGCTGGAAGTGGTCCGAGCACGTAGGCCCTGGCGTCGGCGCCACGCGGTGCACCGTCGAGCACCTGGGGCTCGTCCTCTCCGGCGTCGCGACCGCGGCGTTCGAAGACCGGGTGGTCGAGCTGAAACCCGGGGATTTGTTCTACATTCCGCCCGATCCGCACGATAGCTGGGTGGTGGGCGACGAGCCGTACGTCTCGCTTCATTTTCTCGGCGCGGAGAAGTACGCCACGAAATAGGCGCGCGATCCGCGATTCCGCGGCGGATGAACCGCGGGCGACGCGTAGAGGCCCATTCCGCGGCGGATCGCCCCCGTTTCTCGGCGCAAGGGTTATTTCAACGGCCGCAATTCCGATTCTGGGACCGCAGCTCCGATTCCGGGACGGATATTCCGCTCCTGGGACCGTTAGTCCGATTCCGGGACGGATATTCCGATTCTGGGACCGTTGATCCGCTCCTGGGACCGTAAGTCCGATTCTGGGACCGCTGATCCGATTCTGGGACGGATATTCCGGTTCTGGGACGGATAGCCGCTATCCAGCGCGTATAGCGGCTATCCGGGCGTATAGCGGCTATCCAGCTCGAAGAGCAGCGATCTGCGGCGAATCGTAGCTATCCAGGACGCACAGCCGTTTCTCGAGGGGCATAGCGGCTTCCCGGCGTGGAGGCGCGTCCTACTTCTCGCGTTTCGCCAGTTCGTCGCGGATCAGCTCGCGAATCTGCTGCTCGTGCTCCGGAGCGAGCGGCTGAGGTTTACGGCGCGCGTTCGGCGGCTTGGGCTCGCCCACCCAATCTTCCAGGCGCTGAGTCGCTGTGCTCTCCTCGTCCGAATAGGCGAGGCGCAGAAAATCCGACGGCCGAACCTTCAGCAAGCGCGCCAGGCTGACGATATGGCGTACCCGAAGCTCCGGTTGTCCGTCGAGGATCTCTTCCAGCCGGCCATGCCCAATCCCCAGCGCACCTTCGAGGTCTCGTTTGTTCCCGGACCACGAATAGCACGCGCTACGCACCAGCTCCAGAAGCCGCTTCATGTTTTTGTCCATGGCGGCGCACTCTAGCGCAGAGATCAGAACTGAGCATTCTTAGAATCGGGGACGTTACGCCGTGCTTCGACTCCCCTTGCCATCCCAAGCGAGGCGACGGCTCCTTACGTCTAACCGATTCGGGAGTACGAGCGCCTCAGGCGGCCTTTGCCTCTCCAGGGAACGAGTTCCCGGCGATCAGGGCGTTCTCGTTCGCGCCTTCGATCGAGTCGTCGTTCGCCCTGGCCGCGAGGGTGGCGAGCAGGGGAGCGGCGGAAAGGGCAAGCTCAAGGGCTGCGGGACTTCCGAGTCGGATTCTGACCATGGGAGAACTCCTTCGCTGGGATCCGTGCCTGGTCACCAGGCGAATCGGTGTTTTGCAAGGGTTGTTCCAGCCCATGAATGGGCTGGATCTCGGCGAAGAGTCTCGAAAGAGGAAGGTTGTTCCGGCCGAAAACTCGGGCGACCGGCAAATCCTCCCCGGCGACCGGGGTGCTAGGCTCGTGGCCTCCTTATGGCCAGCCCTTTTTCGCGCACGTTGCGTTCGCTCGAAGCCGACGGGCATCGTCGGTGGTTGCTGGGGCTGGTGCCCGCGATCCTGTTCCTGGGGGCTTGGGCCGTTTGGTTTCTGTTCGCCAAGGTCGTTCTCTATGAGGTGACCGACGTCGCCCGGCTCGCGACCGAGCGGGAGCCGCATCCGATCGCCACACCGGTGGGCGGCCGGGTGTCGGCCGTGCGCGCGGTGCTCGGGCAGCGGGTGAAGGCGGGAGAGATCCTGGTGGAGCTCGAAGGGGAGGAGCAGCGCGCCCGGTTGGACGAAGCGAGGGCCGGCCGCGCGGCGTTCTTCGGCCAGATCGAGGCGTTGCGCCGGCAGATCGCCTCGGGCGGCGAGGGGCTGGCGGAGCAGCGGCGCGGATCGGGGTCGGCTCTGGCCGAGACGCGGGCGCTGCTCGCGGAGGCCGAGGCCGCCGCCCGTTCCGCCGATCAGGAAGCCGCGCGCCAGGAGCGCCTTCTGGCCGAAGGGCTCGTTTCTCCCGCCGAGGCCGAGCGGGCGCGCTCCGTGGCGGAGCAGCGGCGCGCCGCCGCCGAATCGCAACGCCGGGCGCTCGATCGGCTGGGTTCGAGCGAGCGCACCGGCGCGAGCGACCGGCGGGCGGATCTCGACGAGCTGGAGCGCGATCTGGCTCTGCTCGAAGGGCAGGCGGAGACGGCAGACGCCACCGTGCGCCGGCTGCAACGGGATCTTGAGCTGCGGACGATCCGCTCGCCGGTGGCCGGGCGCGTCGGCCAGGTGGCGCCGGTCTCCGTCGGTTCGGTGATCGGCCCCGGCGCGTTGCTCGGCAGGGTGGTGCCCGAGGGGGGCTTGCGGGTGATCGCGGAGTTCTCTCCCGCCGAGGCGCTCGGGCGCATCCGGCCGAACCAGCGGGCGCGCGTACGGCTGGTCGGGTTTCCATCCATCCAGTTCGGCGACCTGGCCGCCACGGTCGCCCGGGTCGCGAGCGAGCCGCGGGGCGGGAGCATCCGGGTCGAGCTGGACGCCCACCCGATCCGCGGCTCCCGCCTGCCGTTCCAGCACGGGCTGCCGGCGACCGTCGAGGTGGAGGTCGAGCGCGTCTCTCCCGCGGTGCTGGTGTTGCGGACGGTCGGCAAGGTGTTCGAGCGGCCCGCGGTCGCCGCGGTCCCGGCCGGCGGGGGCGGCCCCTTCGGCTCGTGAAGCGTTCCGGGAGATCGCTCCTCGCGCCGGAGGTGGTCCAGACCTCCGAGATGGATTGCGGTCCCGCGGCGCTCAAATCGCTGCTCGAAGGCTTCGGCATCCCGGTGAGCTACGGCCGCCTGCGGGAGGCCTGCCAGATCGATCTCGACGGCACGTCGATCGACACCATGGAGGAGGTCGCCGGCCAGCTGGGGCTGGACGCCGAGCAGGTGATGGTGCCGCTCGACCATCTGCTCGACGCCCAAGCGCGCTGCCTGCCGGCGCTGGTGGTCGTGCGCCAGCCAAACGGAATTACCCATTTCGTCGTCGTCTGGCGCCGGCAGGGCGGGTTTCTCCAGGTGATGGACCCGGCGACCGGTCGGCGCTGGCCGAGCGTGAAGCGCTTCTTGGCCGACGTCCATGTGCACCGGATGAACGTCTCCGCGGCGGGGTGGCGGGGGTGGGCCGGATCCGAGGAGTTCCTGGAGGTTCTGAAGGCCCGGCTCGCCCGGCTGGGGCTGCCGCCCGGCGCGGCGTCGTCGTCGATCGAGGAGGCCCTGGCCGATCCGGGCTGGCGCTCGCTCGCCCGGCTCGACGCCACGGTGCGCATGGTGCAGGTGGTTGTCGAATCCGGAGACCTGCGGCGCACCGAGGCGGCGCGGCTCCTCCGCTCGCTTTTAGAGCGCTGTCGGGAGACCCCGGATGCCGCGAGCGCCGAGGACATCGTGCCGGAGCACTTCTGGTCGGTTCGTCCCCTACCGCCCCATCAACCGCCGGATTCGGACGGCGAGGAGCAGGTGCGGTTCCGCGGCGCCGTGCTGGTGCGGGTTCGCGGGCGGCGGGAAGGCGGCGGTGACGCCCCCGAAGCGCTCTCGCCCGAGCTGCGCGCGGCATTGGCGGAGCCGCCGGCCCGCCCGGGCAGAGAGCTGCTGCGCCTGCTCGCGGCCGACGGTGCGCTCGCGCCCGCCGCTCTGACGCTCGGGCTCGGCATCGCGGGGCTCGGCGTGGTGCTGGAGGCGCTGCTCTTCCGCGCCTTCTTCGATCTCGGCCGGGTGCTCGACCTCGCCCGCCAGCGCGCCGGAGCGATCGCGTTCCTGATCGCCGCGATCGCCTTCCTCCTGCTGCTCGATCTGCCGATCGTGGAAGGGGCGCTGCGGCTCGGCCGCCACTTGGAGCTGCGGCTGCGGATGGCGTTCCTGGAGAAGGTTCCACGCCTCGGCGACCGCTATTTCCAGAGCCGCTTGACCGCCGACATGGCGGACCGCAGCCACGGCGCGCATCGTCTGCGCTTGGTGCCGGACCTGGGCGAGTCGTTTCTGCGCGCGTTCTTCGAGCTGCTGTTCACGCTCGGCGGCATCGTCTGGCTCGATCCGGGCAGCGCGCCGCTGGCGGCCGGCGCCGGGCTGCTCACCCTGGGCGTGCCGCTCCTGCTGCTGCCCCGGCTCTACGAATGGGATCTGCGGGTGCGCAGCCACTCGGGCGCGCTCTCCCGGTTCTATCTCGACGCGCTGCTCGGATTGTTTCCGATCCGCACCCACGGCGCGCAAACCTCGATGCGGCGCCAGCACGAAGGGCTGCTGGTCGAATGGGCGCGCTCCTATCTTCGCCTGCGCGGCGCGGAAGCTGTGGCGGATACGGCGGTCCAGGTGTGCATGGTGTCGATCACCGTGGCGCTCCTGTTCGAGCACCTGGCGCGGCGCGGCCTCGACGGCGGCGTGCTGCTGCTCGTCTACTGGGCGCTCAAGGTGTTGTCGCTCGGCCACATGCTGATCCTGTCGATCGCGACCCAGTATCCGGCGCAGAGGAACGTGACCCTCCGGTTGTTGGAACCCTTGGGCGCACCGGAAGAGACCGCTGGGGTCGGGACCGCGGCCGCGACCGCTACGCTCACCGGTCCCGCGGCACGGACCGCCGTGCGAATCTCGTTCGAGAACGTCGCCGTGCGCGCCGCCGGGCACACGATCCTCGAAGGCATCGACCTCGCCGTCGAGCCGGGGTCGCACGTCGCGATCGTCGGTCCGTCCGGAGCCGGGAAATCGACGCTCGTCGGCACGCTGCTCGGCTGGCACCGCCCGGCCGGCGGCCTTGTGGCGGTCGATGGCGAACCTCTCGGCGAGGAGCGGCTGAACGCTCTGCGGCGCGAGACCGCCTGGGTCGATCCCGCCGTGCAGATCTGGAACCGTTCGCTGCTCGAAAACCTGCTGTACGGATCGCCGGAGGAAGCGGTGGCACCTGCCATCGAGCGGGCGATCCGGGAAGCCGATCTCGCCGCGGTGCTGCGCCAATTGCCGGAAGGTCTCCAGACGAGGCTCGGCGAAGGCGGCGGCCTGGTCTCCGGCGGCGAGGGGCAGCGGGTCCGCCTGGCTCGGGCGCTGCTCCGGACCGGCGTTCGCCTCGCGATCCTCGACGAGCCGTTCCGCGGCCTCGACCGCGAGCGCCGACGCGAGTTGCTCGCCCGCTCCCGCCGCCTGTGGCACGGCGCGACGCTGCTCTGCATTACGCACGACGTGGGGGAGACGCTCGATTTTCCGCGCGTTCTCGTGCTGGAAGCGGGGCGGATCGTCGAGGACGGCCCGCCGTCGGACCTCGCCGCCCGGCCCGGCTCGCGCTACCGCGCGCTGCTCGACGCAGAGCACGAGGTGCGCGAAGGGCTCTGGGCGAGCGCGGTCTGGCGCCGGCTGCGGATGGAGCGCGGCCGGCTCTCCGAATCGGAGCGGCGGCCGTGAGGGGGAAAAGCGATCTGGCCGCGCTCGCCTGGCCGGCCGAGCGGCTGGGGGAGGCGCTGGTCGCTCTCGCGCGGGCGAGCGGCTTGGCGCCGAAAGGGAGCCCGTGGAGGGAGCCGCCCGGCCCGCCCGGCACCCTTGCCAACGCCGACCCGCAAGCCTTGGCGCCGTGGATCGAGGCCGCGGCCCGGGCGCTGGGGCTCGAAGCCGAGCCGGTCGAGGCGAGCTATCGCGAGATCGATTCTCTGATCCGCCGCGCGGCTCCGGCCCTGCTGCTTTTGCCGCCGGAACCGGAAGACGCCCGGCCGCGCTACCTCGCCCTGCTGCGAGGCGGCCGGAAGAGCGTACGACTGTTGGGGCCGGATCGCCGAGCGTCCAGCGTGCCGGTGCGGGAGCTGGCCGAGGCGCTGCGCGGCGGCCACGACGCCTGCCTCGGCCCCGAGGTGGATCGGTGGCTCGATGAGGCCGCGGTTCCGTCGCGCCGCCGACCTCAGGTCCGCGCGGCGGTTCTCGCGGAGCGGCTGGGGTTGCAGCGGATCGGCGGCGCCTGGCTGCTGGACCTTCCTCCCGGCGGCCCCTTCTGGCCGGTGGCGCGGCGCGCCGGCCTGCCCGGCCGTGCGGCCCTGATGGCCGGCGCGCACATGATCCAGCACGCGCTGCTCCTCACCTCCTGGTGGGTGCTGGGCCGCGGCGTCTTGGCGGGACGGCTCGATCCGGGGTGGCTGCTCGCCTGGGCGTTGCTGCAATTCACCTTCATCCCCTTCCGCACCCTGGAGATCTGGTCTTCGGGGGTGCTCATGGCGCGGGCCGGCCGGCTGCTCAAGCGGCGGCTGATGGCGGGAGCCCTCCGTCTGGAGCCCGAGGAGACGCGGCATCAAGGGGTGGGCCAGCTCCTCGGCCGCATCCTGGGCTCCGAGGCGCTGGAGCACCTGGCCTTGACCGGTGGGCACATCGGCCTGATCACCCTCTCCGAGATCCTGCTCGCGCTGCCGGTCCTCGCCGCGGGCGCCGCCGGCTGGCCGCACGCTCTGCTGCTGCTCGCCTGGACGATCTTCGCGCTCTGGCTCGGCCGCCGCTACTACCTGCGGCGCGGCGCCTGGACCGGCGCACGGCTGGAAATGACCCACGATCTGGTCGAGCAGATGGTCGGCCATCGCACGCGCCTCGCGCAACAGAGTGCTGATCGCTGGCACGAGCGGGAGGACCGCGAGCTGGAGCGGTATGCCGACCTCTCCGTCGAGCTGGACCGGCAGTCCGCGCGGCTCCGGGTCTGGATTCCACGCGGCTGGCTGCTGCTCTCCCTGCTCGCGCTCGTCCAGCCGTTCGTCTCCGGCGCGGCCTCGCCGGAGCGCCTCGCCATTTCGCTCGGTGGGGCGTTGTTCGCCTACTGGTCGTTCTGGAAAATGGTCCGCGGGCTCTCGGACATGGCGGAGGCGGCGGTCTCCTGGGATCAGGTGGCGCCGATCTTCGCCGCGGCCGGCCGAGGCGGAGGCGGGGAGACCGCGGCCCCCGAAGCGATGCTTGCGTCCGCCGCGTTCGCCGCCTCCGCCCCGGCCGCCGGCAAGGGGTCTTCGGACGCCGAAGCGGCGGCGGTAGTCGAGGGGCACGATCTGACCTTCCGCTACGGCGACCGCGCCGAGCCCGCGCTTTCGGGAGCCAACCTGCGCATCCGCGCGGGCGAGCGGCTGTTGCTCGAAGGCCCCTCCGGCGGCGGCAAATCGACGCTCGCCTCGCTGCTCGCCGGTCTGCGCGTGCCGCAGTCGGGCCTGTTGCTGTTGCAAGGTCTCGATCGCCACACGCTGGGGCTCTCCGGCTGGCGCAAGCGGGTGGTCGCGGCGCCGCAGTTTCAGGAAAACCACGTCCTCACCGATACCTTGCTGTTCAACCTCCTGATGGGACGCGAGTGGCCGCCGCGGCCGGGAGACGCGGAGGAGGCCGAAACGGTCTGCCGCGAGCTGGGGCTCGGCGAACTGCTCGACCGCATGCCGGCCGGCCTGCTGCAACAGGTGGGCGAATCCGGCTGGCAGCTCTCCCACGGCGAAAAGAGCCGGATCTACATCGCGCGCGCCCTGCTCCAGGACGCCGAGCTGGTGATCCTCGACGAAAGCTTCGCCGCCCTCGACCCGGAGAGCCTGCGCCGGGCGCTCTCCGCCGTGCTTCGACACGCCAGGACGCTGCTCGTCATCGCGCACCCTTGAGCCCCTCCCAACGGGTGGGGCGACCTGGCGAATCTTGGTGTACTCTGGAGCCTTACTAACCGATAGGAGGTCAGTGCCATGAAAGTCCAAAGCGACGTCAAGGCCGGTGGCATCATGCTCAGCGACTAGATCTGCTCCTCGCAGCCTCGGATGCCCCGAGGCTGTTGGTGGACCCCAAGGAGATCCCAACGATGAATGTGAAGACCAACGTCAAGGCCGGCGGAGTTCTGGTCGGCGACTAATCCCGTCCCCGCCAGCGCCGGGTTGCCGGCGCTGGCACTTTCGCTCGTCTTTTGAACAACCCTCTGAGCCCCTCGACGAACCCACCGCCCGGGCGTATCCTCCTCCGAGTTATGCGCAACGGAGCATGGTTTTCCCGTCTGGCTTTGAGCCTCGCCTTCGCCGGAGCGTCGGTACCCTTGGCTGCCGCCGCCCAGGAGATCGTGCGTCCCTTGCCGTACGAGCTGATCTACGTCCGCGCGCCCTACTTCGGCCCCGGGCCGGAGGCGGAGAACAGCGTGTGGCCGGACGTGGTGCGGCCGTTGATTCCCGATCCCGGCGCGCAGCTCGTGTTGATGAAGACCTCCGGCGCGCGAGAGGTGCTCTTTCCGCTGGAGCGCTACCGGGGGCAGATCGACACGCCCGCGGGCAAACCCTTATCGGCGGGCTCGGTCGCCGATCCGAACGTCTCGTTCGACGGCCGGTCGGTGCTGTTCACCTGGTACCACGATGCGACCGAGCGGAACGACCAGCGCGGCGGGCTGTCACGCCGCGGCGCGGATCTTTACAAGCTCGATCTTTCGACTCGCGCGCTGGTGCGGCTCACGCGCCAGCAGCTCACGCCGAACACGGGCAACGGCGCGCGGTTCGGCGCGAACGATCCGGGGAGCAACCATCCGCGGATTGGGGTGTTCAACACCGGGGGAACGTGGGCGGCCGGCAACCGGATCGTCTTCACTTCGACGCGTGACGACTTTCTGCCGCCCAAAGCGATGTCGTCGGTTCAGCGCGCGCTGCAACTGTTCGCGATGGACGCGGACGGCACGAACGTCGAGCCGATCGGACCGCTGAACGTCGCGATGGCGCTCCATCCGATGGCGCTCCTGGACGGCCGGGTCGCGTTCACCAGTTGGGAAGAGCAGGGTCTGCGCGACACGCGCCAGTTCGCGCTCTGGGTGATCGCGCCCGACGGCCGGAGCTGGAACAGCCTGTCGGGCTTCAGCGAGAACGCGCTCGCGCACCATTTCATGACCCAGATGCCGGGCGGCGATCTGGTGGTCTGCCGCTATTACAACCTGAACGACAACGGCTTCGGCGACTTGATCCGCTATCCGATCGATCCGGCGGGACCGGACTTCGCGACATCCGACCCGGAGCCGTCTTCCGGCGCAATCCCGTTCGAGCGGATCGGCCAGCGCCTGCTCGCGCCCTGGACCACGCCGGACGACTATCCCGCGCCCTGCCCGGGCCGGGAGGACAATCCCTACGCTTCGGCCGGGCCGGAAAACTGCGCGGGCGCGGATCGGCGCGGCAAGCTGACCCACCCGGCGGCGGCGCCGAGCGTGGAAGGCGATCCGGCGAAGGCCGATCTGCTCGCCGTCTACTCGCCCGGGCCGGTGAATCACAACGGCGCCTTCGTCAATTCGGGCAGCGCGTTCCCCTGGCCCCACGGCCGGATCGTCCTGTTTTCCGACGGCGAACCGGTCGCGACGCCGTCGGCCGAGGTGGCCGGGCAGCCGCCGGGGTTGATCACCGTTCTGTATGAGCCGGGCTACAACCTGGCCTGGCCGCGGCCGGTGGTCACGTGGCGGCAGCTCTATGGCATCGACGCGCCGCCCGCGCGGCCGGAGCTGTCGGACGCCGCGATCCGCGCGGAGCGCCTGACCCCCGGCGAGCCGTTCGGCCTGATCGGCAGTTCGTCGCTGCTCTGGCGCGAGAGCGAAGGGGCGCTTGGCCCCTATCAAACCGAGCGCGATCCGTTCGACGAGCCGACCCAGAACCCGCTGCGCTGGACCCGCCAGGGAACCGACGCGGGAATCTACTCGGACGACGACGTGGTCGCCGTGCGCGTCCTGATGCAGCAGGCGCAGACCGACCGGAGCTATCCGGCGAACGGCCCCAAGTACTCGGTGATCGGCGGCGAGCGGATGCGCATTCTG
>DATMZU010000357.1:0-12876 GCA_035607435.1 Thermoanaerobaculia bacterium | reverse complement strand
CGCAATGCGCTATGCGGTGGGCGACGAATATGCCCGAGCTCTGGCGATCGAGCTGTACCGTGCGCTCCTGGCCCACACCGAGCCGAAGAGCGCAGCTGCCGCGCTCTCGATGGCGCGAAAGGCGCTGCTCGCCAAAGGGCGCCACGACGCCGCGCGTTTCGATGCCGCCGACCACGCGACGGCTGTTCTCTACGGCGCCGAAGACCCGGGCCTCCAATGGCTGGAAGGCCGCAGTCCCTCCCTCGACCCCCGGGACCGCCGCCTGCACCGAATTTCCGAGCTGACGCTCGCAGACCATCCCGACTTCGTCGGCCGCGCGCGGGAGTTGGCAAAGCTGGGTGCTCAATTCGTCGGCACCGCACGGAGCATCGACGTGCGACCAGTGGCGCTGGTCACCGGCCTGGGTGGAATGGGCAAGACGGCGCTCGCCGCCGAGGTGTTCGATATCTGGACCCAGCGCTTCGAATGGGTCCTACCCTATCAGGCCAAACCGAACGCGCTCGGCTTCGAGACGACGCTTTGCGACATCCATCTCCATCTCTATGCTGAGAGGGGCCTCTACTACAAGCATGTCCAGGAGTACCCGGCCGACGCGATCTACCGCGACGCCGACGCAGAATTTGCGGGCACCGAAAGAATCGAGCGACTGACTCGAAAGCTCGTTCGCGCGTTCCGCGACGAAGCGATCCTGCTCGTGCTCGACAACTTCGAGTCGAACTTGAAACCGGCGCCCGAGCCCGACGGCGATCCGGCCGCCGAGCCGCTCTGGGCCTGCGCGGACCCCGATTGGGATCGCTGCTTGGCGCTCCTCGCGACCGAGCTGGTCGGTACGCCGTCGCGCGTACTGATCACGTGCCGCCACCAACTCGCCGGACTGGCGGGCGACGCTGCCACCGGTTGCCTCCGTGTAAGGCTTTCTCCGCTTCGTCCGGGAGAGGCCGCACTCTACCTGCGGGAGCACCAGGGCTTGAGCCGAATGGTGTACAGCGGCGATGTGTCCGAGAAAGAGCTCGCCGAGCGGCTGCTGCAAGCGAGTCGGTTTCACCCGCTTCTCATGGATCGACTCGCCCGCCTCGCCACGGGCGGGCTGGACCTGCGACCGCAGTTGATGGCGGCGCTCGACGCGATCGATACGAACCATGATGCGACGAAGCTTCCCGAGCTATTCGCATCGAGCGGAAGCGACGCGGCGGAGTCGGCTTATCTGGAGAATGCGCTCGTTTCCTCGATCGAAGAGCTAATCCGCGGGGCGAGCCCGGAGGCTCGGCGGTTGCTTTGGATAATCGCGGTGGCGAATGAACCGGTTCAGCTTGAGATCTTACGGAGCGTTTGGAGCGGAGAGGATGGGCATCAGCAGACGCTTCTTCGGAAGGCCAAGGGGATGCTGGAAATCCTGCCCCAGTTATCCGCGGAGAGTCAGGCGCTTCTAAGGACTATGCCCTCCGATGTCCGAGCCCTGATCGCCTCTCTTCCGCCAGAGGCCCTACCTCTGCCTAGCCTCAGCCACACACCGTCTTTGGCCTACATAGTCGCCGTCGGTCTAGTCGACGAGGAGCGAACGGGGCCGGATGACCAGAGTCCCGACCTTATCTGCCACGAACTGGTCCGCGAGCGCATTCGGGCCTGGATGCTCGCGCATCCGGATGACTGCGGTGACTTCACAGAGAACATAATCCGTCTCGCATTTGCCAATCAGCTATAATCGGCTTTTGATAACCTTCAGCATAAGAACATGAAGGCCGCGCTCGAAGCCGGTCGGCGAGCGCTGGTTTACTGCGTACAGACCGAAGATTGGGATCGGCTGGGGGACTTCGTTAGCGCGATGCTAACCAGCACAAACGATCCCGTTCTGCTTGGGAGCCTGATCCCCCACCTGCGAAGCGCAGCGGAATCCTCCCAGAAGGGCCAGGCGCGTTGGCGCTGCTTGACCTTTCTCGCAGACGCCCTATTGGAGGTACAGCCCGAAGCGAGTCTTCCGCTCTACGCGCGAGCCGCCACAGAGGCCCGCACGATCGCGGAGGCTGCCGGCGACGGCTCGCGCCAGGCATGGTCTGATCTTGCATCGATTTCGGGCAACTGGGCCACGGCTCTCTTAATGAACGGCAACCTCGATTCCGCTCGTCTGCGCCGGATCGACTGCGCCGAGGCTCATCACAAAGCGGGAAGCCCGGCGATCCTGATCGTGGGATCGGAGCTTGAGGCTTTGCGCATCGATCTGATGAATGGTCGTGCGGCCGAGGCCTTGCCGCAGGTCGAGAGTCGGCTGGCGCGGGTAGAGACCTGGTGGCAGCGCCACCGCGCAGAGTAATGGGAACAAGAGGCGCCCGATCTAGAAACCCTCGTCCGGACACTAATTGCCGCGCATGACATCGCCGGAAACGCCCTCTTTGCGCTCAAAGCCTGGGAACCAGCGTTGAAGCACGTCGACGCCATCCTGGCGGTCGTACGGGCGCTGGAGCGACCGGAGGAGGAGATCGGATCTCATCGGATGAACCGTGCGAATATACTGACAAGTCTGGGCCGTTTCGAAGAGGCCAAGGACGAGATGGAGGCCTGCTTGGTAATCTTCCGGAACGACCCTACCCGGAGAGCCAGGACACTCAGCCCACTCGCCGAGCTATTCAGCAAACAGGGTGACCTTCCCCAGGCCATCGCACTTGAGCGCTGCGCGCTCGCCATCCGGGAGCAACTGTCCGATCCCAACGACCGTTCGATCTCACACGGCAACCTTGCAACGTACCTTGAGTGGAGGGGTCGTCCAGCCGACCGGGCTGAATCTACGCTCCACCAGCTCGCAGGACTCGTCTACTTATTCGCGGCCGGACTAGGGAAGAATCTTCAGACTTCGTGGGACAACTACGCCGCCCAGTTCCGCCGCGCCCACGCCGCGAGGGCCGAGCTAAACATGCCGAGCCTTGTCGAACTGCTGACAGACCCAGCGTTCTGGGCACTGGAGGAATGGTTGCGCGGGCGAGGGGTGGAGGTGGTGGATTTGCAGGAGACGGTGGATCAGTTCCTCAAATCTGCGCGTCAAGCGGCGCTTGCGGCGGAGTAGCCCCCCTATAAGGAAGCCGTCTTGAGTGTCGTTTCACCGAGCGATACGAACTCTTCACGGACCGACCGAAGAGATTTCCGAACCATCCGGAGCCCGCTCCCGTCGATCCGAAGCGAACTCCCGACCTCCCCGTACCTCTTCGGACCGTGGGAAGAGAGATCCCGGAGAGCCGGAGACCGTTCCGGGCCTCTCGAAGGGCGCCACGGACGGCCCGGAATGGATTCCGGTTGATCCGAAGAGGACTCCGGGAGAGCGGAAGTGGATTCCGGACCTTCGGGAGAGGTACACGTCGGTCGGGAGATGTCTTCGGGCGTTCCGGAGAGCGCTCCCGGCGCCCCGGAGTTCCCTACGGACGGGCCGGATCTCTCTCCCGTCGGAGCAGCAACCGCTTCGATTCCACCGGAACCGCTTCCGGCGGCTCGGGAGGCGACGCCGGGACTCGATGCACGAGATCCCGGGGTCTCCGCACCGGATCCGAAGCCGGAAGCGCCAAGTCCCAGGGACTTCCAAACCGCTTCTCCGACCCGGTGAAGAGTACCCGCTCGCGGAACTCCGACCTACGCCAGCCCCAGCTCTTCGAGCGACCGGGCGGTCAACAATCGCTCAGCCAACGAGCCGAGCTCTTCGGGGGTATGGATCGCCTCAACCCGGGCGACCACCTGACGGTTGAGCGACGGAAAGCGGCTGCGGAGCAAGCGCAGGAGAACTTCGCGCATGCCATTCTCCTTACCCTTTTCCACGCCTCGCGCTTCGACCTTTTCTTCCCAGGTAACTGGCTTCATTTCGGCCTCCGGTTTCTTGAACCGAGCGCGGAGCGCGGTGTACTCCTCCGCAGCCCCGCCGTCCAATTGTAGATAAGTTGCCACGCAGTTGAACAGCAGGAATCTTTCGAAGTCGGTCAGACCGTCGGCCGAGGCGATTTTGGCGAAACAAGCTCGGCGGAGCCGATGGCGGTCTCTATCCTTCGGCCGTCCCAACGCCGCGAAGGCCCAGGCGAGCGGCTCAGGGCGCACAAGAAAGATTTCGGCTTGGGCTCGCGAGAGGCCGACGCTGCGGTAATAGAGGCTCCCCACCTCTCGCCCGCAGGAGGTCTCGGCGTACCGCGAGTGCTCCGGCCCTCGCGGGCCGCCTCGTAGATAGAGGACGATCGTGTGGACCGGCAGCCGGCGCCGCAGACCGAGCAGCCGGTTATAGGTCCAGAGCCGCGGCGGAAATTTCGAGCGGAAGGGTCGCTCGATTTCCACGTGGACCAGAACTTCGTTTCCTTCGAGAGTCTTCGCGCTGCCGACCAGGTCCATCCGCCGCTCGGCGCCGGTCGGCTGGTCGAGGAACTCCTCCGCCGGTTCGAGCCTCAGTGAAGACAGATCGAGCCAGCCCGCCAGCTCGTCATCGACGAGCCGCAGGAAATCGACCGGGAATGTTCGAATCAGATCCTTCCAGAGTTGATCGTGCCCGCCCGCCATCCAGATGTCTCCTTCGGGCCCCAAGAGTTGAGACAACGGGGGTGAGGCCCATTCATCTGGCTAAGAGGTAAAGCGGGTGGTGAATCCCGATGATCGGCGGAAACTTCTTATCGCGGCCTCCCCTTCGGCGATCCCGCGGGCCTCGTTGGAGTGGGTCAGCACTTCGAAACCCGCCCTCTCCAGTGGCCCGAGGGTCTGCTCCCGCAGAATGCGATTTTGGAAACACCCTCCCGTGAGCACCACGGTAGGCCGCGCGATGCCGGCTTCGACGCGGGGGGGTAGGAGCTTCTGGGCCATCGCGACCAGAGAGCGGGCGAAGCTGCGGTGGAAGCGGGCGGCGATGGTGCCGATCGGGGTTTCGAGGAGGAGGTCGCCGAGCAGCGCCGCCCAGGCGCCGAGGGGTTCGATGTAGGGCAGGCCCCGGCCTCCCAGTCTGGGGATGGCGAACGGGTAGATGAGGGTCTCCTCTTCATCGAGCGCGGCGGGATCGACCGCGGCTTCGAGGTCCTCCGGGCGGCCAAGGCCGAGGGCGGCGGCCGCCGCATCGAAAAGCCGGCCGCAGGAGCTGGCGAGGGGACTGATGGTTCGATCGGAGATCTCTTCGGCGAGCGCTTCGCTCCTTCGTTCGGCGAGGAACGTCTTGAGCGGGAGATCGGCGAAATCCATCGCGAAGCGCGCCCAGCCCATTTCGGCCATCAGATGGGCGTAGAGGCTGCGCCAGGGCTCGGCTCTGGTCGCTCGCTCGCCCCCGGGAAGTGCGACCGGCTTGAGAGTTCCCAGGCGCTCGTAGGCGCGGAAGTCGGCGAGCAGAAACTCGCCCCCCCACAAGGTTCTGTCGTCGCCCGGCGTCATTCCTCCGAGGACGATCCCCAGCACCGGCAGACCGCTCGGCGGCTGGCCGTTCTCGATCAGGCAGGCGGCGATCTGAGCGTGCTGGCGCAGGATGCCTGGCTCGCTCATGGAGCCAAGGTGTAGGCCGGCAGCGGGCCGGGCGAGTCACCGGTCGTCGCCAGGGCTACCGGCTGAGAGAGCCTTCGGAAGATCAGGCGTTGGAGCGCCGTCGCGGCGAGCTGGACGCGGATCGGTCCGGTTTGGCCTTCGAGAAGGACGATGGGCATCTCGGGTCGTTCGAGTTGCTCCGCCTGCTGCGGCTGGACCTCCGCGAAGCGCCGCAACGTGTCCACGTCGCGGACCCACCAGCGGAGCGATTCGCCGCGGTTCTTGCCCCAGGCCGACAGCGACTCGACGATCGACTCCCGCATCGCGTCACCGAGCAGGTGAACGCCCTGCGGGCCGCGGACCGCCACGATCTCGCCGCGCTGGATGAGGGTCGCCACGGCGTCGACGTCGTCCAGGATGCTGAACTGATCGAAGGAGATCTCCGCTCCGTCGGTGCGCGCCAGGCGGGCTCGCGGTCCGCAGGCGTGGCAGGCGGTGGCCGTGGCGCCGAAATGGCGATCGCCGGGATCTTCAAACTCGCGCCGGCAGGCGGCGCACATCGCTTCGGCCGCGCGGGGCGGGAGGGTCGGGCCGCAGCGCGAGCAACTGGCGAACGGATATCGGTAGCGCCGCTCGAACGGACTCAAGATCTCGGCGGAGCAATCGGAACAGGCGCGAAGGATCGAATCGTCCTTCATCTCTAGCGGCTGAGCCGGATCTCGACCCGGTTCTCGATCAGGCGGACCGCGTGCTGTTCGAGCTGGACCTTCGGCGCCGTCAGGCACTCCCCCGTTTCGAGCGAGTATTGGAAGCCGTGGTGGGGGCAGGTGAGGATGCCCTCCGAGATCTTCCCCTCGTCGAGCGGCATCCCCAGGTGAGCGCACGAGTTGGAAAAGCAGGCGATCGCGTCGCCCGTCCGCGAGAGCAGCAGGTCGCGTCCGGCGATCTCCCGGTGCAGGATGCCGCCGAACGGAATCTCGTCGAGCCGGGCGGCCAGATGCCATTCGGCGCCGGCATCGAGAGCGCCAAGAGCGAACGGGCTGACGAACCGCACTCCGCCGTCGCCCGCCGGAGCCGCGGCGAGCCCTTTGACCTCCACCACGTGGAGAATCTCCGGGCAGGTTTCGAGGATCGCTTTTTTGACTCCGGCGACGAACGTGAGCTGCGACGCCGCACAGCCATCGCAGGCGCCCAGGAACCGCACCTCCACCGTATCCGGCAGCTTGATCCGCACCAGCTCGACGTTGCCGCCGTGCGATCCGAGCATCGGACGGACCTGCTCCAAGGCGGCATCGACTTTTTCCTGCAAACTCGGCTTGACCAGCTCGAAATGGCGCAGGACGCCGTAGACCAGCTCGTCGCGGAGCGACTCTTTGAGCAGGGCGAGGGCGTTGGGATCGGTCTTGAGCCCCGCGATCAGCCGGCGGATCGCCTCGCGATGGAGACTTTCGAGCGCCGTGCGATAGGCCCGGACCGCCCCTCGCTGCTCCGGCCCCCAGGTGGCGAACAGGGCGTCCAGGGCCCCTAGATCTTTGACCAGGGTGGCGAGCTCGGGGCTCGGGCGCGCGTCGTCGGAGGGAGGTCCGGTCAACGGAACTTGAGATCCTTGAACAGGTAGGGCTGGAGCATCCCACCCAGGAATGCGGCGATGCCGGCGCTCCAGAACAGGGGCAGGCCCGCGGCGAACAGCCCGAGGGCGACCGCCGCGGTGGCGCCGACGCCGATCAGATTCTGGCGCACCACGTCGGCGGGTTTTTGAAACAGTTTTCCGGCGACGAACAGCTTGATCGAGGCGAGCGCCATCTCCCACATGTCAGCTCCTCGCCACGGCCCAAAGGGCCAGGATTCCCAAGCTCAAAAGAACGCCGAAGAAGCCGCCGAGCGGGCCGAAGAACGCGCCCATCATCGCCGCCAGGTTGCCGCCGAGAATTTTGCGCCCCACCAGCAACCCGCCGAGAACGCCGCCGAGGAGCGACGCGGCGAGCGCGCAAAGGAGGGCGATCAACGCCTGTCCCCCGGTCATGAGGTCACCCTTGGGTTGGACCGTGCTTCCGCGAGCTCTTCGCCGAGCTGGGCGAGTGCCTCGCGCACCGAGGCTGATTTCATGGCTTCGTCGCTTTCGTCGAAAATTTCAAGCGCCTCGGCGAGCAGGCGCTGCGCCTGGTGCAGATTGGCGAAGTGGCCGCCGTCCGGGCGTTCCGGATCGTCCGGCAAACCCCAGAGGCAAGTGGCCTTGTTGGCGATCGTGTTGGCGTATTCGAGCGGCATGTCGGTCCGCGTTCGCACCCGCAGCGCCTCGTCGTAGGCATCGAGCGCCCGGAGCCGGTTTTCGAGCGCATGGCTCGTCGCCACCGACTGGAGCGCGTTGCCCAGGTTGTTTTGCAGCATCGCGTATTCGACCGGATGGTCCACGAGGTTGACGCCGCGCAGGCCCTCCTCGAAGGAGGTGACGGCGAGCGCCTCGCTCATCTTCGAGCCTTCGCCGCCGACCGAGACCGAGAGAAACGCCGTCGCGAGATTGTTGTGCAGGATGGCGAACTCTTTGGGAAAGCGGTCGCGGTCGAACACCCGCAGCGCCCGCTGGTAGGCGGTGATCGCGTCCTGAATGCGTCCGCTTCCCATCGCGGCGAGCGACTGGACGATCAGGCCGCGATTCATCTCCATCTCGGCCACCTCCTCGGGCAGGCCGAGCGCTTGGAGGGCCGGCGCGGCGTCGTCTAGGCCTTCGAGGGCCTGCTGAAGCGGCGCCGTCGAATCGCCGGGGAGAGCGCGCAAGGCGGTGGCCATGCGGGCCAACGTGCGCGCCCGCAGCAGCGGCTCGGAGGAGGGGCAGGTTTCGAGCGCCTTTCGATAGAGAGTGACGGCGCCTTCGAGCTGTGCCGCGACGCGCGGATTCTTTTGCAGGCCCATCGCGATCTCGACCAGCATTTCGGTCTTCTCTACGGCCGAGGCCGACGAACTCTCGACGGTGGCCAAGGCCACCTCGACGTCGGTCTTGTAGCGATCTTCGGTGATCTGAGGAGTCAACACTAGGCAGGAGTCTCGCAGAAGAACCCGTCGATGACCAGCGCCGCGCAAACGTCGTCCCAGCGCGCTTCGAAGATCGCCTCGCGGTAGCCATCGATCAGCTCGTCGTCGAGGTGAAACTGCCGGAACAGCTCCACTCCCGAGACCGCGCGGTCTCCGGCGGGGTTGATGACCTTCACCAGGTTTCCGCCGCTGGAATTCTGCACCGGCAGGATCAGCAAGCTTTTCTCCCGCGGCAGCAGCAGGACCGACTGGAGACCCGAGAAGTAGCGCTCGAAGGTGGCGGCGGACAACAGCAGCGACCCATGCCGCAGCGTAAGAAGGACGTCGCCCGTGAGAGGCGCGTCGAGATCCACCCTCAAATCCGCCAAACGTTGCACGACCACTCCGGCCTCACCGGCAGGTCGAGCTCGGGCAGCACGCACCAGCCGTGATGAAGCTGAAAATACATGCAGGTCTCGCAGGACTGTTCGAGATCGAAATGGGTGATCGGATGATCGGTGAATCCGGCGAGGCGCAGCTTGGTCGTCAATTCACCGTCGCTTGCGCGGATGGCCTTGACGATCGCTTGAAATCGCTCGCTGTCGTCGGCGCGGGTCTGCCACTCGGTTTCCAGGCCGCCAGAGAGGATCCGTGCGATGTTGTCGCGGGTCGCTTCGTCTGAATCTTGCCGGTGAACGCCGGGATGCGGATTCATGTCCAAGCGCTTCCCTCCCCTGTCAAATGCCGGATCAGATGACGAAGATGTCTTCCTCCGCCCAAGCCGGCGAGGCGGATTTGGCCGCCACGGTCATCTTCATGTAACCGTTTTTCTCGACCCCGTCGGGAAGGTCGCGCGGCACGCCCATTACGGTCTGAGTCTTGAACACGCTTCCCGGCGCCAAGTCGAAAAATGGAAACTCGGGCTCGGTGCAGCCGATGCAAGGCATTCCCGCGCGCGTCTTGGACGACTGGCGATTCCACAGGATGCGGTTGCACGGACTGTGGGTCATTGGCCCGCGGCAGCCGAGGTCGTAAAAAAGGCAGCCGCGACGTTGACCGAACTCGGTCGCCGAAACCTTGTAAGCGAAATGCATGTTCCGCGTGCAGCCGGTCTGAGTATAGGTGGTGAAGAAGGTTTTCGGCCTTTGCAGGTCGTCGAGAGCGATTTCGCCGCTGCGTCCGGTTGCCACGGCCACGAGAATTTGGGTCACCCAGTCAGGATGGGCAGGGCATCCTGGGATGTTAATCACCGGAAGTCCGCTTTTCGCTTGGAAAGCAGGTCCGAGCAATCCACCGCGCCTTCGTTTTAGATACTGGAGACCTTCCGAATCGGTGGGGTTGGGCGCGGTCGCCGGAATGCCGCCCCAGGTCGCGCAGTCGCCGATCGCCACCACGTGGCCCGCCGCCGCGGCGAGGTCCTTCACCCAGTCCTTCATCGGCCGGCCGGCGAACCGATTCCATTCGCCGGTACCGTTCGGCGCGTTCACGATGGTGCCCTCAAAAACCAGGATATCCAAGGGTTTTCGGCCCGTCGCGCAATCTTCGAGCAACTGGATCAGGTTGTCCCCCAGCTCCATGCCGAGCGAAGGGTGCCAGAGGATGTCGATTCCGAAGTCGGTGACCAGATCACAAGCCGAGGGCTCTTCGGCGTTAAGAAACGACATCGTGTTTCCCGAGCACGCGCCGCCTTGCAGCCATAAGAGATTCGCCACGTCATGCCCCCGATCTGAATTCCTAGAGTATAGTAGCTGAAAGTCATGCTAGTCGACGGTGCAAAAAAATTATTGGTTTTGCGCATTGCCTATGCCGGTGCGCCGCTGTCCGGAAAGACGGCGACGATGAAGGCTCTGATGTCCATCCTTCGCAGCCAGAACAGCGATGGAGATCTCGTCTACTCGCCGCTCGAAGCGCGCGGCCGAACGATCTATTTCGATTGGGCGGAATACCAGGGCGGTAGTTTTCGCGACGGCCAAGTGAAGTGCCAGATCACTTCGGTGCCGGGGCAGGAGTCGCTGCGGCGCCGCCGCCACCTGCTGATCGAAGCGGCCGATGCGGTGGTGTTCGTGATCGACTCTCGGCCCGACCAGATGGAAGTCAATCGGCGCAGCCTGGCCGAGCTTCGCCCGTGGCTCGAAAGGAACGGCCTCGCGCCGATCGACGTCGTCTACCAGTGCAACAAACGCGATCTGCCCGGCACCCTGGGGATGGATGAGATCCGCGAGGAGTTGGCGCTGGGGGCCGCGGCGGAGGTATATGAAAGCTCCGCCTTGCAGGGCGACGGCGTGCGCATCGCTTTCGTCGCCGCCGTTCGGTTCGGCGTCCGGCAGGCGGAGATCCTCCGAGCTTCGAACCGCCTGCCGACCGGGACGCCGGACATCGAGACGGGCGAACAGCTGCTCGATCGGGTGCGGCTGGTCGACGATCCCAACGCGGCCCAAGCCGAACCCGAAAGCGCGCCGGAGCCCGTTGCCGAGCCCGCGCCGCCCCCTCAGGCGCAACCCGAACCCGCTCCCCAGGCGATCCGGATCGCTCCCCAGGCGGCTCCGGCGCCGCCGACGGCTCAGCGGTCCTCGATCAGCGCGCGCGCGGCCTCGATGCCCGGGCGTCCGGCCGTCATGCCGATGACCGACTGGGCCGCGCATCGGCAACCGGCCGCCGCGCCGGTTCAGGCGACTCCGATCGCCAAGGGAAAACCGATCGCACCGGCGCCATCCGCCGCGGCTTCCACGGCGAAGCGGATCCGCCTTCCGGCGGGAGATCGCTCGCGCCCGGCCGTCATGCCGATGGCGGACTGGCTGGCCGATCGAGCGGCTCGATCCGCGGAAGCAGAACGCCCGCCGACGGAAGCGGCGATCGAAAACGCCGACGCCGAAATCCTGAAGGCGATGTCTCCCGGGCCACCGGCCGAGTCCATCGACGTCGAAGCCATGAAGGTCGTCGCCGCGGCACCCACCCCGGCGGCTCCCAAGCGCGTCGATCCGCTGGAGCCGACGGTGCTTCCCGCGCCCTGGCTTCCCGGCGGAGAGGCAGGCGTTCTGGAGGCTTGGCCGATGGGGATCTGGGATGCGATTCGACTCTCGGTCGATCCGAGCCTCGATCCGCCCAAGGCGAATTTGGAGGTGCTCCAGGGCCGCATCGGTGGAGGCTGGCATGCCCGCTCGGGCGGCGTGTCCAAGAGCCTCGAAGAGGGACGGGCGCAATCTCGGCGATTGGTCGACTGGCTGAGCCGGCTGGACGACGCCGTTTCGGTCCAGCGCTGCATCGTCCTGTCGGCCGTGGCGGAGGGCTGGCGCGTCTGGCAGCTGGTTCGCGAACTGCCGACGCTGGGCATGCTTCTTCAGCAGGGATTGGAGCCGGGCCTGCCGTCGAGAAAGGCGGTGCAGATCCTCGCCCGGATCTCGACCGAATTCGTTTCGACCTGCCGGGACTTCGCGAGCCGCAACGTGGAGCTTCCGCTGCTGCTCCGAACCCTGGCGAAAGAGCACGGCAAGACGGTCTACTCGGGGTTCCTGCCGAATTCTCCGGTACGCTTGCGCAACGGCGACGCGCTGGTGCAGCTGGAGAGCGAGCTTCGCCCGCTGGCGAAGGCTCACCAACTGAGCGCTCTCAACATCCCCGAGACCTTGATCGAGCTGGAACAACTGAGCGCGAAATCGCCCACGGTCCTTCCCATCGTGGAGCTCCTGCAGTCTTTGTTGATCGGAGAGTAGGGCGCCATGGCAAACGTACTTTGGCTTCAAGGCGGTGCCTGTTCGGGCAACAGCATGTCGTTTCTCAACGCCGAGGAACCGAGCGCCTGCGAGCTGATCACGACGTTCGGAGTCAACCTGCTGTGGCATCCGTCGTTGGGGCTGGAGCTGGGCGACAACCTGATTCAGCTGCTCGAAGACTGCGTTTCCGGCCGTAAGAAGCTGGACATCCTGGTCTTCGAAGGGACCGTCGTCCACGCGCCGGACGGTTCCGGCAACTGGAACCGCTTCGCCGGCAAGCCGATGAAGGAATGGGTGAAGCTCCTTTCGGCCGCCGCCGACTACGTGGTCGTGATCGGCGACTGCGCGACCTGGGGCGGCATTCCCACCACGGCTCCCAACCCGACCGAATCGACCGGGCTGCAGTTTCTCAAGCGAAGCAAGGGCGGCGCGCTGGGCTCGGCCTTTCTGGGCAAGAAGGGCCTGCCGGTCGTGAACATCCCGGGATGTCCGGCCCACCCCGATTGGATCACCCAGATCCTGGTCGCCTTGGCGACCGGCCGCATCGAGGATCTCGACCTGGACGATCTGCAAAGGCCGCGGACCTTCTTTGCCAGCTTTACGCAGACCGGATGCACCCGCAACATGCACTTCGTCTGGAAAGTGTCATCGACCGAATTCGGCCAACGGAAGGGCTGCCTGTTCTACGACTTGGGCTGCC
>DATMZU010000318.1:0-3696 GCA_035607435.1 Thermoanaerobaculia bacterium | reverse complement strand
GGCCGCAGCTCCGCGACCGGCTTCCCGTTGCGGCAGATCAAGATCGTCTCTCCCTGCTCCTCGACCCGAGCCAAGAGCGAGGAGAGCTCGGACCCCGCTTCGTGCGTGTTCACAGTGACCATAGATCTAGATTAGAGTAGTCCGGTCTCTAGCGAACCGTGATGCGTGTCGTGGGTTGCTCCACAAGGTATCATCTGAACCGTTCTGCGGCTTTTTGGAGCGCCTGTTCCCAGGGAAGCAACTTGTCCGAGAGCTTCTCTTCGTTGACATGTATTCGTGTAAGGTCATTGAGATCCTGAGCTATTCCTGAGAGACCGATTGGTGGCTTGTGGGGCGCACTCCTGTGAAGTTGAAAGATCGTTACGCCGTGGAGTGGTGAGGCGTGAGAGAGGACTTGGAATTCGTACGTGAAGACTAAGCGGCTTCGTAAGACATCGAGGCTTGTCGCCTCACTCGTCCACTGTCCATGAAACTGCTGTTGGTCGGTGTATGACCGCCCTTTGACTATCAAGGTGTCGAGGTCTTGTTCGTACAACTCGACGAGAAAACGTTTGTCTCCTGCGTGACCGATGAAATAGCCGATCCATGTACCGTGCAAGAAGTGTCGACCGAGAAGGTGTCGCCGTACCCATAGAGAACGATGGAGCAGCCAAGTAATGCCGAGCGCCAGAAGACGATACACACCAGCCGAGAGAAGGAGGCCCAAGGCGGCCGCAGTGATTGCTGGAAATCCTTGAGGACTCGTAGCCACTTTCTGAACCAACGTCATGGTGCCGAACATCAGCGAAACTGTGATGCTAGCGACTAGAGCGTGCAGGCGGCCTGTCGGACTCAAGACGGATTCCCTTCCTGTGAGATCAAAACGCCCGGGGACTAAACCGCAGCGAGCTGTCGACACGAGCCGCTTCCAAATAGGCCGTCAACTCGCGCACGAAACCGACGGTCAGGGTCTCGCGCTCGGCTGCATCGCGAAACAGGAGAAGTGCGGCGAAGGCTTCGCGCTGCACGTCCTGGGTCTCGAAGATGGGGGCAATTTCTTGCGCGAGCTTCCTTGTCTCGTACGGCCGGCCAGCTTGGAGATAGGCCAGAGCAAGGTCCAGAGAAACCATCGCGGCGTCGTAACCGATTCCCGCTGCGATGAACGTATCGCGGGCTTCTCTGAAGTACGCTTCGGCCGCGGGAAGATCACCCTTCCCGGAAGCGATGCGCCCTCGAATCCAGGTATAGCGAATCTGAAAGAGCGGCTGGCCGAAGATCCGGTGTGTGCTCTCGTCCGCGTCGACGATCGCAAGCGCCTCGTCGAGATGACCGAGGTCCACCATGTAGAGAGCGAGATTCCGCCGGGCAGCCAAGTAGAGGCAGGCATCGTCACCACCGGGCTTCAGGATCTCGAGGACCTGTTTTCCTGCCTTCAGCGCCTCGCGGGCCTTGCCTTCCTGGAAGAGCACCGCGGAGAGCTGCATCAAGGCCATGGCGATCTCTCGGAGCTCGCCCACCGTGCCATAAAGAAAGAGAGCGCGCTGCAAGACTTCTTTCGCTTGTCCGAATCGCCGTTGGTCTTTCCTGAGCGATCCCTCGAGCGAATCCAGGCGCGCGGCGACGCGCGGGTCCGTGACTCCGCCCAGCATCATGATCCTTCGCGCCTGGACGAAGATCTGATCCGCTTCGACGAGATCCCCTCCGGCGCGGGCCGCATTCGCAAGCTCGCCCAAGGCGAGGGAGTGAAGCTCGCGGGCGGCGGACGAGTCCGGCGCTTGGCCAGCCACCAAACGGGCGAGATCGGCGAAATGATACGCGTCGCGAGGACTGGAAGTGACGCGCGTGCGGCACTCTTCGATCAGGCGCTCGATCAGAGCGGGCGTCCTGAATCGGCGATAGGAGCGAACGATCCTCTCCGCTCTCTGTTCCGGGGGAAGGCGAACGAGCTCTCGAAAGTCCCGGGCCGACGAGCGCTCCTCTCGCTTCAGGCGAGGCAGGTGTTCGTCCAAGAGGCGGGGGAGCAGGGCGAAGGCTCCCGCGTGTCCTCCGGGCGCATGCAGCCTCTCCGATTGGTACGCCTCCCACTCGCTCCTGCAATGCGGGCAGAGCTCGAAGAGGTGTTGCAACACGAGGTCCAGAAAGGCTCGGGGAGGCATCTTCCCTTCGGCGAGCGCCCGAAGAAGCTCTCGGCTGAGATGCATGTCGCTCATGCGCCCGTCCTTTCGCGTCCCTGTGATCTCTATAGTCTCTTACGTCCTCGGGTGAGGAGCAAGAGCTATCGCGGGACGGGACGACGAGCCGGGGTGCCCGGAATTTCCGGACACCCCGGCCAATCCTAGGGCTTCGGAAGCCCGTTCGGGTCGGTCTCCGGGCCGAGAGACCCGATGTCCGGAGGAGGCTTTGGCGCTCCGTTCGGATCGGTCTCCGGACCCAGGGCCGCAAAAATCGCGGAGACCCGATCCTTCCATTCCCCACCGCGAGCGACCAACTCGTGCACGACTCTCCGGAACGTCTCGATCTGAAATCGTTCGGGATGGCTCCTGCCGCTTGCATGGGCGGGGAGGGGAAGGAGGGCGAGGAGGAACAGAAGGGCAAAGCTCGCGATCGATCGCGCTCGAGCCATGCCAGACCCCTTTCCGGACGGCATCCGCTTCAGCCCAACCGAGGGTGAGGGGCCGTCTGCGAGGTCTAGATTGCCCTTCTACCGGACGACTTGACAGCATGTTCCCGGAAGTCATGACAAGTCGGTCCATTCGCGCCGGCTTACCGCCGCCAAATTCGGTCGCGCGTTACGGATTCAGAGAATCCCGCCGGAGAGAGAAAGACCGGCGGCGAGCCCCCGCCTCGTCCCTCTCCAGGAAAGGGCGGATCACCCCTCCGCGATCCACGTGCTGATCGACCCTTCGACCAGAGTCCTTCCCGCCAGCTCGACGCGGGCCTCGTAGATCGTGAGCGGGGTTGCGCTTCCGGTCTCTTTGACGAACGCGTCGAGCGGTACTCCCACCGGCAGATCCTCTCCCGGGCACCGGGCGTGACGGATCGCGACGAGGTAGCCGGCGCGCGGGCCGGGGGCCTCTCCTTCGCGGCCTAACGCCTCCAGCAAAGCGGCGGTCTGCGCCGCGATCTCGAGGCCGAGGAACGCCGGCGCGGAGCCTCCGCTCGCGAACGGGCTCTCGATCGGAACAATCCCTTCCGCCCGTGCTTCCCCGCGCCGCCGCCAGACGAGCCGCGCGACCAGGAGAGCGGGCGGCGCATGGGGGACGCGGCCGGCGGCCTCGATTTTTTCCCCTTCGCTTTCCGTGGGAGCCGCGGCCGGTAGGGTCAGCCCGCCCGTTTCTTTTTTCCCACCCGGAGCTTTTTCTTTTCGTTCCGATCCATCCGGTTTCCCCGGAGCCGCCGCGCGCACCAGGCCGCCGGAGACGGGCTCTCCCGGTTCTCCGTGGGTGCGGATCTCGAAGCGCACGCCGCCGTCCTCTGTCGGGTTTCGGAGCAGCAGCTCGAGCGTCTCGCCCGGCCCGACGGTCTTGCGCAGGCGCACTCCGGAGATCTCCGCGATCCTCTGTGGCCGACCGGCGAGCGCCGCGAGGCCCTGCTCGACGAGCGCCAGCTGGGCGACGCCGGGGAGGATCGGCCGGCCGGGGAAGTGGCCGCGGAAGGCGGGGCTGTCCTCCGGGATCTCGATCTCGTAGCGCGTGCCTTCAGCCGATTCTTTCCGCG
>DATMZU010000316.1:0-5518 GCA_035607435.1 Thermoanaerobaculia bacterium | reverse complement strand
CCCAGGACCACACCTGGGTCCACGAGCAGGTGGTCGCGGGTTTCCTGTCCAAAGAACAGGCGCGCTCCCATCCGCTCAAGAACGTGGTCACCCGCGCGCTCGGCGGCGAGTCGGAGATCCTGATCGACGTCCGCGAGTTGGAGATGGTGCCGGGCGATTTGTTCCTGCTCTGCTCCGACGGCCTGACCACGATGCTGTCGGACCGCGAGATCCGAGACGCCCTGGTCGCCGGCAAATCGCTCCACGAAACCTGCCGCGCCCTGGTGGCCGACGCCAACGCCCGCGGCGGAACCGACAACGTCACGGTCGTCCTGCTGGCGTTCGAAGCCGACGATCCGGACGAGACGATCGCTTAGACGGGCTTTTCCTTCACCGCTCGGCGCAGCTCCGCGAGCAAAACGAGCGCGAGGGTCTGCGCCGCCGGAACGATCGCCAGCTCTCGCCCGTCCAGGCCGCGGAAATTTTGGAGCAGAGCGAACCCCGCCGCGCCCTCGCCAGACCCCGCGTCGCTCAACAGCCAGCGCACGGCGAGGCGAACGACGAAATAGACCGCCGCGAGCAGCAGCCAGACCATCAGCCAGCGCAGCGCGGACGGACGCGGCGCCGAATCCCCCGGCGCCTCCTCGCCGCCGAGCGCGCGCCTCATGGCTTGGCGGTTTTCGCGCCGCCGCCCGCGCCGAGCAGCTCGTCGAGCAGCGGCTGGGCGGCTTCGCCTTCGATGCCGTCGAGCATCCAGAGCAGGTAGCGCACATCGACGGCGACGTTGCGCGCGACCTCCGGGTTGAAGCCGAAGTCGTTCGCGACGTTTTCCCACACCCGGTCGAAGTTGACCCCCACCAGCTCGCCCTTGCCGTTCAGCACCGGGCTGCCCGAATTGCCGCCGGTCGTGTCGGCGTCGGCCAAAAACGCGACCGGCACGTCGTGCAGCTTCGGGTCCGCGAAGCGGCTGGCGGGAGCCTGGGGCGCCGCGGCGAGCACGCGCTCGGGGGCGGCGAACGGCTCCTCTCCGGTGTTCTTTTGGACCATTCCGGCAAGGGTGGTCTGCGGCTCCATCCAGACCCCGTCGCGCGGCCGGTAGCCCTGGACGTGGGCGAACGAGACGCGCAGCGTGCCGTTGCCGTCCGGCGCGATGGGTTTGCCGGCCCAGGCGGCGACCCCTTTGCGCCAGGCCGGCCGCAGGCGCGAGATGGCGCCTTCGTGGCGGTCGTCGCGCTCCTTCAACTCGCGCAGCTCGCGATCGAGCGCGAACGCGAAGTCGAGCAGCGGATCGTGCCGTGCGCGGAGCTGCTCTTCGGTTTCGCCCGTCATTTTGGCGCGTTCCGCCGCGTCCGCGACCTTCGAGCCGGAAAGCAACGCGGCGGCCTTCGCGCGGATCGCCGCCGGCCCGTCTTCGCCCTGAAGCACCGCTTCGACCGCGGCGGAGCGGTTCCCCGCGGGCAGGGCGGCGAATCGGCCGAGCCAGTGGGCGAGAAGAATCTCCTCGGTCGGCCCGTGCATCTTGGTCTGGTCGAGCTTCAGTTTTTCCGCGAGCCGATCGCTGTTGCGCGCCATGTAATCCGGTTCGCGTTCGAGGTCGGGCTTGGCGCGCTCTCCCGCCCAGCGGACGAGAAGGAGCGCCAGCTCGAGCGGCTTCGATCCGCCGCGCGCCTGCGAGAGGAGAAAATCGCGATCCCAGGTCTTGATCCGTTCGGCGATCCGGGTCGCGAGCTCCGCGTGGGCCGCGGTGGCGGCGGCGGTCGCAGGGTTCCCGGGATGGGCGGCGATCCAGGCGAGGATCTCACCCTCTTCCGCCTCTTTCTTCGCCAACACCTTGCCGCGGGCGAGCCCCTCCACCTGTCCGCGCGAGCTCTTCTCCCGGTTGGCGAGCGATTTCATCCGATCCGAAAGCGCCAGGCGCGGCGCGTCTCCCTGTTTCGACGCCGCCTCCATGATGTCGATCCAGACGCGGTACAGCTCGGCCCGGCGGGGAAAGAACAGCTCCGCCCGCTCGTGCATCTCGGCCGCGATCAGCGACCGGTAGGTGGTGCCCGGATAGCCCGCGAGCATCACGAAGTCGCCCGGCTTCACCCCTTGGGAGGCGATCGGGTACCAGTGGCGCGGCTTGTAGCTTTGGGTGCCCTCCCCCTTCGGAGCGGGCGAGCCGTCCGCGGCGGCCCAGACCCGCAGCAACGCGAAGTCGCCGGTATGGCGCGGCCAGCTCCAGTTGTCGATCTCGCCGCCGTATTCGCCCACCGCGCGCGGCGGCGCGTAGACCAGGCGGACGTCCGGATATTCGATCGTCTCGATCAGCCGGTACATCACGCCGCCGTCGAACCCGGCGAACCGGCAGCGGCGGTTCGCCTGCCGCTCGCACTCGGCGACCAGCTCTTTGCCCTTCCGCTCGATCGCCTGGAAGCGCGCGAGATCGTCGGCGCCGGCCGGCACGCTTCCCTCGACCGCGGCGGTCACGTCCGTTTCGCGATGGGGGATCGCCGCGCGCACCCCGCCGCCCGACAGCTCTTCGGCTTTCGTCTTGGCCAAAAAGCCGTGGGTGATCAGATCGCGCTCCGGCGTCGAATGCTGCTGGAGGATCGGGAAGACGCAATGGTGGTTGGTGATCATCAAGCCGTCGGACGACACGAACCCGGACGAGCACCCCTCGATCCCCACCGCCGCTTCGAGCAGCCCGCCGCCCGTCTCGCTCCAGAGCGCGGCCGGGGGGATCTCCAGCCCCTGCGCGCGCAGCCATTTCGCATCGATTTGGAGCACCTGCTCCGGAGTCCACTTCCCGTCCAAGGCGTACCCCTCCCGGCCCAGGAACATCAGGCCCAGCATCACCAAAGCGCGCGTCGTCTTCATGGCCGGGAGTCTACCGGGGAGCGGGCCTATTTCACCAAAAGAACCGGACAGCTCGCGAACAGGGCGACCCGGTGGCTGATCGTGCCGAGGCTCGTCGGCTGGTCGGGGCTCGCCGGGTGCGAGGAGAGGACGATCAGGTCGGCGCCGCGCTCCTTGGCATAGGTCACGATCTGCTCGGCGCGGGCGCCGAAGACGACGTCGCTTTTCACCGGGACCTGGAGCGCCCGGAAGCGTTCGGCGACCTTGCCCAGCTCGGTTTCGGCGCGGCGCTCCAGCCGCTCGTAAAAATCGCGCATCTCTTCGAACGGAATGCCGCGGATGGTCTCGACGACGTGAAGCAGCAGAACTTCGGAGCCGTCGCGCGTCGCGAGGTCGGCACCGACCTTGACCGCGGCCTCGTTTTCGTCGTTGAAGGCGAGGGGAATCAGAATGCGGTGAAACATGGGGGCAGGCCCTCCTGATCGCTTTAACCCAAACGAGGAGCCGCGGGATTCCGCCGGCTAGATCCGCCCGAGCGTCCGCAGGCGGGAGAGATGCGCCTCGATCTGCCGCTCGGCCAGCGGACGAGCCGCCTCCGGCGCATCGTCGTAAACCCGCCCGACCATCTCGTGGGCGGTGCGGAGGCCATCGCCCCAGGCGGCGAGCACTTTCTCCTCGCGCCGCAGGCGATGGACGACGTACTCGCGCAGCTTGCCCGCGGCGTCCTCGATCGCCGGGCCGTGCGCGGGAAAGAGCGTCCGCGGCGGCAGCGCGATCATCCGTTCGAGCGAGGCGAGGTAGTCGCTCATGTTCCCTTCCGGCGGATCGATCACGATCGTGCCGATCCCGGCCACCAGGTCGCCGCAGATCAGCGAGCCTTGGGCCTCCTCGAAGAAGCAGAGGTGCCCCCGCGCGTGCCCCGGCGTGTGGAGCACGCGGAAGGTCATGGCGTCGCCGGATGAATGCCCGGCCAGCTCGATCCGCTCGTCGGCGCGCAGCTCGCGGGCGATCGTCAGGCGCTTCGACAGCCGCTCCGCGGTCTCGCGATGGGCGACGATCGGGATCCCAAGCCGGCGCTGCATCTCGGCCGCGCCCGCGACGTGGTCGGGGTGGTGGTGGGTGAGCCAGATTTCGATCGGTCGCCGGCCGTCCCGCGCTTGGGCGTCTCCGAGCGCGGCATGGAGCCGGTCGATCTCTTCCGGCACATCGGAGCCTGGATCGACCAGCACCGCGTCGCCCCGGCCGAGCAGATAGGCGTTCGTGGTGGCGGCGGGCGGGAGCGTCCGCGTGCGGAGCGGCAGCATCGCGATCCCCTCCCGCATCTCGATCTTCCGCATTGGCCCCCAATCCGCCTCGGAGGGGACCAGCAGCCGGGGGAGACCGCGCTCCGGCCCATCCTCGGCGAGGACGCGCAGGATGTGGAGGATGGGCGGCGCCGCGAGCACCTCGGCCCGGCGGAAGCGCTCGTAGGCGGCACCGGCCGGAATCCATTTTTTGGTTGCCAGCTCCTCGGGGATCACCTGCGGCTGATGAACCTCCTCCGCTGGCCATTCGAGCAGAAAGAACCGGTTGTCGAAGCGCATCGGAGCGAACGGCGGCGTCAGCCAGCGTCCGGCGAACACCAGCCGCGAGGCGTCGAGCTGGGCGTCGGTCTCTCCGAGCTGAACCCCGAGCTGCTTGGCGTCGGCCAACTGCGCCTGCTGGGCGGCGGCGAGGTCGAATCCCGCCGGAAGCCCGTACGCGACCAGCAGGCCGACCTCCTCGAACAGCTCGCGCAGAGCGCAGGCGATCAGCCCGGGCACCAGATCGGGATCGGTGTCGCCGAGCCGCAAAGCCTCAGGCGGCAAGGCGACGGTTGAGCCCTCGGTCATGCCGCGCGGCAACCCATGCACCGGCAAGGCCGCGTCGCTCCTCGACAGGCCGCCCCCCGGAAACGCGTGCCACCCGCCCATGAACGCCAGCTCCGCCGCCCGGCGCACCCAGTAGACTTCGACTTCTCCGGAATCCCCCACGCGCCAAGGAACGATCGAAGCCGAAACCCTTGGCGGTTGCGCGGGAGGAGCCGAAAATCCGAGTGGATCGGCGAGGAGCTTTTCGTAGAGCGAACGGAGCAATCCGGGCATGCCCGGTTTTGTATCACGGGGTGGGGGAGGGAGTGGAGGGACGGCGCTCCACGGACGGGTCTACAATAGAGTTTGTTCGATCGATGCTTTCGGGGAGGTTCTGGGATGCGCGGCAAAGCTCTCTCGTTCTTGGTCTCGTTCGTCCTCGCCTTCGGGATCGTTCTGCCGCTCGGCGCGGCGGAGGTTTGGCGCGGCCCGTCTTCTCTGGAGGTACGGGTCGAGGACTCCGCGGGCAAGGCGGTCGAAGGGGCGAAGGTCCGCCTGCTCTACCAGGCGGTCGAGCCCAAGACCGGGCCGGCGATCGCCTCTACCGACGACGAGGGGGAGGCGTACTTCTTCTCGCTCGCCGAGGGGTGGTGGGCGCTCGAAGTGAAGAAGGACGGCGCTCTCTCGATGCATGCCGAGTTCGTGCTCTCGGGCGAGAAGAAACCTGCCGTGCTCTCGACCTTCCAGGAGAACACCCCCGGGGCCACCCAGACGCTCCAAGTGCGAATCGGCCGTCCGCGGGCGGGCCGTTCCGCGGGAGACCCCACGGGAGGCCCCCAGGTCGCCAAACCGGCGCCACCGGCCGCGGCCCC
>DATMZU010000311.1:0-8015 GCA_035607435.1 Thermoanaerobaculia bacterium | reverse complement strand
GTTGACCATCTTGGTCGGTGAAACCGGTAAAGTCTACGAGGTCTTGGACGGCAAGGTCGTCGAAGTCACGGATCCTGAAAAGATTAAGTCCGCCCAGGACATGTCCGACACGGTTCAGGGAATTGAGTGCGAGTCGGCGCTCTCGGCCGAACAGACGTCGGCGCCTGGAATCATGTTTACGTTCGTAAAACTGCCCTAGGCGGCAGGCGGTAGCGCCGGCCGAAGGCAGCGTCGAACCAGACCGCAACCCGTGATTCGAGCGACCCCTTCGACCGTAAAAGCTTTCCGGCGGGGGACCCACCGGACGCTCGACCCGCAGGCGACGGTCGAGCGCATCCAGGGCCTTGCGCCGATCTTCGGCATCACCCGGGTGGCGAACGTCACCGGTCTCGACGTGATCGGCCTACCGGTCGTGATGGTCTGCCGGCCGAACTCCCGCTCGCTCGCGGTCTCGCAGGGCAAAGGGCTCGATCTCGCCGCCGCTCGCGCTTCCGGGCTGATGGAGGCGATCGAGCTTTGGCATGCCGAGCGGATCGATCGGCCGCTCCGCCTGGCCACGCACAACCAGCTGCGCTTCTCGCATCGCATCGCAAATCTCGCCGGTCTGCCGCGCTGCTCCGCCGGTAGATTTCACGACGAGCTGAAGACCCTGTGGATCGAAGGGGTCGCCCTGGCGACCGGCGATCCGGTCCTGCTCCCCTATGAGCTGGTGCACATGGACACCACGCGGCCGATGCCGCCCGGCAGCGGCTGTTTCGCCTTCTCCTCGAACGGCCTCGCCTCCGGCAACCATCCGCTCGAAGCGATCGGTCACGGCCTGTGCGAGGTGATCGAGCGGGACGCGAACACCCTTTTCGAACTGCGCGGAGAAACGGCGGAGGCCGCGGCGCGGGTGAACCTCGACACGATCGACGATCCGCTCTGCCGCGAGGTGCTCGATCTCTACGCCCGGGCCGGCGTCGCGGTCGCCGTCTGGGACATCACCTCCGACCTGGGGGTGCCGGCGTTTCGCGCCCTGGTGCTCGACGCGGAAGCCGATCCGTTTCAGGTCCGCGGCGCGGGCGGCGGCATGGGGTGTCACCCGAGCCGCGGAGTCGCCCTGCTGCGGGCTTTGACCGAAGCGGCCCAGAGCCGCTTGACGACGATCGCCGGCGCGCGGGACGACATGCCGCTGCGCAAGTACGAGACCTGGCGCGATGCGGATGCCCTCGAACGGTTGCGCCAAAGCGTGGTTTCGGCAACGCCCTCTCGCGACTACCGCGCGGCGCCGGATTTCGCGGCCGAGACGTTCGAGGAGGATCTCTCGGCGCTCCTCTCCCGGCTGGCCGCGGCGGGCTTTCCCGAGGTGATCGCCGTCGATCTCACCTATCAGGGGATCGATCTTCCGGTCGTGCGCATCGTGGTTCCCGGCCTGGAAACCTCCCGCGACATCCCCGGCTGGGTCCCCGGCGCTCGCGCCCGCGCCGTGGCCACGGAAACCGCGGCGAAGGCCGCGGAGCCGCGATGAGCAGCCTTCCTTCCGGCCGGATCGTCATTTTTTCCGGCCCGACGCTCCTCGCGGACGAAGGCCGGCGCGAAGTGCCCGACCTGCTCGACGTTTCGTGGCGGCCGCCGGTGGCGCAAGGCGACCTCTACCTCGCGGCGCGCGAGCGGCCCTGGGGCATCGGCGTCATCGACGGCTATTTCGATCGCCTTGCCGCCGTCTGGCACAAAGAGATCCTTTGGGCGCTCGACCAGGGGATCCACGTCTTCGGCGCCGCGTCCTTGGGGGCATTGCGCGCCGCGGAGTGCGCGACGTTCGGCATGGTGGGGGTCGGCGAGATCTACGCGGCCTTCGCGAGCGGCGAGCTGACCGACGACGACGAGGTCACCGTGTTCCACGGCCCCGCGGCGACCGGCTATGCCGCGGGATCGGAAGCGATGGTGAACCTGCGCGCGACGTTCGCCGCGGCGGCCGGGGCCGGGGTGATCGGCGAGCCGACCCGGAGCGCCTTGGTGGCGATCGCCAAGGCGCTCCTTTACCCGGAGCGCGGCACGGCGTTGGTGCTCGAACGGGCTCGCCGGTCGGGGCTGCCTTCGCCGGAGCTGGACGCCCTGGAGGGCTGGCTTCCCGCCGGACGGGTCGATCGGAAGAAGCTCGACGCCCTCGCGATGCTGCGCCGAATGGCCGTCGCCCGAGAGGAGCATCCGGGGCGCTTCGAGGCGGCGTTTCCGTTCCAGCACACGGAAGCCTGGGAGGCGGGGCGAATCGCCGCCGAGCAACGGACGGCACTCGCGGCGGGAGACGGACACGAGATCGATCCGCTCGACGAGCTGCGGCTCGGAGGGCTCGCGCTCGGAGAAACCGGAGACGCCGGCCCGGAGGGCGCTTCCCTCCCTACCTATGCGGCGGTCCATCTCGTGGCGCAGGCGCGGGTTCTGGCGCTTACCCTCGCCGACCGCTCCGGGTTGCAGCTCGACGAACCGGCACGCGAGCAGGCTCTCGCCCGCTTCCGCCGGAAACACGCCCTCACCGACGACGCGGATCTCGCCGCCTTCCTCGCCGAGCAGCGCCTCGACCCCTCGGGCCTCGCCCGCCTGGCATCGGACGAGGCGCGCATCGAGAAGGTGCTGCCTCTCCTCGAACCGTTGCTCGACGGAGCGTTGCGCGACGACCTGCGCGTCCGCCGCGCCTACGCGCCGCTCGCCGAGCGCGCCGAAGCGAAAGCCCGGGCGCTCGCCGCGCGCGGGCTTTCCCAGCCCGGCCTCGCCGACACCGGGCTTTCGCTGGACGAGCTCTGGCGATGGTTTTTCGTCGAGCGGCTCGGGCGCCCCGTGCCGGCAGGTCCAGGCGCGCTGGAGCGAGCCGCGCGAGATCTCGGGTTTGGTGGAACGGACGAGCTGCGAAGGGCCGTCATCCGCGAAGCTCTGTTCGTGCGGGGGTAGAAGCTCGACCGGGGAGGGAGGCCGAAGCGGGGGGAACCGCCCGGCGGCCGGCACCCAAAGAAAAAAGCCCGGGCGGACGAGAAGTCCACCCGGGCTTTTGTACTTTTACCGTCGCGTCAACCGACCCGCTGGCGCTTCCGGGTGATGACGAACGCCATCCCCGCGAGGAGCAAGGCCAGAAGGGCGATGCCGACTCCCGACAGGGTCGGGATGTCGATCACGCTCGCCCCTTGCACCGTCACCGTGCCGGATGCCGAACCGGTTCCGCCGTCACCGTCGGAGACCTGGACGCTGATCGGAACGACGGTTCCCGCGGGCAACCCGGTCGCGTTGAAGGTGGGGTTGGCGCCGACCTCATCGCCCCGGGCCGCCGCGCCGCCGGTCTCGCCGAAGATCGCGTCTCCGTCGAGATCCCAAACGAAGGTGAGGGGGTCGGCCGCGCCGGCCGGATCGGTACCGACGGCCAACAGGCCGACCGTGCCGTTCACCGAGACATTGTACGGACCGCCCGCGACGACCGTGGGATTGACGTTCTGGATCGTGATCGAGACCGGAGCGTCGGTGGAGCCGACGCCGTCGGAGACCCGCAACGTCACGACCACCATCGAAGGCCCGTCCAGCCCGGCGGCCGAGAAGATCGGCGACGGACCGGTTTCGTTGCCCCGGGTGGCGCCGGCACCGGTCTCGCCGAAGATCGCGTCTCCGTCGAGATCCCAGGTGAAGGTGAGAGGCTGAGCGTCGAGATCCGAACCGCTGCCGGAGAGGGTCGTCGTGCCCCCTTCGTTGGCGGAGTACGGACCGCCCGGGACCGCCGACGGCAAGGCGTTGCAGCCCGGACCCGCCGCGGCTCCGTTCAGCAACAAGCTGACGCATTCGATGTTGCCGATGTCGGCGGCTCCGAGGTCAGCGACTTCGAGAGTCCAGTTGCCGTTGACCTGAGCCCCGGACTTGCCGGCGAAGGCGTCGAGCGGATTCTGCGGCCGGAACGAGCCGACGTACGGCGCCACGCCGGTGAGGATCGAGGTCGCCGCCTGATCGTCGAACGTGGTGTCGTTGCCGTCCGCGGGGCAATCGGTGCCGAAACCTGCGCCGGCGCCGCCGACCTGGTAGGCGAGGAGCACGACCGTATTGTCGGGGCCGCGCAGGCGAAGGACGAGGTCGCCGTCGAAGGTGTGGGTGATCCGCACCCGAACCGCGACTTTCGAGAGGACGGCCGAGAATCCGGCCACCGGGATCGTGATCGAGGCGCCGAGGCCGTCGTTGTCGGGAATCGCCACCGGCCCGGCCACCGCGAGGGAGGACGGAACGCCGCCCGCCGTCACGATCGTGAACGGAATCGAGAGCGGCCCCTGGGCGGTGGTCAGGTTCAGCACCAGGTTCATCGGCTTGCCGGCCGGATAGGTGGGCGAGGTGCGGACCTTGAACGGCGTCGCGTTGGTGCCCGTTCCGCCGGAGCCGGCGATATCCGGATAGGCCGAGGAACCCTGGAGGATCTGCACCTGCGGCTCGGTCGTGGTGAGGACGGCGTTGATCCCGGTGGCCGCGATCGTTCCGCCGTTGGTGAGCGTGACGTTCAGGAAGAAGCACTCGTTGTAATCGACGATGCCGTTGGCGTTGCCGGTCGAATCGTCGGCCGCCGTCGCGGTGACGGTGAGCCCCGGCGTCGGAGCGAGCGCCGCGTCGAGGTCGGTGATGCCGGCGGTGCCTACGGACACTCCCGGCTGATTGCTCGGGAAGTAGCCGGTGCGGGAGAAAGTGACCGCGTAACTGCCGGGCGCCAGCGAGAACGAGTAGTTGCCCGCGACGTCGGTGAGCGTGGAGGCGCCGTTCGAAAGTTGGACCAGCGCCCCCTGAAGAGGCAGCGCGGTCACCGAGTCGGTCACCGTGCCGCTCAAGATGCCGGTCGAGAGCGCGAAGTCCTGGGTCGTCATGCCGCCCGCCGAGACGACGATGCCCGAGGCGCTCTCCGGACCGTAGAGGACCTTGGAGGCCGTGGCCGCGTAGTTTCCGGCCGGAATCGCGATCGAGTAGACGCCGCCGGCGGTCGTGATCGCCGAATAGCCGTTCGAGGTCTGGACCAGCGCGCCGACGATGCCAAGCGTCGTATTCGCGTCGGTGACGGTCCCCTTGAGAGTGCCGGTCGCCGGGGCCGCATTGGTGCAACCGGGCATCGTGAAGCTGGAAATGCGGGTCGTCCAGCACGCGGTGGCCGAGCACATCGG
Source organism: Thermoanaerobaculia bacterium (assembly GCA_035607435.1). Lineage (GTDB taxonomy): Bacteria > Acidobacteriota > Thermoanaerobaculia > Multivoradales > UBA5704 > DASYKS01. The sequence goes on along the minus strand of DATMZU010000311.1, from coordinate 2,868 downwards.
CGGCGCGACCGCGTCGTAATACTCCTGGGTGAACCAGAACGTGCATTCGTCGGCGGGATCGACCGAGAGGGTGCTGTAATCGCCCCAGCGCGAGCCGGTGCTGGTCTGCGAGCGCCCGCCCGCCGCGAGCAACAGCTCGCCCTGAAACAGCCCGCCCGGGGGATCGGTCGCCAGGCGTCCGGCGGCGCGAACGCCGGGGAACGTCGCCGAATCCGTGACGCTGTAGCCGACGGCGATATTGCCGTTGCCGTCCATCGCGGCGCTGCCCATGAAGCGATGGGTGGCGTCGGGAGAGAAGGTCGCCTGCTCGTTGACGGTGAAGGCTCCGCCGGGGAGCGAGCGGCGTACCTCGTAATACCGAATGCCCGCCCGGTGGCCGCTCACGGCGCTGGCCGGAGTGGCATTGACGTCGACCGTGTGGGTGAAGACGTAGGACTCGTAGGCGCCGAAGTTCCGGTAGGCCAAGCGGTGGAGCGGCCGATCCGAAAGGGCGTCAAGGCGCATGCCGCAGTTGGCCGGAGCGGGCTGTTCGAGGTCGTCGCGGTTGGTGAAGGCGAAACCGCAGTTCCCCGAGACTTGAGTGAACGTCGGGTCGTACGGCGCAACGGCCAGGCTGCCGCCCGGGAACGCGACCTCGGTGAGCGTGGTGGCGGGCGGGTTGGAGAAGTTGGCTTTGAGCTCCAGCAGGCGAATGCCGTCCTGCGGATCGCCCGCCTCGTTCGCGGTGATGCCCGCCAAGACGTTCGGTGCGCCGACCGGCGGAGGAACGCCATCGACGTCCGCGGGCAGGATGCGTCCGAGACCCGGGTACGCTGTCGTCAGGTCGAGGAAGATCGCCTCGGCGGTCGGGTCTCCGGCGAGCATCTTGGCGCGGTTGAAGGTGAAGATGCCCATGCCGAAGACCGGCCCTTCGAACAGCGGCGCAGTCATCACGTAGGAATCGGGCCAGACGCCGAGCTTCGGATAGTCGTTGAAATACGGCTCGGGGACCGGAAAGTCGTAGGCGTAGTAGGCGCCGGTCGGATCGGCGGTCTGAGAGACCACGATGCATTGGTGGGCCACTCCTGCGCCCGCCCGGTTGCCGACCGCGAACTGGCTCAGCATCCAACGATCGGCCAGCGGATCGTAGTTGACGATCGGGTCGCCGTCGTTCAAGGTCGAGCAGTCCCCCGTGCCGCCGGAGCCCAGGAAAAGCGCCCGCAACGTAAACACGGCGGCGGCGGGGGTGCCGTTCTTGTTGAAGACCTGGCACGACAGGTTGACGCACTGGACGTAGTGGTTCGGGCCGACGTCGCCCACCGTGTCGGGGGGCGAAACGAAGAATCCGGACACGGCGCCCTGGCTCGCCTGGCTCACGCCCTGGAAGTTGGCGCCGAGGGTGAGAGCCCGCCGGTCCGCCCGGTTCGTCGGATAGTAAGGTTGGAGCGCCCCGTCGGGAGTCACCTCGCCGAACGGTTTGCGCACCCCCATGTCATCCTCTCCCGGGGTCTCCAGGAACGGGATGGACTTGAGGACTTTCGGATTCGGATGTTGGACCGGGAGCAGCAGCTCGCTCACCTTGGGGGTGATCCCGACCTGTACCGCTTTGATGGAGCGGATCGTCGGTTTCACGCCGCTGGGAGGGGGACCCTCTTGAGCGGCATAAGCTCCGATCGAACCGAGTGCGGCGGCGAGACACAAGCCTGCGGCGAGTCGTGCGGTCCTCATCACTGTCTCCTTTGCGGAGGAATCGGAAATGTTACCGTGACAATAATCCGCCAAGCCCCGTTCTGTCAAAGCCACCGGCCGGGCCGGGCGCGACCCTTTAGTCCAGCAAGCCTTTGTCGCGCATCCACTCTTCGTTGAGCTTCGAGAGATAGCGGTCGCCCGCATCGGGAAAAAGGGTGACCACCAGGGCCTCTTCGGGCAGCTCGCGGGCGATCCGGCGGGCCCCTTCGGCGGCGGCGCCGCCGGACGAGCCGGTGAAGATCGACTCCTGCCGGGCGAGATCCCAGGTGGCGCGGTAGGCGCTCTTGTCGTCCACCTTGACGATCTCGTCGATGTAGTCCCACCAGACGGTCGAGGGCATGAAGTCTTCGCCGATCCCGTCGATCAGGTATTGGTGGATCGTTTCCTGCGGCGGCAGCTCGCGGTGCTCGATGTAGTACTCGTAGACGCTGCCGATCGGATCGACGCCGATCACCCGGACGTCCGGGTTCTGCTCTTTCAGGAACTTCGCGGCGCCGCTGATCGTGCCGCCGGTCCCCACCCCGGCCACCCAGTGGGTGATCTTGCCGTCGGTCTGGCGCCAGATCTCGGGGCCGGTGCTCCGGTAATGGGCTTCCGGGTTCGCCTGGTTGTAATACTGATAAGGAAGGAACGCCCCCTCCTCGTCGCGGATCCGCTCGGCCACTTTGTAGTACGAGCGCGGATCGGTCGCCTCGACGTTGGTCGGGCAGGTCAGCACCTTGGCGCCGTACGCTTCGAGCATCGCGACTTTCTCTTTCGGGATCTTGTCGGCGCAGGTGCAGATCAGCCGGTAGCCTCTCAAATTCGCGGCCATCGCGAGCCCCACGCCGGTATTGCCGGAGGTCGGCTCGACGATCGTGCCGCCGGGCTTGAGCAGGCCGGCCTTCTCGCCCGCCTCGATCATCGCGATGCCGATCCGGTCCTTGACGCTCGAACCGGGATTGAACGACTCGACTTTCGCCGCGAGCGTGGCGCCCGTGGGCGAGAAGCGCCCGAGCTTGACCAGCGGCGTGTTGCCAAGCGTTTCGAGGATGTTTTCGTAGATTTCCATGCCGCGCCCCCTCCGAGGTTCTTCCAAGGTCCTAGCAAACGGTGCGGGAAACTACCATCAGTTCCCCTCCCAATCCCAGAAGAAGTCCT
>DATMZU010000297.1:0-6311 GCA_035607435.1 Thermoanaerobaculia bacterium | reverse complement strand
CCCAGGAGAGCGATCCCGCCGGCAGCGTGCCGTCCTGGGTGTCGGTGCCCGAGCCGTTCAACGTGATGTTCTGGCCGACGAAGAAGTGGTCGGTCGAGGCGGGGAAAACGATCTGCGCGGTCGGCGGGGTGTTGCCGACTTGAATCGTCTGCGTCACCGCCGGGGAGAACGCGAAGTTGTTGTCGCGCACCTTCAAGGAAGCGATGTAATTGCCGTTCGCCGCATAGCTGTGCGACGTCGTCGCGGTCGCGGTCGAAGTCTCGGGGGTGCCGTCGCCGAAGGTCCAGAAATAGGTGAGGGTGTTGCCCGCGTCCGGATCGGACGAAGCCGAACCGTCGAAATTCACCAGGAGTGGCGCCGGCCCGCCGAGTGGGGTCGCGGTGAAGCTCGCGGTCGGCGGGTTGTTGCCCGCGAGGGAGTAGCGCACCCGCCGCACCTGGCCGCCGCCCGCGAACGTCGTGTAGTAGAGCGCTTGGGTGGTGAGGTAGGGGCCGAAACGCAGCGCCACGGCCGAGGATCCGCCGAGGTTGGTCGCGAAGTCGCTCGTGGTGGAAAACGGCCCATTGGTGTTGGCGCCGGCGACGCGGAAGATCCAGCCGCAGACGTAATCCGAGAACAGATAAGAATTGTCGTAGGCGGCCGGCCAGATGCCGTTCGGCACGAAGGCGCCGCCGGTGATCGAGTTGCAGCTCGTCGAGCTGGTCGAGCCGGGCACCTGGACGCCGTGGGCGTACTCGAAGATCGGCGGCACCATGTTCGGCGGCGTCGGGTTGCACGGTCCGCCCGTGTTGTTGACCAGCGTGCCCTCCCGGCAGTTCCAGCCGAAGTCAGCGCCCGGCGTGCCTAGGTCGATCTCCTCGCGGATGTTCTGTCCCACGTCGTTGACGAAGAACCGGGTGCCCGTGGCGTTCGGATCGAACGCGATGCGGAACGGATTCCGGTGCCCCCAGGAGAAGGTCTCCTGGCACTTGTTCCCCGCGGTAGTGCCGCCGGTGACGTTGCAGCGCGCGGTGCCCGCCCCCTGGAACGGATTGGTCGGCGGAATGCCGCCGTCCTTGGTGATCCGCAGCACCTTGCCCGTCAGGGTGAACTCGTCGCGGGAAGCGTCGTTCGAGCCCCCGCTGCCGCCTCCCGCGTAGTCGGCTCCGCCGTCGCCGATCGATATGTAGAGGTAACCGTCCTTGCCGAATTCGACGTCGCCCGCGTTGTGGTTGCCGGCGGTCGAAGGCATGTTGTCCACCAGGATCGTTTCGGTGGCCAGGCTGACCGTGTTGTTGTCGGCCAGGACGAAGCGCGAAACCCGGTTCACCGACGAGCCCGCGGTCGTGCAGGCGATCCCCGAGTTCTTGTGGAACGTGTAGAACAGGTAGATGAAGTGGTTCTGCCCGGCGCCCGATCCGAAATCCGGATCGACCGCCACTCCGAGCAGGCCGCGCTCGAAGTTGGAGCAGAGCTGGCTCGTGGGAAACGTCACCGCGGAGGTGTTCGTGGTCCCCTGGCGCACGATCAGCTCGCCCGCCTGGCGGGCGATCAGCAGGCGCCCGTCGGGAGTGAAGTCGATCGCGGTCGGCCCGGTGGCCGCCGTCACCAGCTCATCGACGAATCCGGCGGGAAGGACGGCGAAAGCCGGCGCGGCAAAGCCGAGGGCCACGGCCCCGAGCAGGACGGCGAGAACGAGAGACGTCGTGCGAATCATGGTTCATACCTCCGACATAGCAAATCATGCATAGATTGGTGAGGCTAACAGCCCGGCCCTGCCGAGGGAAGAGGAAAGAGCAAGATGGTTTCCTCTCCGCTCTAAGAAGACACGGCCGGTGCGAGTTGGTTCGCCGATTCACCTCCTGGGACCGGCCGCCCCAGGAAAAGAGGCGGGCGGTTATACTCCGCGGGCACGTGGCTTGCTCCAAGGAGACCGGCATGGCCGTCAAGGATCTCGAACCGATCGCACCGATTCCGCCCACCGCTCCGGCCACGCCGAGCGCGCCGGCTCAAGAAGCCGCTCCGGCCGCCGCCGCGCCGGTCTACCGCGAGGACGCGCTCGAAACGATGGGCGAGTCGCGCGTCCGCTGGGAGGCGGCGCGGGCGAAATCCGAGAGCCGGTCGCCCTATTGGAAGAGCGATTTCACGACCGTCTCGGGGATGGACATCCCCCTGTTGGTGACCCCGGAGCAGACCGCGGACATCGATCCGCTGTCCGAGATCGGCATTCCGGGGGAGTTTCCCTACACCCGCGGCATTCACCCGACCGGTTATCGGGGCAAGCTCTGGACGATGCGCCAGTTCGCCGGCTTCGGCACCGCCGCGGACACCAACCAGCGCTTCAAGTACCTGCTGTCGCAGGGACAGACGGGCCTGTCGGTGGCGTTCCACCTGCCGACGCTCTACGGCTACGACTCGGACCACCACATGTCCAAAGGCGAAGTCGGCAAGTGCGGCGTCGCGGTCGATTCGCTCGCCGACATGGAGGTCCTGTTTTCGGGCATCCCGCTGGGCGAAGTGACGACCTCGATGACGATCAACTCGACCGCGCCGATCCTGTTCGCCATGTACCTCGCGGTCGCCGAGCAGCAGGGGGTGGACATCGCGCGCCAGGTGTCGGGCACGCTCCAGAACGACATCTTGAAGGAGTACATCGCGCAGAAGGAGTACATCTTCCCGCCGCGCCCGTCGATGCGGCTGATCACCGACCAGTTCGCGTTCGCCGCCGAGCACGTGCCGCGCTGGAACACGATCTCGATCTCGGGCTACCACATCCGCGAAGCCGGCTCGACCGCGCTTCAGGAGCTGGCGTTCACCCTGCGCGACGGCATGGAGTACGTGCAGTACGGCATCGATGCGGGCTTAGACGTGGACGACTTCGCTCCGCGGCTCTCGTTCTTCTTCAACAGCCATAACGATTTCTTCGAGGAGATCGCGAAGTTCCGCGCGGCGCGGAAGATCTGGGCGACCGTCATGCGCGACCGCTACGGCGCCAAGAACCCGCGCTCGCACATGCTCCGCTTCCACACCCAGACGGCGGGCTGTTCGCTCACCGCGCAGCAGCCGGTGAACAACGTCGTCCGCACGACCGTCCAGGCGCTCGCCGCGGTGCTCGGCGGGACGAACTCGCTCCACACCAACTCGCTCGACGAGACGCTCGCCCTGCCGACCGAGGAGAACGCCCGCACGGCTCTCCGCACTCAGCAGATCCTGGCCCACGAGTCGGGGGTGATTTCGTCGATCGATCCGCTCGGCGGCAGCTGGTTCGTCGAAGAGATGACACGCCGGATGGTCGATGGAACGTTCGACTACTTCCGCCGCATCGACGACTTCGGCGGCATGGTCGAGGCGATCGAGGCGGGCTTCCCACAGCGCGAGATCATGGACGCGGCGTTCGCCCACCAGCGCGCGTTCGAGAGCGGCGAGAAGCTGATCGTCGGAGTGAACTCGTTCCAGATCGAAAATGAGCCGCCGATTGAGATTCTGCAGATCGGCGACGAGCTGGCCGACCGCCAGATCGCGGATTTGAACGCGGTCAAGGACCGGCGCGACGCCGGAGCGGTCGCCCGCACGCTCGACGCGCTCAAAATCGGCGCCGCGGGTCAAGAGAACACGATGCCGCTGATCCTCGCCTGCGTGAAGGCGTATGCCACGGTCGGCGAGATCAGCGACGCGCTGCGCGATGTCTACAGCACCTGGGAAGAGCCGGCGGTGTTCTGAGCCCTTGCTCGCAAACGCCTTGCTGCGGCACTAGCTCAAACAAGGGGGAGTCTCTCGATGATCGGATCGGCCGCCGTCGCCCGTCAGATGTTGATTTACATGCTGTGGGCGGACCGAGTCATGTTGCGCGCCCTGCGCGAAGTCACGCCGGACGATCTCCTGCGCGATACCGGGTCGAGCTTCCCCTCGCTGCTCCAGACCGTCTCCCACATCGCCGGGGCCGAAAAGATCTGGCTCTCCCGTTTCCTCGGCACTGCGCTCGACCCGTTCCCGACCGAGAATGACTTCACCGAGCTGATCCCCCTGCTCGTCTCCTGGGAAGAGACGGCCGCGGGCATCGAGGCCTTCCTCGCCGGCCTGACCGACGACCAGCTCGAAACGACGCTCGCCTGGTCCAACTCCCGCGGCGAGAGCTTCAACCGCCCCCTCTGGCAGCCGGTCTTCCACCTGTCCAACCACTCCACTTACCACCGCGGCCAGATCGTTACCATGCTCCGCCAGATGGGCTACGCCGCGCCGGGGACCGACCTCATCTACTTCCTCCAAGAGCCGGCCGTCTAGGCGTTAACCCTGGGAGCGCCAAGCTCCAGGCTGGCAACGATCGCACCGACGTGCAACCCGGCCAGGGGCCGGAGCCCGGCGCTCCCAAGATGAAAGACGCCGGCTCCTCGGAAACTTAGCAGCCCGTGCAGTTCGTCCAACGGAACGTCGCACACTGGCCAATCGATTCGATCGGACAGATGCAGTCGCTCCGCTGGCTGGCACCCGCTTGGGCGGAGTCGAGAGCGCGACGGCTCAAGGACAGAACGGTTTCGCGATGGAGCCCGAGCTTCTTGCCTAGTTTCTGCTTCATGAGACCTCCCAGGTTGTTAGAGAATCGACTCTATCGCGGCGACCGTCTCTCGGGGGTTTCGGCCCCTCCGCACCATAGAATGCGCGCAACCTTCATCGCGAGCGTATTCATCTCCTATAGTCGCCTGGAGCCTTCGGATGCCCGACGCCGCCTTCGAGTACGACGTCTTCGTCAGCTACAGCCAACAGGATGGGGTTTGGGTGGATACAACGCTCCTCCCGAGGCTGGAAGCCGCGAATCTGAAGGTCTGCATCGACTATCGAGATTTCGTGGCCGGGCGGATGACCCTTGCCAACATTGAGGACGCCGTCAAGAAGTGTCGCCATACGTTGCTCGTCCTGACCCCGGAGTGGCTCCAAAGCGATTGGACCCGGTGCGAGGGATTCCTGGTCCGCACGCAGGATCCAGCGGGGTTAGGGAGGCGAACGGTGCCGTTGCTACTTTCGCCGTGTAGGGAGCAGCTACCCGCCTACATCGCCGCGTTGTCCTGGGTTGATTTCACACGTCCGGAGCGCGAGTCCATTGCTTGGCGCCGGCTTCTCACGGATCTCGGTGCCGCTCCACCCAAGGAGAGCCCGGAGCTGGCCACTCGCGCCGACTGGCTCCTCGTTCACCCCTACGGCATGCCGCCGAACTTCACGGGGCGGATCGCGGAGCGCCGCCAGATCACCGATTGGCTGGAGAAAGAGAACGGCCCGGCGCTCTTGGTACTTCGCGCGCTCGGTGGCTTCGGCAAAAGTGCTCTCGTCTGGCATTGGCTTTCGAACGACCTCAATCCCGCTCACTGGCGCCGAGTCGTCTGGTGGAGCTTTTATGACGATTCGTCGTTCGACGCCTTCCTCGGCGAAGTATTGGAGTATCTCGGTTTGGACCCGAAGACGCTCACGGCTCGCGAAGGCCTACGCCTCTTGCTCGACGCGCTCCACCGCTCGCGCCTCCTCCTTGTGCTCGATGGCTTCGAGCGGGCTCTGCGGGCGTTTGCGAGGCTGGACGCCGCCTACCATTTGGACGATGAGGAAAAGCGTCTGGGAAAGGAAGAGGACAGGGACTGTGTGAGCCCGGCGGCCGAGGCGTTCTTTCGGGCGGTATCGTCGCTGCCGGGTCTCGCGGGCCGCGTTCTCGTAACGACGCGTCTTCGCCCACGGCCGGTCGAAACGCGCGCAGGCGAGCCCCTCGTCGGTTGCCGAGAGATCGAACTGACGGCCTTGAGCCCAGCGGACGCGGTGGACTTCTTCCATGCCGAGAGGATCGAGGGAACCCGGGCCGAGATTGAGATGGTTTGCAGGTGCTATGGCTTCCATTCCTTGAGCCTGCGCCTTCTGGCCGGGTTGATCGTTAAGGACTTCCGGAACCCTCGGGATATCGCTGCCGCCCGTCGGCTCGACGTTTCGGGCGACCTGATCCAACGTAAGCATCACGTCCTCGAGCAGTCGTATGAGAGTTTGGCTGTCGGAGGGAGACGCCTCCTTTCACGAATCGCCTGCTTCCGCGGGGCGGTGGGCTACGAGGCGCTACGCGCGGCGGCGGGAGGTGTGGACGAAGCCGAGATCGAAGCCACGCTCTGGGACCTTTCCGAGCGCGGCCTCCTACACCGCGACGAGCGAGTCGGACGATTCGACCTCCATCCGATCGTGCGACGCTATGCCTACGATCGACTGGGGAAACAAGAAAGAAAGAAGGCGCACCGGAGCCTGCGCGACTACTTCGCCGCGGTACCCCAGGTTGAGAAGGTCAAGACCCTCGCCGACCTCAACCCGGT
>DATMZU010000294.1:0-8889 GCA_035607435.1 Thermoanaerobaculia bacterium | reverse complement strand
GGCGGAACGGCCGCGGCGGACGATCCGCGTCGTCCTGTTCGCGAACGAAGAGTTCGGCCTTTCGGGCGCCAAAGCCTATGCGGAGGCCCACGCCGCCGAGCTGTCGCGCCATGTCGCCGCCGCCGAAGCCGATTTCGGCTCCGGCAAGGTCTACCGGATCAAGACCCGCATCAACCCGGCGGCGCTGCCGGCGTTCGGGCCGATCGCCGAGATCGCCAAGCCCTTGGGCGTCGAGTTTTCCACAGCCAACGATTCCGGCGGCGGCGCCGATCTCTCGCCGATGGTCCCGGGCCACGTCCCGGTGATCGCGTTCGATCAGGATGGCTCCACCTATTTCGACATCCATCACAGCGCGAACGACACGATCGACAAGATCGACCCCAAGGACCTCGACCAGGTCGTCGCCGCCTGGACCGGCGTGATCTACGCTGTCGCGGCGGGAGACCTGGAGCTGCGGCCCGCGCCGGCTCCTCCCGAGCGCGAGTAGCACCGCGATGCCGCATCGCCGCCGTCCGGGGTGGGCGGTCTTTGCAGGGCTGGCGGCGGTGCTGTTGCCCATCGCGCTCTACCTGCCGACGCTCCGGTTCGGTTTCGTCTTCGACGACCGGCCGCTGCTGATCGAAAACCCGGTCGTCCGCGCGCCGTCGGGGGTGGGCGAGCTGTTCTCGACCGATCTCGATCCCCACGCGCGGACGAGCGAAGCGCCGACCACGAACTACCTGCGGCCTCTCTTTCTGGGACTCGCGGCGGGCCTCTATTCGCTGTTTCGCGACGCTCCGTTGGGGTGGCACGCGGCGGCGATCGTCCTGCATGGCCTGCTCGGCGGCCTGGCGTTCGCGCTGCTGCGGAAAGAGGGGCTCGGCATCGGTGGAGCGCTCGCCGCCGCGCTCCTGTTCAGCTTCCACCCGGCGCATGTGCAGAGCGCGGCGTGGGTTTCCGGGTTGCAGGACCTGCTGTTCGGCGCGTTGAGCCTTCTGGCCTATCTCGCCTATCGCACCTCGGCGGCGAAGGAGCGGCCGGCGGCGACGACGCTGGTCGCGCTCGGCGTCGCCTACGCTCTCGCCCTGCTGGCCAAAGAGCCGGCGATCGGCCTGCTGCTGTTCTGCGCGGTCGAGGCGACCGGTTTTTTCCCGTCTGGCGTTTTTCCCTCGGACACTGCGGCGCGCCGGCCGCGATCGGAGCTGCTCGTGCTGGGCGTCGTCACGGCCGGCTATCTCGTCTATCGCTGGCAGGTGCTCGGTTCCCTCGCGCATCGCTTCCCGACGGCACCCTCGATGCCGGTGGCGCTCGCGAGCGTGCCGATCGCCCTGCTCGCTTATGCCCGCGATCTGCTCGTGCCGGTCGATCTGTTCCTGCTCCATCCGGCCCGCCCGGCGCCCGCGGTGTTCTCATCCGCGTCGTTCGGGGCGGCCGCCGTGCTGCTCGCCCTCCTCGCCGGGGCGTTCTTCGGGGTGCGCCGCCGCCCGGCGCTCGGCCGGCCGCTGCTCTGGTGCGCGGTGTGGATCGCGCCGGTGCTCGCGCTTTGGGCGGTCAATCCGGAATGGATGGTGATGGACCGATACCTCCTGCTGCCGAGCCTCGGTCTCGCTTGGGCGGTGGCGGTTCTCCTGCCGCTCGAAGGGGGGCGCCGGAGGCTCCAAATCGCCTTCTGGGCGGTCCTGATCGCGGCCGGCGCCGCGCTGTCGCTCCTCGCGTTTCGACCTTTCGAGAACGAGGAGAGGTTCTGGGCGCAAGCGATCCGCTCCGATCCGGGGAGCGCCACCGCTTGGACCGAATGGGCGCGGCGCCGCTCCGAGGCGGGCGACTTCGGCGCCGCGTCCGAAGCGCTGGAGCGGGCGATCGCGCTCGATCCCCGCGCCCAGCTGCCGCGGTTGCGCCGCGCGCTGTTGGCTCTGCGCCAAGGGCGCGCGGCGACGGCGGCGGCCGAGCTGGAAAATCTCGTGACGCGCAATCCCGCCTACCTGCCGGCCTGGCGCAACCTCGTGGTCGCCCGCCTGCGGGCGGGGGACGGCGCCGGGGCGCGCGCTACGCTCGGCCAAGCGCTCGCGCGTTTTCCGGCCGATCCGCTGCTTTGGAACCAATCGGCCGTCCTGCTGCGCCAAGAGGGAAGGCGGGAAGAGGCGCTCGCCGCGATTCGGCGCGCGATCGAGCTCGATCCGGACGACGGGGAGACGCGGCTCAAGGAGGCGCTGCTGCTCGCCGAGCTGGGCCGCCCGGACGAAGCGCGCGAGGCCGCCCGGGGCGCCCTCGGCGTTCTCAGTCTTGGGCGCGAGAAGGCTATCGACCCGGGGGTGCGGGCGGAGCTGGAGCGGCTGGCGCGTTGACCGGCTCGGGCCGCGCGGCGAGTCGGGCGAGCGCCAGGCGCGCTCCGTCGTGGTCCGGCTCGATCGCGAGCACTTTGCGAAGCTCGCTCTCCGCCTTCAGATCGTTTCCCGCGCGCATCCAGGCGAGCGCCGCGGCGTAGCGCGGCAGCACCGAACCCGAGGTGGCGGCCGCCCGTTCGAGCGTTTCGGCCACCCAAAGCGGGGGTGGCGCCTCGCTGCCGGGTGGCGTTTCGAGCAGGGCGGCGATGCCGTTCCACGGCCGGCCGTATTGCGGCACCCTTTCGAGCGAGCGGACGAGATGGAAGAGCGCCGGCCCGGATTCGCCGCGGCCGTACAGGATGTAGCCGAGGTTGTTGTCCGCGAGGCAGGAGGAGGAGTGGGCAAGCACGTGGCGCCAGAGCGTCTCGTCGCTTTCCCAGACCCGCGTCTGCCGATGGGTGGCAAGCGCCTGGCCGGTGAGCAGGGCGGCGAGGCCGACCGCGAGAAGGAGCCGCACCGGCCGGTTGGACGAGACCCCGAATCGCACTAGGGCTCCCGCCGCGAGCAGCACCAGCGGCACGGTGGACAGGTAGGCGTAGCGATCGGCGACCAGCTGAATGCCCGATTGGGCGATCCCGAGCACCGGCAGCACGAGCAGGGCGTAGGAACCGACGGCGACCGCGATCGAGGGGATGCGGCGGCGCTGCCACGCGATCAGGGCGAGCCCGGCGAATGCGGCAAGCGCGGGAACGAGGTAGCGCGGGAGCGTCGGCTCGAACGGGAACGGCCGTTCGTAGAGCGGCAGGAAGGTGCGGCCGAACAGCAGGGCGGCCGGATAGAAGAACAAGCCGTACCCCGCCTGGACCAGCCGGTCGAGCGCGCCGTGCTCGCTTGCCGCGGTGAGCGCGCCGTGGCTCGCCTGCGCCCAGACCGCCGCCGCCGCCGAGGCCGCGGCGATCACGAAGGAGAGCCATTTTTCGCGCACAAGACGGAAGAACCCCCGGCGGCGGTCGGGCTCCTCCGCCAACCGCTGAAGCGGCCAGAGGTCGGCCAGGAGTAGCACGAGCGGCAGGGTCATCTGCGCCCGGGAGAGCGCCGAGAGCGCATGGAGGATCGCCACCCGGCCGCGGACCGGAGAGGGCGAGCTGTCGGCTGGGCTCGAACGTAGATGGAGCGCCAACGCCGTGAGGACGAAAAAGGTGGAGAGGAGGTCGCGCCGCTCGGTCGCCCAGGCGACCGATTCGACCCGGATCGGATGGAGGGCGAACAGCGCCGCGGCGAGACCGGCAAATAGCGCGCGGAGAATGGGGTAGGGGCTCCGTTTGTCCCGCAGCGACTGGCTGCTGCCGAAGGCGCCCGAAGGAGCGAGGAGGCAAACGGAGCCCCTACCCCGCGCGGCGCAGGCGGCGAGGACCCAGGCGAGCCAAGCGACCGCCGCCGTGTTCGCGAGATGGAGCAGCAGCTGGGTGGCATGCACGCCGCGCGGCGTGGCGCCGGAAACCTGAGCGTCGAGCTGGTAGGAAACCCAGGTGAGCGGCTGGTAGTGGCCGCCGAACGGTTCGCGGAACGCCCAGGCGACGCCGGAAAGGCCGCGGTCCCAGCTCGCGCGGGCGGCGCCGAGATTGCCGCCGTCGTCCCAGACGAATCCGTTGTCGAGGATCGGCCCGTAGGCCCAGACGATCGCGCCGCCGAGCAGCAGCGCCGCGAGCACCCCTAGGAGAACCGCCGCCGGTTTCAAGGCTCGGTCGCCTCGGCGACCTGATCGTCGCTCAATCGGTAAAGGAAGAGCGACGTGCCGATCCGCTCGTCCGGCTCGCGCTGCGCCAGGCGTGAGATCAACCGCAGGCGGCGGAGCGCCTCGAACGCATCGATCGGCGAACCCGCGGTCGCCGCGCCCCGCCGGCCGCCGTTCGACGCGAGCGCCTCGTACTGCTCGGTCAGCCGGGGATCGCGCCACGTCGCCACCCGGGCGAGGGGCCGGTAGACCCCGAGGAGATCGGTGGCGCTGATCACGTAAATCCCCCCGGCGATCGGGCCGGCCGACGGTTCGTGGCTCCCTTCGCCGAGCAGCCAGCGGACGGGTGTCCCCGGGGGAAGCGGCGGGTCGCCGGCCTGGGAGAGCCAGACGGGCCGGCCGGGGGGTGCATCGCGAAGACGGTTCCGAAGGCGGAGCAGATCCTGGCCCCAATCCAGATTGCTGTCGGCGAGATGGCGATACCCGGTTCGCCAGCCGCCTGCCGCTTCGTTGAAATAGCCGAGCAGCCGGGGCGAGGCGATCCAGGTGCCGATCGCCAGCCAGGCGAGGCCCGCGCCGACCGCGAGCGCCAGGGGAGTGCGAGACCTTCCGGGAAAGCCCGCCGGGGCGAGTCCACCGACCGCAAGAATGAGGATCCCGGTCGCCGGCAACAGGTGGCGGTAGCCGAGGTTGAGCCCGCTCGCCGCGAGCGACGCGAGGTAGACGACGAAGAACGTCAGCAGGCCGACGGCGAGCGGCGAGAGGCGCTTATCCCGGTACGCCCGTACCGCTCCGACGCCGAGGGCCGCCGCGATCAGCAAGATCGTCGGCAGGGGAGTCTTCACCGCGAACGCCCAGAGGAAATAGGTGGGGAAGCCGCGGGTCGAATAGCTCCCTCGCAGGTAGGCGGCGCGTCCCACGGCTTTCTTTTGGACGTAGGCGATCCCATAGAGATACGCCTCGGGAAGGAGATGGGCGGAGTGGGCGGCGCGCAGCAGCGGGCCTGTGAGGCCGGGCCGGTCGGCGCCGGTCGCCGGATCGTGGAGAATGCTCTCCCACGCCGCCTCGGGAGTCGTGGGAAGCGGCCGGCCGTAGTCGCCGATCACGTGCATCGTCGCGGAAGCCGCCTCGGGACCGCGCGCCGCGGCGAAGCGAAAACCGTAGGCGGCCCAGATGGACACCAGGGCGGCGAGCGCGAGAGTTGCCGTGGCGATCGTGACCGCCTTGGCGATCGCCTTCCAACCCCGGCCCCATCGCGCGGCGACCGCCAGGATGAGCAACGCGGGGACTAATGCGAACCAGGAGAATTTGATCAGCGTCGCGGCGGAAAACGCGGCGGCCAGGAGCGCGAGCCGCCCGGGAGAGGGGGCCGCGAGCCATCGATGGGCGGCCCAGAGGGTGAGCAGAGCGGCCAGGGCAAACGGCACGTCGAGCGTCGCGAGATGCCCGTGGCCCAAGAACGCCGGATCGAACGCCGCGACGCCCATCGCGAGCAGAGCGCCCGGGGGCCCGAACAGCTCGCGGGCGACCGCGCCGATCGCGAGCAGCAACGCGAGCAGGAATCCGATCGCCACCGCCCGGCTCGGCCGGACGAGGCGCTGGCCGTCGTTCCAGCTCTCGAAGAAGTCGCGGCCGAGGGTGAAAAAGTCGCCGCTCCGCCAGGCGGCGCTCCCCTCCGCCTTCCAGGCGACCGGTTGGGCGAGCAGCGGCAGGGCGAGCAGCAGCCGGCCGAGGGGAGGATGGTCGGGGCTCAAGCGAAAATCCCCGAGGGTGAGCGCGGCGTAGCCCGCGATCTGGTGGCTCGGCTCATCGACCGTGACGCTATCGGTGGCGGCACCGCGCCCGGCGAAACCCGCCGCGCAGGCGAGGACGAGGGCGGCGAGCGCCGGAAAGGTCCAGCGGCCGGAAAATCTTCCTGCGCGGTCGATCACAAGGCGCCTAGAATACCCGCGCTTTGCCTCCTTCGCCCCCCCGCTCGCCGTTATCGCGGCGCCTCCTCCGCGCCGCCGCCTACGCGCTGTTGCTCGCGCTGTTGCTCGAAGGGGGGGCGCGGCTGGCGCTCCGGTCGGAGGATTTCCTGCGCCGGATCTCGTCGCCCTACGACGAGCCCTCGTGGCGCTTGCGCTGGTTGCGCCGCCACCAAGGGGGCGAGGCGCCCTATCGCTTTACGTTCGACCAATATCACCGGGAGCGCGGCTGGACGCTCGCGGCGAACCTTCACCAAGTGGAGGTCTTCGACGGCAAGCGGTTGAGCTCCAACTCGCGCGGTTTGCGCGGCGCGCGGGAGTACGCGGTGCCCAAGCCCGCCGGGGTGACGAGGATCGCCCTCTTCGGCGATTCGTTCACCTTCGGCGAGGACGTGAGCGACGAAGAGACGTTCGCCCAGCAGATGGAGCGGCTGCTGCCCGGGGTCGAGGTGTTGAACTTCGGAGTCCACGGCTACGGCCACGACCAGATGCTCCTCTACCTGCGCGAGGCGCTGCCGATCTACCGCCCGGACGTGGTGCTGATCGGTTACGTCACCGACGATTCGCTGCGCAACCTCACCCGGTTCCGCGACTTCGCCAAACCCCGGTTCCGTCTGCGCGACGGCCAGCTGGTGCTCGAAGGGACTCCCGTTCCGACTCCGGACGAGCTGATCGCCCGGGAGCGCTGGCGATCGCGGTTCGGCGACTTGGTTGAAATGGCGGCCTCGCGGGTTGCCTGGAAGTGGGGCGGCCGGGCCGCGGAGGTCGATCAACTGACGGACGCGCTCCTGTCGCAGATGTTCCGCGAGGCCGCTGCTGCCGGCGCGCGCCCCGCGGTGGCGCTGCTGCCGGCTTGGGGGGAGCTGGGCGCGCCCTCCCCGGAGCCGCTGCCGGCCGAGCGGTTCGTAATGGAACTGGCGCAGCGCGACCGGACCCCCTGCCTGCGTCTCCGCCCGCTGTTTCTGGAGCGGGCACGGCTGGGAGCCGAATTCGAAAAGGTGGGGCATTGGGGGCCGCTCGAACATCGCATCGCGGCGGGGGGGATCGCCGACTTTCTCCACCGGGAGCACCTGGTGCCGTGAGGGCGCATTGGCCGACCGCTCTGGCGCTCGGAGCTTTGACGGCGCTCGGGGTCGTTCTGTTCCTCCCGACGCTCGAACAGGGGTGGGCTCCCCTCGACGACGAGCTGAACTTCACCACCAATCCGCACTACCGGGGCCTGGCGCCCGAAAACCTGCGATGGATGGCGACCACTCGCCTTGCCGGGCACTACATTCCGCTCTCCTGGCTCACCCTGGCGATCGATTTCAAGCTGTCGGGGATGAATCCGCGCGGCTACCATCGGACCAACCTGCTGCTCCATTTGGCCAACGCTTTGCTGTTTTTCTCCTTCGCCCGGCGTCTGCTCGCTCGTTCCGAACCGGAGGCAAACGAAACCAGGACCGGACCGACTGTGGTGCCCGACCTCGCGGCCTTCGGCGCCGCGGCGCTGTTCGCGCTCCATCCGCTGCGCGTCGAGTCGGTGGCCTGGATCACCGAGCGCCGCGATCTGCTGTGCGGCCTGTTCTGCCTGCTCGCCTGTCACGCCTACGTCTCCGCCGCCGAGGCGACCGGGCGTCGGCGGGGCCTCTCGTTGGCCGCTGCCCTGCTCGCCTTCCTTGCGGCGCTGCTGTCGAAGGGACTCGCCATCGTCTTGCCGGTCGCTTTCGTGGCGCTCGACCTCGGCCCCCTGCGTCGCCTCAAGTCGCATCCGCGCGCCGTCTGGCTCGAAAAACTACCGTTCGTCCTGCTCGCCGCACTCTTCGCCGGGGTGACGTTTTGGGCGATCGGCCCGGTGATGGCCGGCCGGAGCGATGCCGGTTTCGAGCATCGGATCCTGTCCGCCGGGTTCGGGCTCTGGTTTTACCTCGAAAAGACCTTCCTGCCGCTGGCGATCCCGTTCCAGCTGCCGGTTGTCCATCCGCTGTCGTTCCATCACGACCCCGGGGTGGCGCTTCGCGGATTTGCGTTTCTCGCCCTCGCCGCCGCCGCCGTCGCCTTGCGGCGGCGCCTACCGGCCGTCGGGCTCGCCCTGGCGGTCTATGCCGCCTTCGTGCTGCCGGTCTCCGGCCTGTTCCAAGCAGGTCCCCAGCTCGCGGCGCATCGCTATTCCTACCTGGCCGGTCTGCCGCTTGCCCTGCTGTTCGGCGCGGGCCTTGCGGCCTTGGTGCGGCGCCGAACGTCGCGCGGGCTGGCGGCGCTCACGCTTGCGGTGGTCGTCGGCGTCGTGGCGCTCGGCGGCGCCGCCCGCGCGCAGGTGGCTCTCTGGCGCGACGACGTGACGTTTTGTACCGCCGCGGTGCGCGACGCGCCGGACGCCTGGGCTCCCGTCGGCGCTCTGGCGCGCGCCTATCTGTTCCGGGGCGACGACGCGGCGGCTCTCCGCGTGCTGCGCGCCGGCCGCGAGCGTTTGCCCGGCGCGCTGTTTCTCACCTACCTGGAGGCGTTGGTGCGCGCCGCCAGCCCGAGCGCCGAGCTGCGCGACGGCGAGCTGGCTCTGCTGCTCGCGCGGCAGGCGGCCCGGGCCACCAGCTTCCAGGACCCGGCGGCGCTCTTCGCGCTCGCCGCGGCGAGCGCGGAGACGGGGGACCTGGGGGCGGCCGATCGCCTGCTCGGCCAAGGCGAGGCGTTGGCGCGCGCGGGGCGCAAGCCCGCCTTCCTGCCGATTCTCGAAGAGACCCGGCGCCGGATCGCGGCCCGCGGCGTCATCCGGCTCTCCGTGGCCGACTGGCGGCGTATCCTTCTCTGAGGCCGGTTTCGGTATGATCGCGCCCTTCGATTTGAAGTCGGCCAGGAGAACCTTCCGAATGAAATTCCAGCACCTTCTTGCGGGCGCTCTGCTCGC
>DATMZU010000321.1:0-9899 GCA_035607435.1 Thermoanaerobaculia bacterium | reverse complement strand
TTTACCTGCTATCCGGACAACTGCGAGTTCAGCAAGCGCGCCACCTGCTTCACCTGCATTCAGACCTGCACGACCAACTACTGCTAGCTCCCCGATCTGCCTCGCGGCGGCGTGCCCGGCCTCTTGGGCACGCCGCCGCCGGATCGAACTTCACGACCTCAGGAACGTTCTCCAGGAGTTCGAGAACGAACTTGATCCGGTCAACTTCGAACTTTTTCTCCAGGGGAATGTTCTCGGCCGGTCGGAGAACGTTCCCGGCCGGCTTCAGATCGAACTTTTTCTCTTCGAGAACGTTCTCGAACAGCTGGAGAACGAACTTTTCCGGTTCGAGATCGATCTTCAGGGACTTGAGATCGAACTTGGGGCGACGACTTCGGGAAGACTAAACTAGACCCGTGACCTACCGCCGCGCCTACCGCGTCCAATGGGCCGACCTGGACGCCATCGGCCATCTGAGCAATTCGTCCTACCTCGACTACGCGGTCGATACCCGCCTCGCCTACATGACCGAGCAAGGATTCACCGCCGCGGATTTCGCCGCCGCGGGCATCGGTCCCGTCGTCCTGCTCGACGAAATGCGCTATCGCCGCGAGTTGCGCTTCCAAGAGGATTTCACCGTCACCCTCGCCCTCGCGGGCCTCTCGGCGGACGGCTCGCGCATGCGGCTCCACAACCGCTTCTACCGCGCCGACGGTTCGTTCTCGGCTGCGGTGACTTCCGAGGGTCTCTGGTTCGATCTACGAGAACGCCGCCGCATCGTGCCGCCGGAGAAGCTGCTGGCGATTCTGCACGGAATGGAGCGGACGGAGGATTACGCGGAGATCACGGGGCCGCCGGAGATGCCGGAGGGGTAGGAAGGTTTGGCGGGAGCGTAGAGGGCCAACGGCCCGCCCAAAACCAGCCTAGGGCAACGCCCTAGGTTACGGTCCGATATGTTAGATCCTCAGGGCTGAAAGCCCGTGCCATCCGCCTTTTGGATCGGGCCTTCTTGCCTGGCCCGGTTCCTGGGGCGTTGCCCCAGGCTGGTTTCGGGCGCGCCCTTGGCGCTCAGGAACGTCCCTGCGCCTTCGGCGACTTCCTCATTTGAGACCTGTCCTCGACGTGAGCCGACGGTGCGTGTTGGGCCCAAGTTTGCTTTGGCGCTTCGGCGTTTTGCACGGGTACAACCGAGTTTTGTAGTGGTGCTCCGCTAAATTGCACCTGTGCACTAGGATTTTGCGGTGGTGCACTGGCGCTGTGCACATGTGCGCGGGAACTTTGCACTTGTGCAATTCGGAAATGCACATGTGCGCCGGGATTTTGCAGTGGTGCAATTCGGCAGTGCACTTGTGCGCTGGCGTTTTGCACAGGTGCATTCCGTCAGTGCACTTGTGCGCGGGTGTTTTGCACCTGTGCATTCTTCCAGTGCACAAGTGCGCGGGAACTTTGCAGTTGTTCCCGGACGCTGTGCACTTGTGTAATGAACCGGTGACCTTGTTTCCGCGGACCGCGCACCGCTGCCCGAAAGCGGCAGAGCGGTCTTGGGAACCTGCGAACAAGGACCGGGAGTTCATGGACTTGGGCCGAGAACCGGTGTTTCCGTTCCGGGAGGCTGCGCGCTCCTTCCCGTAGGCGGCGCCCGAGGTCGGTCCCTGAATGCCCCCTATGATGGAGTGACCGTACCGCAGGGTCAAGAGCCCCCCAGTCGGTGCGACGGCGTACCCGACCTCTCGGGCACACCGCCTTCCGGAACCGGAAATCCTTAGGTCAAGGGAAAACGCCGCTCAAGGGACTTTCGAATACAGCAGCAGGTTCGGGGAACCCGGGCCGATTTGGTTCGGGGAGCTGGGGTTGGTATTGAGCACTCCAGCGGTGGCGCTCGATTTGAGGACGGCTTCGATCTCTGCCGGACTCGCCGAGGGGTGAGCTTGAAGGTAGAGGGCGACAACGCCTGCCACGTGGGGCGCCGCCATCGAAGTTCCGCTCAGGCGGCAATAGGTGTAGGCATCGTCCGGCGGACCGGCAGCGGAGAGGATGTTCGCGGACGGCGCCCATAAGTCGATGCAACTGCCCACGTTGGAACCGCAGTCGAGGGGCACGCATTGACTGGGATTGTTCGGGAACACGCACTCGGTCGCAAGGCAGTTGCTGCTGGGAACACAGCCCGGAGGTGGGCAAAAGTTCCCTGGGAGGTCGCCGGAAAGATGGCGAGTCCATCGCGAGCCGTTTTGATCGACCCCCCCGACGACGACGACTCCGGGGATGGAGCCAAACGTCCACGAACAGGCATCCTCCACCTTCGTGGGGTACGCCGCGGGAGAGGTACCGGGGATCACATACGGCGAGGACTGGTTACCCGCCGCTTGCACGACGAGAACTCCGGAATTCACGACACCTTGAACGGCGGTTCGAATCGCGGGGCTCGCCACGACATACTGCGCGTTGCCGCCGCTCCAGCTCAAAACACCCGGCCTGCGGTAGGCGGCCGTTTCCAAAGCGGAAATAACCCACTCCGGCTTATATCGGATTGCGCAGTCGGTGGCCCTGATCATCAGGACATCGACATCCTTCGCGACGCCGAAGGTTCTACCTGCGGCGATCGCGGCGACGTGCGTGCCGTGCCCGAAGGTATCCGAATCGATCGGACAGCTTCGGTCTCCCGACATGTCGATGACGGCCGCGCGATTCCTTCCATTGAGGCCGATGAACTCCTGGTGCCGCGCATTCAAACCCAGATCGAGAAACATGATCACGGGGTGGACCACACCCGGTACGCGGCCCGTTCGATCGAAGGTATAGAGGCCGTCTCGAATCGAGCTTCGCTGGTCGATCCGATCCAAGCCCCAGTTGTCACGGCATCGGGGTGCCTGCGTGGGAGACCCGAGGTCATGGGTCGGATCGGAGTCGTCGCAGGTAATGGTCTGGGGGCTGGCCGAGGGAACAGGCCTTCCGATCAGAGATCCCCAAGGATAGCTGTCCAGGCTGTAGCAGCTCCTGACAGGAGAGGAGATCAAATCATCCGCCTTCCCCACGAAACTCTGCTCTACGCTCTCCACCCACGGATGCGAGGCGAGCTTCTTGGCATCTTCTTCGGCGGCCTGCATCACGAAACCGCGAAGCGCCCGATCCCAGACTTTTTCGATCGATACCCCATATCGCTTCGCCAAGCCGGCGGCCGCGTCGGCGACCGAGGGCAACGGGGAAGCCTTGGTTCCTATGCCGAGCTTGGCGGAGCCTTCGCGAAGAACCACGATGTATTGGCCCGGGATGCCGTCTTTCGTCGCTTCTCGGAAGGTGCCCGCTCGCAAGCCCGAAACGCCGATGATGGCGGAGAGAAAAAGGACGAGAATGACTCTTTTCACCTGTTGTCTCCTCTCACTGCTCCTCTACTCATCGCTACTTTAGCATATCTGTTGCGTCGTCAAGATGGCCGCTGGACACCTCCACCCTCGATCCTTTAAGCTTCAAACGTCTCGACTATCGGAAAGGCGGCTCAAGCCATGGCTACCGCAGAACCTTCCCCCCGTTCGCTCGCCGGACGGCATGCGCTGGTGACCGGGGCTTCGCGCGGGATCGGCGCGGCGATCGCTCGGGGCCTCGCGGCCGAGGGGGCGCGGGTCACGCTGCTCGGGCGGGACGAGGCGGCTCTTCAGGCGGAGATGGAGGCGGGCTCGGGCGAGGGGTTCGTGACCGCGGACGTGACGGACGCCGAAGGGCTGCTTGCCGCTCTTTCCGAAGCGGTTGCGGCGCGAGGGGCGATCGAGATCCTGATCAACAACGCCGGCTCGGCTTCGACCGCGCCTTTCTTGAAGACGGACGCCGCGGTGTTTCAGCGGACGTTCGAGGTCCATGTGCTCGCCGCGGTGCATACGTCCAAGTTCGTGCTGCCGGGGATGCTCGCGGCGGGGTTCGGGCGGATCGTCAATGTCGGCTCGACCGCATCGCTTAAAGGCGCGCGCTACATCGCGGCGTATGCCGTGGCGAAGCATGGGCTGCTCGGGCTGACCCGGACCCTTGCGCTCGAAACCGCGAAGACGGGGGTAACGGTGAACGCCGTCTGCCCCGGGTATACCGAGACCGACATGGTGCGCGGCAGCTTGCAAAAGACGATGAACAAAACCGGCCGGCCGTACGATGAGCTACTCGGCGAGATCCTGGCGGAGAACCCGCTCGGAAGGTTGGTGAAGCCCGAGGAGGTCGCCGCCGCGGTGGTCTGGCTGTGCGGCGGGGCGGCGGCTTCGGTGACCGGTCAGGCGATCGCGATCGACGGCGGGGAGACCGCCGGGCGATGAGTTCAAGCTCGATCGCCACGCCGGATGCCGAGACCCGGCTCGACCAGGCGCCCGCGGCGGATCATCCGGAGCTGCGGCTTTGGCTTCGCCTGTTCACCTGCTCGACGTTGGTCGAGACCACGATCCGCCGCCGGTTGCGGGCGGAATTCGGCGAGACGTTGCCGCGGTTCGATCTGCTCGCGCAGCTCGCGAAGGTGCCCGCGGGGCTTACGCTCTCCGAGCTGTCGAAGCGAATGATGGTCAGCAACGGCAACCTGACCGGGCTGGTAGAGCGGCTGGTCGAGGCGGGTTGGATCGAACGGCGGACCTCCGCCACCGACCGCCGCGCGCAGGTGGCCCGCTTGACCGCGCCGGGCCGGGCCGCGTTTCGCAAGATGGCCGCCGCGCACGAGCGGTGGATCGTCGAGATGACCGGCGGCCTCGCGCCGCATGAATCCGAGCAGTTGATGGACCTGCTCGCCAAATGGAAAGCCTCGGCGCGCCGCGCCTTCGAAGGGGAGACCGCTGCATGAGCACACCCGCCAACCGCGTGACGCTGCCGCTGGCCGACTACAAGTCGGAGCATTTTCGCTTCGCGGTCGAGGACCGCGTCGCCACGATCACGCTCGATCGGCCGGAGCGGAAGAATCCCCTCACGTTCGGCAGCTACGACGAGCTGGCCGAGCTGTTCCGCGCCGCGGGCAAGGATGCGAACGGCGTTCGGGTTTTCGTGCTGGCGGGGTCCGGCGGCAACTTCTGCTCGGGGGGCGACGTTCACGACATCATCGGCCCGCTGGTCGAGATGGACACGGTCGGCCTGCTCGAATTCACCAAGAAGACCGGCGAGCTGGTGAAATCGATGCGCGCCTGCCCGCAGCCGATCGTCGCGGCGATCGACGGCATTTGCGCGGGGGCCGGGGCGATCCTGGCCATGGCTTCCGACCTGCGCTTCGGTACCGCGCGCGCCAAGGTCGCGTTCCTGTTCAACAAGGTGGGGCTCGCCGGTTGCGACATGGGCGCCTGCGCGATGCTGCCGCGGATCATCGGCCAGGGGCGTGCCTCCGAGCTGCTGTACACCGGCCGGCCGCTGCCCGGCGAAGAGGGGGAGCGCTGGGGTTTCTTCAATCGCCTGGTCGAGCCCGACGACCTTCTTGCGGCGGCTCAGGCTCTAGCCCACGAGATCGCCCATGGACCGAGCTTCGCCCACGCCATGACCAAGAGGATGTTGCAGGTCGAGTGGGCGATGTCGGTCGAAGACGCGATCGAATCCGAAGCGGTGGCGCAGGCGCTCTGCATGACGACCGAAGATTTCGCCCGCGCGTTCCGGGCGTTTGCGGCGAAACAAAAGCCGGTGTTCGAGGGAAACTGAAACGTGCCGGCGACCTCCGATCGCTCGTTTCTCGACTGGCCGTTCTTCGGGCCGGAGCATCGCGCCTGGGCGGACGATCTGGCCGCCTGGGCGGATTCCGAGCTGCCCGCGCTGGTAGATCACAAGGACGTCGATGCCTCCTGCCGCCGCTTGGTGAAAGCGCTCGGCGACGCGGGCTGGCTGCGCGCGGCCGTGCCGGGCGAGAAGGGCTACGACGTGCGCTCGCTCTGCTTGGCGCGCGAGACGCTCGGCTATCGAGAGGGGCTCGCCGACTTCGCGTTCGCCATGCAGGGACTAGGCAGCGGGCCGATCGCGATGTTCGGTTCCGACGAGATCAAGCGCCGCTACCTGCCGCGCGTGGCGGCCGGCGAAGCGATTGCGGCGTTCGCTCTCTCCGAGCCGGACGCAGGATCGGACGCCGCGGCGATTTCCACCAGCGCCACCCCCGCCGGCCCGGAGTACGTTCGTCTGGATGGCACGAAGACCTGGATTTCCAACGGCGGGATCGCCGACTTCTACGTCGTCTTCGCGCGCACCGGCGAGGTGCCCGGGGCGAAAGGCGTCTCCGCGTTCCTGGTGGACGCCGACACGCCCGGCTTGGAAATTGGTGAGCGGATCGAGGTGATCGCGCCGCATCCGCTGTCCACCCTCAAGTTCGAAGGGTGCCGCATTCCCCTCGCGAATCGTCTCGGCAATCCGGGCGAAGGGTTCAAGGTCGCGATGGCCACCCTCGATGTGTTCCGCTCGACGGTAGGAGCCGCGGCGCTCGGCCTCGCGCGGCGGGCTTTGGATGAGGCGCTCGATCGAGCCGCCACCCGCCACCTGTTCGGCGCGCCGCTCGCCGATTTGCAGCTCACGCAAGCCGCGCTGGCCGACATGGCGACCGAGGTGGACGCCGCCGCGCTCCTGGTCTACCGCGCGGCCTGGACCAAAGATCAAGGGGCGGTGCGGGTGACGCGCGAGGCCGCGATGGCCAAAATGTTTTCCACCGAGGCGGCGCAGCGCGTGATCGACCGCGCGGTGCAGATCTTCGGCGGCCTGGGGGTGAAAAAGGGAACGAAAGTCGAACAGCTTTACCGCGAGATCCGCGCGCTACGCATCTACGAGGGAGCGACCGAAGTGCAAAAAGTCGTGATCGCCCGCGAGACGCTGAGGAATCGCATATGACTCCCCCTGCGAACACTCCTTACACCGCGCATCTCGACGCGTTCGTTCGCGACCATCTTCCCGCGCCCGAGGACCGGCCGGATTTTCTCTTCACGCTCCCCGACCTCCAATACCCCGAACGTCTGAACGCGACGACCGCGTTCGTCGATTCTCACGTCGAGGCGGGGCGCGGCGAGCGGCCCTGCCTGATCTCGCCGTTCGAGCGTTGGAGCTATCGCGATCTCCAATCGCGCGTCGATCGAATCGCCAGAGTGTTGGTCGAGCGGCTCGGACTGATCCCCGGCGGGCGCGTGTTGCTCCGTGCGCCGAACACTCCCATGCTTGCCGCCGCGCACCTCGCGGTATGGAAAGTGGGCGGGGTCGTCGTCGCGACCATGCCGCTCCTGCGCGCGAAGGAACTTTCCATCCTTACGGCCAAAGCCCGGATCTCGCTTGCGCTGTGCGACGGCCGGCTGCTCGGCGAATTGGAGAAAGCCCGCGAAGCGGTGCCCCGGCTCGAGCGGATCGTCTCGTTCGGCCACAGCCCGGCCGAGTCGGAGGGCGAGCTGGAACGGCTGATGACGGAGGTTTCGGGCGAAGCGTTGGCGCCTTGCGATACGGCGGCCGAGGATCCTTGCTTGGTGGGTTTCACCTCGGGAACTACCGGAGAACCCAAAGGCACGATCCACAACCACCGCGACCTGCTCGCCACCTGCGACAGCTACGGCAAGCACGTGCTCCGCGCGATGGACACCGACGTTTTCATCGGCTCGCCGCCGCTCGCGTTCACGTTCGGACTCGGCGGTCTTCTTCTCTTCCCGCTCCGGGCGGGCGCCTCGACCGTGCTGCTCGAACGGGCGACCCCGGATGAATTGCTGCCGGCGACCGCCCGGCATCGCGCCACGATCTGCTTCACCGCACCGACCGCGTACCGGGTGATGGTGACCCGGCTTTCCGAGCACGACATCTCTTCGCTCCGGATCGGAGTTTCGGCGGGCGAGACGCTGCCCAAGCCGATCTGGGACGCCTGGCACGCGGCGACGGGCATCGAGCTGATGGACGGCATCGGCTCGACCGAGATGTTGCACATCTTCATCGCTTCGCCGCAAGGCGAGATTCGCCCCGGCGCCACGGGGCGGGCGGTGCCGGGGTACGAGGCGAAAGTGGTGGACGAGGAGGGCCGAGAAGTCCCGACGGGCACGATCGGCCGGCTCGCTGTGCGCGGCCCGACCGGCTGCCGCTATCTGGCGGACGAGCGGCAGAAAGCGTATGTCCACGACGGCTGGAACTTCACCGGCGACTCCTATGTGATGGATGAAGACGGGTACTTCTGGTATCAGGCGCGATCGGACGACATGATCGTCTCGTCCGGCTACAACATCGCGGGACCGGAGGTGGAGGCCGCCCTTCTCACCCATCCGGCGGTGGCGGAATGCGGCGTGGTCGGAGCGCCCGATCCGGAGCGCGGCCAGATCGTGAAAGCGTACGTGGTGCTGCGCCCCGACCACGCGGGAGGCGCCGAGATGACCAAGTCGCTCCAGGATCACGTGAAAGCCGAGATCGCCCCGTACAAATATCCGCGCGCCGTGGCGTTCGTCGAGAGTCTGCCGCGGACCGGAACCGGCAAACTTCAACGTTTCCGCCTGCGCGAGATCGCGCGGACCGAGGGGAATCCCGCATGAGCGACCCGCAGGCGCTGCTCCCTTCCGGCTGGCCTCCCCCCAAAGGCTACGCGAACGGCATGGCCGCAAGCGGCCGGATCGTGGTGACCGGAGGCCTGATCGGCTGGGACGAGCGGGAGGTGTTCGCGGAAGGTTTTCTCGCCCAGGCGCGGCAGGCGCTTTTGAACCTCCGCGCCGTGCTCGCCGCCGGATGCGCCGAGCCGCGGCACCTGGTGCGGCTCAATTGGTACGTCGTGGACATGGACGAGTATCTGGAGAACCGAAAGGCGCTTGGGCCGATCTATCGCGAGATCCTCGGACGGCATTTCCCCGCGATGGCGGTCATGCAGATCGTCCGGTTGGTCGAGCCCGCGGCAAGATTGGAGATCGAGGGGACGGCGGTGGTTCCGGCATGAAACTCACCGTCCTCGGCGCCGGTCCGGGCGGGCTCTACTTCGCCCTTCTCACCAAGAAATCCCGTCCCGATTGGACGATCGAGGTGTTCGAGCAGAACCAGGCGGACGACACGTTCGGCTTCGGCGTCGTCTTTTCCGACGAGACGCTCGACGAATTCCTGTCGCGCGATCCGGAATCGTTCGCCCGCATTCGCGACGCGTTCGCCTACTGGGACGACGTGGCGGTCCATTACAAAGGACACGAAATCCGCTGCGCCGGCAACGGCTTCGCGGGGATCTCGCGGATGCGTCTGCTCCAGATCCTTCAAGAGCGCTGCCGCGAGGTAGGCGTCTCGCTCCACTTCGGCGAGCGGATCGATCCGGCCGAGATCGACGAACGTTTCGCCGATTCGAATCTAATCCTCGCGGCCGACGGCATCAACTCCCCCGTGCGAGAGCACTTTCGCGAGGCGTTCGAGCCCACCGTGGTTTGGAAAGCGAACCGCTTCTGCTGGATGGGCTCAACCCGGCCGATGGGCGAGTTCAACTATTTCTTTCGCGAGACGGAGCACGGCATCGTCTGCGCCCACACGTATCAATACGAGCGGTCCGATCAGAGCCGGTCGACTTGGATCTTCGAGATGGATGAAGCCTGCTGGCGCGGCCATGGCTTCGACGCGCTCGACGAAGAGCAGAGCCGCGCGGTGCTCGAACGGATGTACTCGGAAGAATTGGCCGGCCATCCCCTGCTGCTCAACCGGTCGCAATGGCGCCGCTTTCCACGCGTCTCGTGCAGGCGCTGGAGCCACGGCAAGATCGTGCTCTTGGGCGATGCCAAGGCCTCCGCACACTATTCGGTCGGTTCCGGGACGAAGCTCGCAATGGAGTGCGCGATCGCGCTGTCCGAGTCGGTCGTCGCCCACGGAGGAGAAAACGTGGCGCTCGCTTTCGCCGAATACGAAGCGGCGCGGCGGGTGCCGTGCGAAGTGATCCAGCACAACGCGGACGTCTCGCTCGCCTGGTTCGAGCACATGGGCCGCTCGTGGGACATGGAACCGATGCAGTTCGCAGCCGTCGT
>DATMZU010000289.1:0-2898 GCA_035607435.1 Thermoanaerobaculia bacterium | reverse complement strand
GCTGGCTCTCGGCGACTGCGCGGAGGCGCGCGCCGATTTCAGTCTTGCGACCGAGCTGGCGCCGAGCGATCCGATCGCCTGGGGAACCGTGGCTCTCGCCCATCTTTGCGCGGGCGACCCGGGCGCCGCCCGCCGGGCGCTCGAACGGTCGATGGCGCTCGATCCGAATCAGCCCGAGGTGATCCGGGCACTCGGCGAGCTACGGTAGGGGCGGCTCAAGAATCCGGCCTATTGAGATTGAGAGCCGGTGGCTGGGTGGCTGTAGGAACCCGCTCGGCGGAGGGTCCCTTCCCCCGGGGCGGGGGCGGGTTGGCTCCGGGGGAAGGGACCCTCCGCTCTGCGCAATGGCCGTTTCAATCGTTAGGTCGCGTACACCCCTATGGCCCCCTCTTCGAGCGCCTTCATCGCCAACCGGTACGGCCCCGGGCCGTGGCTGATCCGGGCGACGCCCAGTTCCGCCAGGCGCCGGGCCTCCGGCACTCCGGAGAAATACATGACGTTCACCGGGAGGGGAGTTCCTTCGCAGACCTGCCGGATGAGATCTTCATCGACCAGCCCCGGCACGAAGAATCCCGACGCTCCGGCCTCGGCGTAGGCCGCCGCCCGTTCGAGCGCTTCCTTCACCAGAGCCCCGTCGTGCCGGCTGGGTTCGGTTTCGAGGAACAGATCGGTCCGCGCGTTGACGTAGGCCGGAACGCCCCCGCGTTTCGCGGCGTCGCGCAACGCGCAAATCCGCGCGGATTGATCTTCGATCGAGTAGAGGCCCTCCCCCGCCACCACCCGGTCCTCGAAATTGCAGCCGATCGCCCCGGCGTCGAGGGCTTGCGCGAACGTCGCCGCGACCGCCTCGGGGGTTTTTCCGTACCCTCCTTCGAAATCCAGGGTCACCGGCAGATCGACCACCGCGACGATGCGCCGGAGGTTTTCAAGCGCCAGGTCGAGCGGCATCTCCTCCCCGTCGTCGAAACCGAACGCCGCCGCGACCGACCAGCTACCGGTGGCGAGCGCCTTGGCTCCTGCCTTGGCGACGACCCGCGCGCTGCCCGGGTCCCAGATGTTGAACAACACGACGGGCGAGCCCGGGACGTGGAGTCGGGCAAAGGTCTCGGCTTTTTCGATCTGGCTGGGCATTGGGCGGTACCTCCTTCGGGTCGAATTCGGATTTCGGCTCGATGATATCTTTCGCCTTCGTTTCGCTCCGACTTTCTTTCCGAGGATCTACGCCCGTGTCCGACACCGATGCCAAAACTCCCGGCCGTGACTTCATTCGCGACCTGATCGACCGCGACCGCGCCGAAGGCAAATACGGCGGCCGGGTGGTCACCCGCTTTCCTCCCGAGCCGAACGGCTATCTGCACATCGGCCACGCCAAGTCGATCTGCCTGAATTTCGGCCTGGCGGCGGAGTACGGCGGCACCTGCCACCTGCGCTTCGACGATACCAATCCGGAGACCGAGGATCAGGAGTACGTCGGCTCGATCCAGCACGACCTGCGCTGGCTGGGGTTCGATTGGGGCCAGAACCTGTTCCACGCCTCGGACTACTTCGAGCCGCTCTACGATTTCGCGGTCGAGCTGATCAAGCTCGGCAAGGCCTACGTGTGCAGCCTGTCGGAAGACGAGATCCGCGAGTACCGCGGGACGGTCAAAGAGCCCGGGCGCAACAGCCCCTACCGCGACCGCTCGGTGGCAGAGAACCTCGATCTGTTCGCCCGCATGCGGGCGGGAGAGTTCGAAGACGGCGCCCACGTGCTGCGCGGCAAGATCGACATGGCCGCGGCGAACATGAAACTGCGCGATCCGCTGCTCTACCGGATCAAGCACGCGGCGCACTACCGGCGGGGCGACGCCTGGCCGATCTACCCGATGTACGACTTCGCCCATCCGCTTTCGGACGCGATCGAAAAGATCACCCACTCGCTCTGCACCTTGGAGTTCGAGAACAACCGCGACATCTACGACTGGCTGGTCGATACCCTGCCGTTCGAAGAGCCGCCGCGCCAGACCGAGTTCGCCCGGCTGAATCTCACCTACACGATCATGAGCAAGCGGAAGCTTCTGGAGCTGGTGGAAAAAAAGCTCGTCTCCGGCTGGGACGATCCCCGCATGCCGACCCTCGCGGGCCTGCGGCGGCGCGGCTTCACCCCCGCCGCCCTGCGCGATTTCTGCGATCGGATAGGAGTCGCCAAGGCGAACAGCACGGTCGATGTCACCCTTCTGGAGCACTGCCAGCGCGAGGCGCTGAACTTGGAAGTGCCGCGCGTGATGTGCGTACTGCGCCCGCTCAAGCTGGTGATCGAGAACTATCCGGAAGGCCCAACCGAAGAGCTGGACGCGCCTCTTTATCCCCACGACGTGCCCAAGGAGGGCAGCCGGACCCTGCCGTTCTCCCGCACGCTGTACATCGAGCGCGACGACTTCGCGGAGGTTCCGCCGAAAGGTTTCCATCGCCTTTCACCCGGGCGCGAAGTGCGGCTGCGTTACGCCTATTTCGTCCGCTGCGAGAGCGTCGTCAAAGACCCTTCGACCGGAGAAATCACGGAAGTGCACTGCACCTACGATCCCGCCACCCGTGGCGGTTCTTCGCCCGACGGGCGCAAAGTGCCGGGCACCCTCCACTGGGTCTCGGCCGAGCATTCGCTGCCGGTCGAGGTGCGCCTCTACGATCGATTGTTCCAGGTCGAGCGCCCCGACCTCGAAGAGGGGGGGTTCGAGACCACGATGAATCCGAATTCGCTGGAAGCGCTCTCCGGCGCCCGTCTCGAACCGGCCGCGGCGGAGCTGGACCTCGGCGAGCGGTTTCAGTTTGAGCGGCAGGGGTATTTCTACCGCGACCCGATCGATTCGACGTCCGATCGACCGGTGTTCAACCGCACCGTCCAGCTGCGCGACTCCTGGG
>DATMZU010000282.1:0-2230 GCA_035607435.1 Thermoanaerobaculia bacterium | reverse complement strand
GGCCTGCGCTCCGGCATGGGCCTCGCGGGCTGCGCGACGATCGACGACCTGCGCACCAAAGCGCAGTTCGTCCGCATCTCCCCCGCCGGCTTGAAGGAAGGCCACGCCCACGACGTGGTGATCACCAAGGAAGCGCCGAATTATTGGGTGGAGCGGTAGGGAGAGAAGAGAAAGCGAAAGGCGGGCGGGGGGCGACGTCTCACGTCGCCCCTGCCGTTTGACCGACCTCCGCCATCCCGCCGATCAGCGGGAGGCGCCGAGGGTTACGTCTTCGGCGAAGGACTTCTGCTGATAGCCCTTGCCGCGGTGGAAGAACTGGGTGTCGATCCGCTTCGGGTTGAACCATTTCTGCACGAAGGCGACGGTCTCATCCAAATCGAATACTTTGCACGAGTAGACATCGACGCTGATAAACCGGTTGTTCGCCGAGGTGTGCACCTGGATGCCGCTTTCGATGATCGGAATCCAGCCGCTGTAGCCCGGCTTGCCGGGGAAAGTCGTCTCGCAGGTCTTGAAGATGTAGGGTTGGGTCTGCTTCGTCATATGAAGGTGGATGCAGATCTTGTCAAGGAATTCATAGCCCCTTTCGAGATCGCAACAGGTCTCCACGTCGCAGCCGAAACAGTCGATGATCAGCTGGTAGCCCCAGGACGCTTCTTCCGGCGAAGCGCTGCCGAACAGGTTGTTTTCAGACATCGTCGTCTCTCTCCAGCGCAGGCGCGGTAGGTTCGGTCGGTTTCTAATGGCTCGGTTGAAACCGGGCACCTTTTAGGTACGGGCGCCGATCGATCTCGGATTTAGCTCTTGGAGGGAGAATTCGGAGTCATCTCGGGCTTCCTTTCAAACGGCGCCCGGTCGTCCTTCGGCACCGACCGCTTCGGCCGTGCGCTCTGCTTCCATTCCGTGGACCTTCGATCGTCCCGCGGGCAAGGCTCCGGCAAGATCGCCGATTCGTTGGCCGCCGGGGACCCAGTCGGGGCGTTCTTCGTACCGTTGCGCGGAGAAAGGGGTGACATATCCGAGCGCGCGCCAGAGCGCCGCGGCGAACGAGGACATCAACGGACCGGAGAGCACCGCGAGCTGCTTGGCCGCGAGCAGTTCGAGCGCCACTCCGGTGCGCCGTTCCTCGCCGCGCGCTTCGACCCGCAGCCAACCGCTCTCCGCGGCGCCGAAACGGCGCGCCGCGCGCACCAGCTCGGCAAGGCCGCGGGCGGCCCGTTGGAGCGAAAAGGTTTTCGGTTCATATCCTTCGGCGATCTCGGCGGAGAGCCTTTCGATTCGGGCGTAGAAACGCCGATGATCATCGGTCCAATCGCCGGTCCAAGGCACCGCGCCGCCATGCCTCGCGGTCACTTTTTCGGCCAGGCTCGCGAGCCAGCCGCCGAAACCCTGGCGCACTTCGCGCTCGATCGTTGCGTCGAACTCGTGGCGGGTGAAATTGGTGCCTTCCACTTCCGGCGCGCTCCAAGCGAGATAGAAACGCACCTCGTCGGCCGGCACTTCGGCGACCATCTCGCGTCCCCAGATCGCATGCTGGCGGCTGGTCGAGAACTTCTTGCCGTCGAGGCGATAGAACTCGTTCATCACCAGCGCTTCCGGCAACCGGATTTCGGAATCGAACGCCTTGAGCATCGCCGGCACCAGCAGGCCGTAGAAAAACCCGTTGTCCGAACCGAAGCACTGGACCACGCTCGCTTGCGGAGACTTCCAGAAGCGCTCCCACGAGGCTTCCGCCGCGGGGACTCCCGCGACGTCGCAGACTTCGCGGGCGTAGGCGAGATAGCGCGGCGCCATCTCGCACCAGACCCAGATCCGCTGCGCCTCGAATCCGGCGACCGGCACCGGGATGCCCCAGTCGGCCGGATGGGTGACCGCGATGTCCGGCAAACCGGCTTCGGTTACCTGCTCGCACAGCGAGCGCAGCCGCGGGTTCATCGCGGTCCGGAGCCAGAATTCACGCAGGGCCGCCACGTGCCGCGAGAGCGGAAAGTAAAGCCGGGTATAAAGCCGCGGCTCCGGCGTGCCGAGGCAGTGGGTGCAGACCGGATCGATCAGATCGATGCAGTCGTTCGGCCGGCAGCACTCTTCGCAGCAGTTGCCGCCGCTGGTCGCCCCGCAGTGCGGGCAGCCGCCGCGGATGTGGGCTTCGTAGAGGTAGATCTCGCAGCGCGGGCAATACGGCGACGGCGCCTCGCGCGCGACCAGATGCCCCGACTCGTAAAGACGGAGG
>DATMZU010000274.1:0-4445 GCA_035607435.1 Thermoanaerobaculia bacterium | reverse complement strand
CCGGCATCTTGAGCGCGCCGTCTCTCGCCATCGCGCGCAGGCGGTTGACCCCGGTGGTCGTCTCTTCGGTGCTCCCCTTCAGCTCGGCGATCAGCTCGGAGCGGTCCTTGTGGAGCATCGAGACGAGATCCGCGCCGTCGTCCATGGTGATGTGCGGATGGATGTCGAGCGCCGACTTCAGGTGGTCGTAGTAGACGTCGTTGTTCTCGCCGCGCCGGGCGAAGACCGAAATGCCGTAGTCCTCCACCAGGCTCGCGGCGACGTCGTCCTGGGTGGAGAGGGGGTTGCTCGCGACCAGCGTGACCTCGGCGCCGCCCGCCTGGAGAGTGCGCGCCAGGTTCGCGGTCTCGCACGTCACGTGCAGGCATGCCGAGATCCGGAGGCCCGAAAGCGGCTTTTCCTGCGAGAAGCGCTTGCGGATCTGGGCCAGCACCGGCATGTGCTGGTCGGCCCACTCGATACGCAGCTTGCCGGCGGGAGCCAAGCGCGAATTGGTAATGTCGGAAGGAACGGTCATCGTGCTCATGGTGAGAAAACTCCGGTTCTAGGGTGCGCCCTTCTGGGCACTCCCGGTGGCTTTCGTGAAATGGTCGCTTCCGGCTTTCGAATCGTAAATGGGGTCAGAGGCGGTTCAAGTGGCGAGCGTCGGCTCTCCAAGGCCGGCGGCAATGCGCAGCTCCGCGGCCCGGTCGGTGTTCTCCCACGAGAACTCGGGCCGTCCGAAGTGCCCATAGGCGGCGGTCGGCCGGTAGATCGGGCGCCGCAGGTCGAGGTTTTCGATCAATCCTTTCGGGGTGAGCGGGAACGCCGCGCGCGCCAGGCGCTCCATCTCGTCGTCGCCGATCACGCCGGTGCCGAACGAATCGACCCGCACGGAGACCGGGTCGGCGACGCCGATCGCGTAGGCGAGCTGCACCTCGACGCGCTCGGCGAGGCCGGCGGCCACCAGGTTCTTCGCGATGTGGCGCGCCATATAGCAGGCCGAGCGATCGACCTTGGTGGGATCTTTCCCCGAGAACGCGCCGCCACCGTGCCGGCCGTACCCGCCGTAGGTATCGACGATGATCTTGCGGCCGGTCAAGCCGCAATCGCCGTGCGGTCCGCCGATCTCGAAGCGGCCGGTGGGGTTGACGTGGAAAATCGGATCGCGTTCGACCAGCTCGGCGGGCAGGACCGGGCGGATCACCCGATCGATCACGGTCGCGCGGATCTCCTCCTGCGAGACCTCGGGCGCGTGCTGCGTCGAGATGACGACCGTATGCACCCGCACGGGCCGCTTGCCCTCGTACTCGATCGTCACCTGGCTCTTGCCGTCGGGACGGAGCCACGGGATCTCGCCGTGGTGGCGGGCTTCGGCGAGGCGGCGGGTCAACGCGTGGGCGAGGGTGATCGGCAGCGGCATCAGCTCCGGGGTCTCGCCGCAGGCGAAGCCGAACATCAGCCCCTGGTCGCCCGCGCCGCCGGTGTCCACGCCCATCGCGATGTCGGGCGACTGCGAATGAATCCGATTGACCACTTCGCACGAGTCGGCGTCGAAGCCGATGTCGGAAACCGAATCGGACCGGGTATAGCCGATCTCGCGCACCACTTTGCGCGCGATGCCCGCGAAATCGAGCGCCGCCGAGCAGGTGATCTCGCCCGCGAGGACGATCAAATCGGTCGTCACCAACGTCTCGGCGGCGACGCGCCCGGTCGGCTGGTGGGCCAGGACCTCATCCAAAATGCCGTCGGAGATCTGGTCGGCGACCTTGTCGGGGTGACCCTCGGTCACCGACTCCGAGGTGAACAAATGTACGTCGCGTTGCGCCATCGGACACCTTCTCGCGAGGGGTGTGTCACACCCTCGAACGGATCATTTCGGTAGGAAGTCCCGCCGACCTTCGGCCGACCGGATCGAGAACGAACCCGCGGATGGTACCAAATCGGGCCGAGGGGGTGTAAGGGGCGCCCCTCTCCTGGGCTTTTCCTGGGCACGCCAGGCTCCAGCCTGGCGCCTTTGGGTCGGCTCACCGGGACTCTGCCTTGCCGCGAAAAGCGCCAGGCTGGAGCCTGGCGTGCCCAGGAAAATCACGGCGCGCAGCTAGCCACGCGCCCGGCGCAAAATCGGGTCACCCATCCGTTCGTCGAGGAGCCCGCCTCACTTCCTGAAAACGGTGATCCCCAGCCGCAAGGCGACCCAGGATTACCCGGCGCGAGGTCGAGACGATGAAAGACCTTGAAGATTCGGATGCAGAGATCCTTCTGGCCTACGAGCGAGGAGAGTTGACCTCGATCTCGCCCTCCCCAGAACAAATCCGGACCTATCGCCAAGCGGCGCGCGCTACGCCTTCGCAACTGGCCGCTCGCACGACGCGCCCGGCGCGAAATCGGGTTGCCCGGCGGCGGTAGCGGTTCGTCTCGACGACCGAACCGACCCCCATCCTGTCCTTCCCCCGATCCCAACCGCCCCCTCCCCGGGGGAAGGCACCCTACGTTCGTCGATGGGGTGGCTTTGGCGGCGGGCGTTCGTGGTGTCGTTCGTGCTCGGCGAGGTGTCGCGACGAGAAATGCCTGTGACGCGGGTCAAATTGTGAGTTGACCGGTCCGAGGCACAGCGGATGCAAGTCAACAAAGCGCTGGCGCCGGCCTGGGTATCGACGTGGCCGCCCGGTTCACCGTTCCTCTACCGCTCCAGATCGCTCCTCCCCACCCTCGACACCCTCCGCTGGCGGCGAGGAACACTCCGCTGTGGCCGCGGAACGTTCCTGAGGTCCAGAGGAGTGTTCCTGAGCGCCAGAGGAATGTTCCTGAATACCAGAGGAATTCTCCTGAGGTCCAGAGGAATGTTCCTGATGTCTAGAGGAATATTCCTGAGGTCTACTGGAATGTTCCTGAGCAACCGAGGAGTGTTCCTGAGCAACAGAGGAACATTCCTGAAATCCAACGGACTATTTCTGAGCACCAGAGGAATACTCCTGAGGTCCAGAGGAGTGTTCCTGAGCATCAGAGGAACGTTCCTGAGGTTCAGAGGAGTGGTGTTCTGACGCGCATCACCGGTGGCCGCGGCGGGACGACCTCTTTCCCGGGGCCGATCACCGTTGGCTGCGACGTGCGGACCTGTTTTCGATGTCTGCTGGCCGGTGACGCGGCGCGGCGAAGCCCTTCGACCGCGCTCGGGACCGATCCGTCGGCCGAGCGCAGTCGGAAACTTACCCGCGCGGGTGCCCCTCGATCACGCCGTAGAACAAGGTCGAGAGGGCATGGAAGGTCGAGAGCGCGATCGTCTGGCGGCGGGTTTCGAAGCCGCCGGTGAGCGAGGCGATCAGGCCGCCGGCTTTGCGGGTGCCGGGGACGGAGAAGCGGATCTGGTCGCTGTCGAGGCCGGCGATGATCCGATCCGGCAGCTGGACCGAGCCGGAAGCTCCCCAG
The DNA here is from genome assembly GCA_035607435.1 of Thermoanaerobaculia bacterium. Lineage (GTDB taxonomy): Bacteria > Acidobacteriota > Thermoanaerobaculia > Multivoradales > UBA5704 > DASYKS01. The sequence continues at coordinate 1,037 of DATMZU010000274.1, read as the reverse complement.
GCCTGGCCGATCCGGCTGCGGATCGAGGTCCAGTTGTGGACGAACAGCCGCGGCTCGCCGTCGATCGTCAGGGAGTGGAGGCCCCCCTCGGTCGCGGCGTAGAAGTGGTACTGCTCGCCGAGCAGCCGCTGCATCTTCGCGGTCCGCTCGCCCAGGATGCCGAGCACCTCGTCGTCCGAGGTCGCGAGCCCGCTCGGGGTCTCTTCGACCACCTGGGGCACGACCACGACGGTCAGATGGCGATCGTAGCCGTCGCGGAGATAGCGGTAGAACCCGTCGCGCACGCCGAGCAGGCGATCCGACCGATCCTCGCGGTCCATCGTGGGGTTGGCGACGGCCACTTCGACCCCGGATTGGAGTCGCTGCCAGAAGTCCTTAAGATCGTGGCCCATGATTGAGAGTCGGCAGAACCGTGCGGCGAAGGATATTCGGCGCTTAAGGCGAAGTAAAGGCGACCACGCCGTGCTGGAAGGCCCCCACCTGGTGGGCGAGGCGCTGGATGCAGGGTTAGCGCTCGATCCGGTGCTCGCGACGCCGGAGTTCTTGGCGGGCGCGGAGGGGCGCGAGATCGCCCGGCGGCTGAGAGAGGGGTCCCGCGAGCCGACGCTCGCTTCGGCCGAGGTGCTCGACTCGCTCGCCGACGCCGATTCGCCGAAGGGTCTGCTCGCGATCGCCCACCTGCCGCGCGGCGGGGCGGCGACGCTGCCGCGGCGGGAGGGCGGCCTCTACCTCTATCTGGATGGCCTGCAAGATCCGGGAAACCTGGGCGCCATCGCGCGCGTCGCCGAAGCGACCGGGGCGGCAGGCCTGGCGCTCTCCCCCGGCGGCGTCCATCCGAACCACCCACGCGCGCTGCGCGCCTCGGCCGGCAGCCTGCTGCGCTTGCCCGTCGCGGTCGGGGTCACGGCCGAGGCGCTGTCCGGGCATCTCGCGCCGCTCTCCCCCACCTGGGCGGCGCTGGCGGCTTCCGGCGGACGCGATCTCTACGCCGCCGAGCTGACCTTTCCCCTGATCCTCGCGCTCGGCGCCGAAGGCCC
>DATMZU010000248.1:0-2670 GCA_035607435.1 Thermoanaerobaculia bacterium | reverse complement strand
GACCCCGCCATTGACCGACCCCGCCGGTTGGGAGGACCACGCCAGCCTGCGCTTCACCCTGCTCTCCCATTTCACCAAGCCCGGAGACGCCACGGCCCTGGAGCGTGTCGGCGCCATGCTCTACGACTTTGCCCTGGAGATGGCGCCTTCGTGGCCGGCCGCTGGGCAGCCGACGATGCATTTGGCCCTCACCGCCGGGGCTTCGGACCTGCGGTATCTCGTCGGCTACCTGACCGATGCGGGGAGCTTGATCCTGGAGGAGGGGCTGGCGGCCAAAGAGGCCCCGCTGGCCTTGAAAGCGATCCGCCATGCGGAAGCGATCGCCGAGATCGCCGCTCAGATGGAACGGGACCTGGAGGACTGACCGGAGCGGGCATCACAGCAACCCTCTAACCAACGGCGAGGATTCCCATGAAACGCGAAACCGAAGCGAACAGCGTCCTTCATCACTTGGCGGTGACGGTCTACGTGAGCGGCCTGAAACACAGGAAAATCGATACCGAAATCGGCTGGGCTCGCGGCACCACCAACCGAGTTCTCAAAGGGCAGATCGAGATCAAAATTCGCCACCTCCTCGAGATCCTGAACGTTTGTAAGGTCCCCTCCGCCCAGTTCTTCGCTGCAATCTTTCGCGAAACCGGCGCCCCGGCGACCGCAACCCGGAGGATTGATTCGACCGTCCCCGGAATTTTGAGCCTCACCGCCGGCCTCCGCCCGCCGGTGGAACTGGAGTTGGTGTCTCGCCTACAGAAAATCTTCCGCGACCTGGCCGACCAACTGCCACAGGTCTTGGCGCCGCCCGACCCGCCACCGCCCCACAGTCGCAAGAACTGAGCGGCATGGGCCGGCTCAATCGGCGCACCGCACAATCACTTCCCATCGGCAGCGGAGACTTGTATGCTTCCAGGTATGAGCCAAAGCACAGTACCGACTGAATCTGCATCTGATCCTAGCGTCGAGAATGTCGAGACCCCAGTGGAGGCTGGAACGGCCCCGGAGCCGGCGCCCGGGCCGGCCAATCCACCCGCTCGCCGAGCGCGCCGCCGCGGCAAAGCGGCGCCCGAGCCTGCCCCGGATGCGTCCCATTCCGAGACCGTCGTCGCGCAAGCGCGGCAACTGCTGGAGCGCTTGGTCCGGAGCGCCGGCCACGGCTGGCGCGACATCGATCGGCTGATCCACAAGAACCGCGGTTTCACCGCGCACCTGCTCTCCAAGCGAGAGGGCCTGCCGCTCAACGAGCTGCTGGAAATCCTCGACGTGATCGACGTCAAGTACGAGGATTTCTTCGCGGTCCTGTTCCCCCGCTTCGACAAGCAGCGATTCAAGAAACCGATCGGCGCCGAAATGGTCGATCTCCTGGATGAAAGGGCGGTCCCAGAAGCCCCGATCGATTCCGAAGCGGAACAAGACGAACGGGCGCGGGTGCTCTGGGGCCGGCTCGATCGGATCACCGAGCTGATCGATCGCCGGGTCCTCGACCTGATGGAGAAGGCGCTCGGCGAGCCGGTGCAGTTGCCGCCCCGGCCCGAGGCGGCGGCCGATCCCGGCCCACAAAAGCCAACGGCGGCAACCGAGGGCGGGCCGGTCCCGGCTGCCGCCAAAGATCCGGTCGATCGATGAAAGCGGCGCCGCACAGAACCGTGATGCCGGAGCCCCGTCATGCCTGACGAAACGAGTCGGGCCGTGTTCGTCGACCGTGCGCGAGATTTGCTCAAGCGCCTGATCGGGGGCTCAGGGCACGCTTCCCGCGAGATCGACCGCCGGATCGGCAAGAACCGAGGGTTTACCGCGCACCTTTGCGGGAACCGAGAGGGCCTGCCGCTCGCCGAGCTTCTCGGGATTCTCGACGTGCTCGGAGTCCGACACGAAGATTTTTTTGCGAAGGTGCTCTCTGGCGTTCCGGCTTCGGTTCGATCCGAGAAACGTCGGTCCGGCCGGGAGGTCCCGCTGTTTCCCGGCGAATCCGCCGAGGGACCGGACGATCCCGAACGCCATCTGGCGGCCCGGCTTGAGCGCATCAAGGCCCTGATCGACCAGCGAATTCTCGACCTGTTCGAGCGTTCGCTGGGCGAATCGGGGCCGCCGCCGCCGGAATCTATAGACCTCGACCGCGCTCGTGCAGAGCGCGGCGAGGCGCCGTAACCCGCACCAAAGCCCCCGAAAGATCAACACACCCCCGCCGATCGGCATGCGGTCCGCGGAGATTCGTCCGCGGGCGACGCGTAGCTGATTTGTTCCCCGCCGTTCAGTTTCTCCGTCGAGCGCTCGATGCGCAGCCCGCGCAGCGCCTATGCCGGCTGTCTCTGTGTCTTGCACAAACTGATTGCAGTTGCCGTTTTAGGTAATAGAATTACGAGAACGGTCATTGCCGTCGTCTGCCGGCGCCTGTTACGCGGCGAAACGAGGGGCTGTTCGAGTCGCGCCGCAGGGTCCGAAGTCGCGATAATCCCCAGTGATTTGCCAGTTCCCCGCGGGCGCCGGGGCCAGTTCCGGCGCCGCCGTGTCCCGCGGACGGGAGAACCCTCATGTTGCGGAAAACGACAACTTTCGTCCCGGCCCTGGCCCTCGGCCTCCTGCTCGCTGCCGCCCCCGCCTCAGCCGCCCCGCTGAGCGGCGATCTCTTCGGTTCCGTCCGCGGCGCGTTCGCTCAACTCTGGGGGCGCCTGGGTG
>DATMZU010000237.1:0-21709 GCA_035607435.1 Thermoanaerobaculia bacterium | reverse complement strand
ATCAGGAGGTTTTGGCTGCGGGAAAAGCGGCAGCGGTGAAACTGGCCCGGTTGCTGGAGGCGCTTTTGGAGGATTCGGGGTTGGAGGGGTAGGGATACGTCATCTTTGGATTCATGGTCGGCAGCGACATCACGGGAATGTCCTCCGTCCTCGAAGTCATCGCCGTCCGCTAAATGGGTCGGGCCGTACCTTGGGACAATTTGGCATCGGGACCCCAGGAGGAACTTTCAGACTTGACTGGGGTAATATTGAAGAATGACATTCTCGTACCGAGTGACCCTACCTTCCACTGCATAGCCATTCTCGAAATTGGTGCCAATATAAATCTGTCCGGAACTCGTGTTCAACGAGAGATCCAGGGAATCTACGAGAAGTCCGTTTACGAAAAGCAGTCCAAGCTTGTCCCGAACTGCCAGGCGGAGCTTGTTCGGCTTCCCCGGGGTCACATCAAGATCAGCGATCAGGCCAGAAGCAAGCTGATCAATCTTGAATGTTACACCCGAACCACTAGCGTAAACGAGATACCATCTCTTGCTGGAATTCACATAGATTCGGAATTGACCCCGATCGCTGTTTCGAAAACCAAACCCGTAGTCCCACGGAACTTTGCGAGAGTTGTGAGGGTTGAAGTACTCCGTCTCGATCACAAAGTCACGTGTCGGTCGACTTACCTTCAGAAAATGAGTTGCCACTATGTTATCTGTGCGCTGACGAAGTAGACCTGGATCTTCGCGCACGACAGCCCCCGCGGAAGCCGTAATCAAGTTAGCCGTGAGGCCCGCGATACGATCGAGCTTATCTGGTACGAGTGACCACATCTTCAACTCTTCATATCGTGTAGCCTTTCCGGAAACTCCGTGTCCGCGCAAAGCGTTGGCTACCAGAAAGAGATATCCGTCAGACTTGTCCGCTGAGAGATCGAGAGTGGCAACAAGGCGCTCGTTCACATAGAAGAGACCGCTCCCATCGAGCACTGCGAGATAAAGAACATTAGATCCTCCACTGGAAACGTTCATCTCGGGGATCGCTCCAGAAGCGATCGTCTTTAACTCGGTGCTCCTCCCCTCCTGGTGGCTGAGGTTCCAGCTTGCTTCGGAGTCGACCCGAAGGCGATACCCCTTACCGTCGTTACGGAAAAAGAAGCCGTAGTCCCAGGGCGCCTCGCTTCGGTCGTTTGGATTGAACAGACGCACCCGAATAATGAAGTTCCTGGGCCTATCACTTCCAATGGCTTCTACCTCGAGACCGTTCGGGTTGGGAGCCAGACTTCCGTTGGGCTTAACCAGTGGGTTGTCGGCAAGACGTTCCAATGCTTGTATTGCTAGACCTGGGAGGAGACCATTTGGAGGCGTGCTCGGAGGCATTTCAGGCTTGGTGGGCTGCCGCTCAGAAGGTGCGATTGGCAGGGGCCGTTTACTTTCACTGCTGAAACCTGGAAGCTTTCCAGCTTGCGCGACGTTGAATAGTCCCACAATGGTCGCGCCTAGAACCGCTCCCATAACACCGTTCCAAATCCCATGCCCCCCTGCCTGGTTACCCATCTCAATCCTTTTTGTTTTGCTCTATTCTAACTGAAGAGTCAGCGGGATGGAAGCGTCGCGACCTGTACGGCGTCCGAAAGTGCGGCTGAGTCTGCCATCTCTTATCGGTCAGCCGTAAGTCTGTGGGGCAACGGCGATCCGCTACTTGAAGTGGCGCCGCTCCGTCGTAGTGATCGGGCAGATGATGACGGTGCCGAAGTTCGATCGATCCAGCGCATCTGTGGAAACGACCAGGCACAGCCGAACACCCTTCTCGTGGCCTTTCTTTCTTGGGGTTTAGGTTAGACATCCACCCTCGCCGCGCAGCGGCTTCGGAACTCCCATCCCGTCTCGGCGCCGCGCATTGGTGGGGATACCGGTCCCGCCTAGCGTAGAGCATAGATGTTCGCCAAACCCACCACGTTTTCACCACCCAGTAGCGGCACGATGATCCTTCGGTATTCGGCTCCTTCAAACTCGTCGAGGCGCTCCCAGTGATATGGCAGTTCTCGAGAAGAGAACACCTTGACCGCGACGCGCGGACCCGAGGGGCGCCAGCGCAGGCCCGGAAAGCCTAATCGACTTCCCCACCCTCGCTCCTCAAGGTCGCCGGTTACGAAATAGCCATCGCTCCACGTGCCCGAAATCGACTCGAGCTGTGCCGCATTGGACTCTCCGGGCGCGAGCGAACCGTAGACGGCGAGATGACAGTTCGCCGAGGTCGTGACGGAGAGCCGTCTCTCGAGCTCTCGCACTCGACTCGAATTACCCTCGGCACGCGCACGATGAATCTGTTCCACGCAAGTGAGATCTTCCGGGTCAGGTGCGATGAGATCTATGGTGTTCATGGCCGGAGGTCCCGTAGCTGTTAGAGAGCAGGTTGCCGCCCCAGAGCCCATTGTGCTGCAATCCGCGGACTATGTTGACGCGCGAAGAGTACGAGGCGCACCGGCGGCGGATCGAGGAGCAGCATCAGACGACGATCGCGATTTCCGACGCGGCGCGGTTGGCGCAGATCCGGGCGTTGGATTTGGTGTGGCTGGCGTCCGGCGCGGGGGGTGTACCGCTGCTGCCGCAGATCGAGGGCCTGGCGTTTGGAGCGACTCGGCTTTTGGGAGATGGCTCGGTCGCGGCGGAGCCGGGTTTTTCCGAGGAGCTTCCGTCCGTGCCTCCGCGGCGTGGCGCTTGGGGCGTGATGGACGACATCGAGCGGGTCTACGAAGATCTGCCCGAGATCTTTGATCACCACGATCTCAACCGCGTGCTCGGCCATCCGGTGGATCGCGGGGCCGCGCGGCGCAACCTCAAGCTGCTGATCGATGACGGCGTGCTCGCTCCGGAGGAGGACGGCGGAGGCGGTCGATTCCGTCTCCGCTACCGTAAGCTCTGCGCGAAAATCCCCGAAGCCACCGAATGAAGCCCCCGAGTCGCCGACGAAATCGCCGAGCTGGGGGCCGCGAGGCTTCAACACGGGCGGAAAATCGCTGGAGCCACCGATCGGAACGGTGCGATCACCGGGAAGAATCTTCAAGCGACCGACCGAAGCGGCGAAGCCACCGAGAAATTCGCTGAAGCCACTGAGATATTCGTCGGCGCCACTGAGGAATTCGCTCGCGCCACACAAGAAATTCGCTGAAGCCACACAGATCCGCGCGAAACCACACAGAAATTCCCTCGGGCCACCCAGAAATTGGGTGACGCCACCCACGAATTCCCTCAAACCACCTAAAAAGTCGCTCCAGCCACGCAAGTGGACCCTTGCGTCGGCGGCTCGACCGGACTTTCGGTCCGCCAGAATGGCTTTCTCCGTGGCTTCGGCCTCGATTTGCGTGGCGCGACCGTTCGGCTGCGTGGCTTGACGGGTCGGCTGTGTGGTTTGAGCGAATTTCTGTGTGGTTTCGCTGGCTCAACCGGCCAAAATGGGGGCGTTTTGCGTGGTTTCACCCGTTTTGCGTGGTTTGGACCTCCAAACTGCGTGGTTTCACAGAGTTCTCTGCGTGGTGTCGCGCGGTCGATCGACTACCGCAACCCCGACGATTTCTGCGCGATCGCCCCCTGGGTCGAACGTAGCTGTATGCCGACGGCGCATCAGGACCCAGCGCAAGCCCGCGACGAACCCGAGCACCAGGATTCCGGAGACTAGATTCGGAGCGAGATCCGCGAGGCGGGCGTAATGGCCTACCACGGTGGCCTCAGCGAGCTCCCACGTGATCCCGAGCGCCATGGTGACGGCAAATGCTACGAGTAGACGCCGAATGCCGAACGCCACGACGGCCAGCAGGAACAGGATGGCGATGCTGCGAAGGTGCGGCACTTTGGTCATCGATCTCGCGACGTCCTCCGCGGAGAGGCCGAAGTCGACTTGGAACGGATGGCGACCTTGCGGTGCGCGCCCCGCGGCGAACACACTGAGCGCGGAAGTCATCGCGAACGGCAAAGCTCGGATCACGCGCCACAGGGGGCGAACGGGCCGCGGTAAAGGCCTTGTCATGTCCCAGATCAGGACGGACAGTGCGCCGATCGCGATGAGGACAGGCAGCATCGAAAGAGAGTACACGGCCTGGTGAATGAAGTCAGGTATCGGCCCGGATTCGCTCGCCTTCCGCCTGTAACGATACCGAGCCGCGAGGCGCCTGTTAGTATCCTTGGAAACTGAGGTGATCCATGCGCCTGGTCGATCGTCGCCTGTTTCGTGCCGCCATCCTTGGGGCCGCCTCGCTCGCCGCCGAGGGCTTGGCGACGCCGCTGGTTGCTCAGAGCTCGGCTTGTGATGCGCAGCTCAAGCAGACGAGCGCCGATCCTCATGGATACCGTCTTCGCGGGGATCGTTGCGAGGGGGTTTACATCAAGGAGGTCGGCAGCACGACGCTCCTGGTCGCATCGCTCACCGAGTCGGTCGAAGACTTCGATCCGGCTTCAGGAAAACCGCTGCGGGTGGAATGGACCGCTCCCGAGGGAGCCGAGATCCATCTCCGGGCCCGCGCGCTCCGGCACCGTCTTTACTATCAAATGGATGCGGTGCGCCCGGCGGGAAGCACGTCCTATTCCTGGCCGACGAACGTTCTTTCGACCTTCAACCTCCGCCGCAACGAGCTCGGCCTGATGGCCTGGGCTTCGCACCCGGTGGGAGGCGCCGCCCATGACGTGTACATACCGCTCCGGGTCAGCCAGACGGCAGGCTCGCGCTCGCCGCGCTATCAGCTCACGCTGGTGCCGGGGGTCGAGCTGACCGAGGTCTACATAAGTCTCGCGCCGGTCGGCTCCGAGGGCCGCGTCGGCGCATTTATCAAGAAGGACGAACCGCTGAAATACAGCTACTATCCGGCGGATCGAGCAATCAACATTCAGCTTCCGGCGCTCGCCACGGCCGGAATCTACTCCGTCGAGATCAAGGCCACCCGCCGCGGCGGAGGCGGTGCCTCGGCGCCGCCGTTCTGGTTCTATCACTCCGGGCGCTGACAGTGCCGGAATCCACGATCGATCAGCTTCGCGGTCTTCTTCGTCGCCAGGTCCAGGCGGCCGAGAAGGACGCGATCCATTCGGGCGGCCAGGTTTCGGCCGATCAGGTGGAAGCGCTCGGCCGCCTCGCCCGCCTCGTGGAAATCCATCAGAGCAACCAGCCTCCGCGCGTCCGCAGGCGATGGCCGGCGGCCCTGTTGTTTCTCGCGACGCTCCTGATCGTGAGTGTCCTGCTCTTTGCGCACGTCGGCGAAACGGAGATCGAGCTCGACCTGAAGGTGTCGGGAGTGAGCTTAGTCTCGCCGAGACTGCAAACACTCGCCGCGGCCCGCGGGGCGATTCTCGCCCGGGACAACGCCTTGGCGACGTTGCTCCGCGACCGCGAGCCGGACGGCCCGATGCGGCGCGGTTTCGACATCGGGATGGGAGTGTGCGAAGGGCATACCGCGTGGGGTCCCGGCAAGCAGAAGATCCTGGATTCGCTCTCCAATCCCGAGCAGCGCGGCTTCCTGGTCGCCAAGGATTTCTCCCTGGACCGCAACAACAACACCGACTTCGCCAAGCGGGGAGCGGCGATCGCGGACCGCGATCCGGTGGTGGCCAACGCCCGCGCCACCGAGCCGCCGGGGCTCTATTGGCTGGGTTTCGACATCGCGACCGGAATCTTCGGCGACCCGGCCCTGGGCGCCCAAGGAAACACGGCGGCAGGCCCGGGCTCCCTAGGAATCCGCGACAAGCTGAGCCCAGAGGCCCAGAGAGGCTTCAACGACTCGATGAGGCTGCACCTGGGTCGAAATTACCGGAAGTGACGGGTTCAGAGATTCACGACGGTGAAGGCGAAATGTTCGATCGATTCAGCGCATCTGTCGGTTCGCCGTCTGGCTCAACCCGCCTGAGTTCCGATTCAGCGCGCCCGGAACTTACGGGTCCAGTCCTTGACTCCTAAGAGCCAACAGCCGATACTCTTTCCGGAGGCTCGGCCCAAGAGCTGCTCGTTTTAGGTAGCTCCGAAGGCATTGCCTCCTTTTTCATTCTGCACCTTGTCTGGCCTCATAGGGATCCCGCACGAAAACGATGCCGTAGGAATCGTATACGGCGCCGTCACGATAACTTTCCCCGTGGAATTGAAGCTGGGTGAGCCATCGGCCGTAGTCTTCAGCGATTTCCGGCCGGTGCGGCGCGTCCATCCCACGAGTCGGCAGGCGAAAGCCCCAGTTCACGCAATAGATCACCAAGTCGGCGGCCTGGACCGGGTAGGTCATGTCCGACGAAACGAAAAACGGCGCCGGGACGATCCACGCCGACCGGTAACGTCCCGTTTTTGTTTTCCGGAAGTAGGCCTCAAGGCGTCGCACGAAGCGACGGTCCTCGCTCTTCTCCACCGCATCCATCACCAGCAATCCATGCTGCTTCTCTTGCTCAAGAAAATAGAAGTAGCGTTCGAGAAGAAACACCTGATCCTTTCGTAGATACTCCTTTGCCTCGTAGGTATCCGGCTTGATGACACTGCATGGGATTGCAGCGGCGAACAAGTGTGCCCTGTGCTGCCTGAGGAGCTCGAACACCCCCGTCGCCATCTCCAGGCATGCCTGCCCGTAGGCCGTGAACTCCAATCGAGTCGGGGCCTTCTTCTCCAACCCTTTGGTGAGAAAGCCGTGACAGTGCTTCCGCCGCTCCTCGTCGGGCATCGGTGATTCCTGGGTCGCCCATTTGAACCGGTCCTTGTCCAAGAGCTTGCAGCCCTTCAATTCGGCCTGGAACTGATGCAGCGTGGCTCCAAAGGACGCGAGCTCAAGGCGCTGCATAGCCTGAACAAACGGCCAGAGCTCCCCGGTATGCAGAGCGACGCCACCGCGAACCTCGTAAGGCATGGTCCGGTGGTCGTGGCCGCTCTCATCCAGGAAAAGCAGATAGCTCATCCGAGAACCTCAAGCAGGGAAAAGGCAACTGTGCCTGAGCATACCTCGGTTGCTCGCCGAGCCTCTGAACTGCGGCGCGGAGAAAGCGCGGAGGAGTTGCCTCGCGGATCACTCGGTCGGCGAAACAGGATTCACGAGGGGCAGCGCCGGGACCGAGGTGGCGACGCCTCACCGCGAAGTTGACATCACTATGAACACCCGCTGGGACACCCGAAGCCGGTTCCGCATCATTACGACCGCGGTCTACATCACTCGGACCTGGAATCACATCACTGGGACCTGGCTGCGCATCAGAGCGCGCTTGTTTGCAAGACAAGGGCTCTTCACAGAGGGTTCGAAACGGCGATGGCAACGCGATAATATTTGCTGCGCGACAACCGGATCCGGTACTGCGCTCAAGGAAGCCCCCGGTCCTCGCGAGCCCGTGGTACATAGCGTTAACGTCTCGGTCTCGAACCTCACCTCGCGAGATTCCAGTCCCAGGGTGACCTCGTACTGCACCGTGTCGAACGCCGGGTTCTCCAGTCGGCCCCGCAGTTCCACCAGAATCCGCGCTTCGATCGCCAGCTCGAAGCGTTCGCCTTCCCGCCGCCACGTCAGGTCTTGGAAGTTCGCCGTCCGTTCGCCGACCGCCTTCTCCAGTCCGCCGGAGACGAGATCTCCGAGAAACGCCACGACGTCCAGGAACGTCGTCTTGCCGCTGGCGTTCGGGCCGATCAGGACGTGAAATCCATCCATGGGCTGCGAGACGCGGCGCAGGCAGCGGAAACCGAGGGCTTCGACCCGCGTGATCATCTGAAGAGGCCCGCTCCCCTACCGCAGCGAAAACTCCGGCCGGTACGCGAGCAGCCAGAGGCCCGAGTAGTCGCGCATCAGGCGCATGCGGAGGAGCTCCAGGTCGCGGGCTCCGGAGAGGTCGGAGCGAAGGACGGCCTGGTGGACCTCGTGGTCGAAGCGGAAGAGGAAGAGGTCGGCGACGCGGCAGGTCTCGCGGGCCTGGTCGAAGATCGGTGAGGCTCCCGTGCGGGCGGTCTCGTCGAGAAGGCCGGAGATTTCTTGGGCTTGTTCGTTGGTGCGCAGGCGGAGCGCCGCGGCTTCGAGGACGAAGCGCTCGATCGAGGCGGCGGAGTCGTCTCCCCCGCAGACGCGGCGGCAGGCCAGAACTTCCCGCGGCTCCAGGCGGAGGGGGAAAACTTCCGGCGTAAGGGTCGCCTCCCGCGGACCGGTAGAGGGCGGCAGGTCTTGGATCGCGTCCACCAGGCGCTTGAAGTGGTCGCCGATCAGCTCGAAGTGCGAGGCGACCGCCGATCCGGCCGCCGCGCGGTCGATCTCTCCCGTGTCCTCGAAGATCCGCGCCGGGTCTTTGCCCCCCGCTTCGGCGAGGCGAGGCAGCAGATGGCGCACGCTCTCGCGGATCTGGGCGAGGTCTTCGAGCTTGAACTCATCGCTCCGGATGCGCTGCTCGAAGCGCTCGATCTGCTCGCGGAACGCGGTGAGATCCTGGTCCAGCTCCTCGTTGCCCGAGACCTGGCGCTCCAGCTCAAAAATCCGCTGGTATTCCGAGATGAACCGCCGCTCCTCACGCTGGTACAGCTCCTGGATGCGCGCCCGCAGCACCAGGTTCGTGGCCTGAACCGAGACCAGAATCGAGGGCTCGAAGTAGAAATCGGCGAGGCCGTGCTTCAGCTCGCGGAAGCGCTGGATGACCTCACGCTCGTAGAGCTGGTCGAGCCCCTCAACCGCCTGGATCTCGGCGCGCAGCGACTCCACCTCGTCGCGCCGGTAGGCGATCACCTCGGGGGCGAGCGGCGGCGCGCCGAGCAGCATCCAGAGGCCGTCGAAGATCTCCAGCAGGTGGCGGGTGTCGCGCAGGCGGAGCCCCTGGCCGAGCTGCCCTTCGCCGTCCTCCTCCGACAGGCGGGCGAGCAGGAAATCGACCTTATCCAGCCGCGCGGGCGGCCAGCCGTCGCGGCGCGGCGCGAACAGGTAGAACTTGACCAGCTGGGTGAGGATCTTCTCGTCGTAGCCGCGGACCCGCTTAAAGAATTGGCGCAGGGAGTTCGCGCCGACTTTGCTATCCTCCGCCTCCAGCGCCGAGATCAGGTCGGAGAGGCGGCGGTCCACCGCGTCGAGCCGCATCCGAATCAGGTCGCCCGCGGTCGCGTTCAGATCCTGGGAGATCTCTTTGAGCTCGTTGTACAGGTCTTGAAACGCGGTCGAGTGGTCCGCGCCCTGACGATCGAGGACGGTTTTCGCCAGTCCCTGCAAAAACTGATGGAACGTCCAGGCCGCCCGGAAGCGATTCGACAGGTCGGTATAGCGCCGATGGAGTAGCTGAAGCTCTGGAACGCTGGGCATGTGCGAAATTCCGTTCGGGTCCGTTGGACGAGGCCAAGTCATATTACTTCAGGAGGTCCGGGATGGGACACGACGTGCGGGTGCTGATCACCCAGGAGGCGATCGAGGCGCGGATCACCGAGATGGCGAAAGAGATCGATCGCGACTATGCGACCAGCGATCGGCTGATCTGCGTCGGCGTGCTCAAAGGCTCGGTCTTTTTCATGGTCGAGCTGCTCAAGCGGCTGACCATCCCCTGCGCGATCGACTTCTTCCAGACGTCTTCGTACGGCAGCGGCACCAGCCCGGGCGAGGTGCGGATCAAGAAGGACATCGACCTGTCGATCCGCGACAAGGACGTGCTGCTGATCGAGGACATCGTCGATAGCGGCTATACCCTGCGGACGATCCTCGACCTGTTCCACTTCCGCCGCGCCCGCAGCGTCCGGCTCTGCACCCTGCTCGACAAGAAAGAAGCCCGGAAGATCGAGGTGCCGATCGACTATTGCGGCTTCCCGATCGAGAACCTGTTCGTGGTGGGCTACGGCCTCGACTACGCCGAGCGCTACCGCAACCTCCCCTACATCGGGGTCTACGAAGGTCCCGTCCAGGAGTGAACCGATGTCGATCGACGACAAGATTCGTTATCACCACACCGACGACGCCCCGGCCGCCATCGGCCCCTATTCGCAGGCGGTCTCGCTGGGCGGCCTGCTCTACACCTCGGGCCAGGTTGCGCTCGACCCGGCGACCGGCACGATCGTGGACGGCGGATTCGAGGCCCAGGCCCGGCGGGTGTTCGCGAACCTCGATGCGGTGCTCCAGAGCGCCGGATGTTCGTTCGCCGACGTGCTCAAGGCGACGGTGTTCATCCAGGATTTCGCCGACTTCGCCAAGCTGAACGAGATCTACGCCGAGTACATGGGCAACCACCGGCCGGCCCGCTCGACGGTGCAGGTCGCGGCTCTGCCGAAGGCGGCGTTGGTCGAGATCGATTTCATCGCCCGCATCCCATGATCCACCTCTTGACCGATCTTCGGAGAGACTCATGCCGCAGCTGACCCAGAAGACGATCCTCACCCTCGCGGCCGCCGAGGAGATCGCGACAGCCGCGGAGGCCGAAGCGAAGAAGAACGGCTGGAACGTCTCGATCGCGATCGTCGACGAGTCCGGACGGCTGATGTACTTCCGCCGGATGGACGGCTCGACCAACGCAAGCGTCGAAATCGCCCTCGCCAAGGCCGCCCACTCGGCGAACTATCGCCGCGACACCCAGTACCACGAAGCGCTCCTCAAGCAGGGCAACCTGGTGATCCTCGGCCTGCCGAGCACCGTGCCGCTCGAAGGAGGCCTGCGCCTGATCCACGAAGGCACCGTCATCGGAGCGATCGGCGTCTCCGGCGTCCAGGCGAACGAAGACGGCGTGATCGCCAAGGCGGGCGCGGATCTGCTGAGCCAGGGATCGCAGTAGGCACAGCCCTCACCCCCGGCCCCTCTCCCAAAGGGAGAGGGGAGTAAAACATCCTGGGTGCCCGGGCGTCTCGGCCGCAAGGGCGGGTCGAAGGCCCGCTCTCCCGACTGGCTCTCCGGCGAAGATCTCCGCGCCCGATCGCGGCGCGTTTTCAGGCTGCATCTGCACCTGGAAGAGTAGGTGAGCCTTAAGTGCAGCAAGGTTAATCCTGCTGTTCCATCAACCTCCATCCAGGGAGTTGAGCATGAGAAAAACTTCGGTGTTCGTAGCCAGTGTCTGTGTCCTCGCTCTGTCGGTTCTCGCCTTGGCACCGGCGGTCCAAGCCCAGCCGGTCGCGGTTTCTCCCGTGCCGTTCGAGCGCTTCATCGTCAACAACACCAACCTGGGAACTCTGCTCACGGCGAACTACTACGAAGGGGTTTACTCCAACTTCGCCTACTACCCGTTCCCTCAGACCGCCGGCATCGTCCTTTCCCCCGGCGCGGGTTACACGCCCTCGCCCGGTCAGGGTCTGATTCCCCTCTACCGTTGGAGGGTGCAACAGTCGAACCGTTGGTACTTCTACTACTCGACCTACTACTCGACGCTGGGCTCGGGCTACCACTTCGAAGGGATGTCCGGCTACGTCCTTCCGGCCGACGGAAGCTTCGGCGGGATCAACCTCCAGGCCAACTACAGCCAGTCCAAGGGCTACTTCTTCACGCTGCCGAACGAGTCGATTCCGGGCAACACCTACAACCAGTTCGGCTTCAACTATCACGGCGTGACCTGCAATCTGCCGCAGGGAGGCACGTTCTACTTCGATCCTCCGCCCCCGCCGCCGGTCTGCGAGCCCTCCGAGTCCGAGTTGAGCTGGTGTGACCGCCAAGGCGGCTACTGGGACTACGGCAACTGCACCTGCCAGTCCTACTACTACCAGTAGGAAGCCTGTCCACGGAGGGGCGGTCCGCCGGGCCGCCCCCTCCACCTCCATCCCAGCCAAGCCTTCCGCGGTAGACTGAGCTTCCAACTCACGGAGGAAGCCATGAAGAAGATCTTGCTCGCCGCCCTTGCCGGCGGTCTCGTGCTGTTCGCTTGGGGCGCCGTTTCGCACATGGCGACGCCGCTCGGCGAGATGGGGCTCAAGAACCTGCCCGACGAGGGTCCGGTGCTCACCGCGCTCGGGGCCTCGATCCCCGAGGCGGGCCTCTACTTCTACCCGGGCCTCGACATGAAGAACGCGACCGACGAGCAACGGGCCGCCTGGGAGGAGAAAATCAAGAGCGGCCCTTCGGGGCTCCTTCTCTACCGGCCTTCGGGCGGCGAGGCGATGAGCCCGCGCCAGCTGGGGAGCGAGCTGGTCTCCAACATCTTCGCCGCCTGGATCGCGGCGATCGTGGTATCGATGATCAGCGCGCCGTTCGGCCGGCGGGTGCTCGTTATCGGCCTGCTGGGGCTTTTCGCTTGGCTCTCGATCAGCGCCAGCTATTGGATCTGGTACGGCTTCCCGACCGCCTTCGTGGGCGCCGAGCTGATCGACCAAGTCGTCGGCTGGCTGCTCGCGGGCCTGGCGATCGCGAAGATCGTGCCGCGGCCCGCGGCGTAGCCGCCCGGATCGCTCAGCACCTCAGCCCGGCTGGAGCGCACCGGCCTCGACCGTGCGCTCCAGCTCGCGGCCGGTCACCCAGCCCGCGAGACCACCGCCGACTCCCACCAGGATCACGAAGCCGAGCGGCGAGGCGATTCCCCCGGCAATCGCGTCGGCCGCGAGCGATCCGAGCGCCAAGCCGCCGCCGAAGCCCAGGACCGAAGCGCGCAGCCAGCGCCCTTGCCCGGCTCGCCCGTAGCGGCGCCGTAGGATCCAGCCCTGGCAGGCGCCGAGCGCCAAGCCGCAGGCGATTCCCACCACCGCGAGACTCATGGCGCGAACCGGGGGTGAAAGCGTGCGAACGTGGACCTGTTCTCCGGTGATCGCCCGCCCGGCAAGCTCCACCGCGACGACGCCGAGCGCGAGGCCCGCGCCGAGCCCCAGCATGCTCGCGACGATCCAGCCGGCGGAGAGCGTTCGCCGCGCGCCGAGCCATTGCACCGAGCCGAACGCTCCGCCCGCGAGCGCGGTGAGAACCGGAGTGACCAGGATCATGCCGACCAGCGCCTCGACCGGGCCGCCCGCGGCGAGACCCAGCCCGAAGCCGAGGGCCAGGCCGAGCAGGGTAAGAACGCTCCAACGAAGAGAAGAAACGACCGGTCGCGACATCTGGAGACCTCCTTGCCTCTCTGTCCGCCGGGCACGATACGACGGGAAGGCGCTCGAGAGCAGGCCCCTCTACCTTTCCTCACCCATTCCTCGCAGCACCTCGACCGCACGATCGACGTCCGCGGGCGCCACGTCCCGATGGGTCACCAGGCGAACCCTGTCGGGACCGAATTGGCTGGCGAGGATGCCGCGCTCCTTCAAGCGGGCCAAGAAGCTTGCCGCCGGCCCGGTGGGTGGATCGTCGAGCGTTCCGGCCGGGCCGGCGCCGACGCGGAAGACCAGGATGTTGGTGCGCACACGGGAGAGATCCAGCTCGACCCCGGGAAGCTCCGCCACCACCTCGGCGAGTCGCCGGGCATGGGCGT
Organism: Thermoanaerobaculia bacterium; assembly: GCA_035607435.1. Classification (GTDB taxonomy): domain Bacteria; phylum Acidobacteriota; class Thermoanaerobaculia; order Multivoradales; family UBA5704; genus DASYKS01. The sequence continues at coordinate 8,402 of DATMZU010000237.1, read as the reverse complement.
GATCGGTCGCCAGGCGGCCGGGGCCTTGGTGCAGGGCGAGCAGACCCGCCGCGGCGAGGATGCCCGATTGGCGCATGCCGCCGCCGAGCATCTTTCGGACGTTTTTGCCCGCGGCGATGAAATCGCGCGAGCCGCAGAGCATCGAGCCGACCGGTGCGCCGAGGCCCTTGGAGAGGCAGAACATCACCGAATCGAAGCCGCGGGCCAGCTCCGCGGCGGGCACCCCGAGCGCCACCGCGGCGTTGAAGATTCGCGCGCCGTCGAGGTGGACCGGCAGCTTCAGCCGGCGCGCCTCGGCGAGCAGGGCGTCGAGCCGCGGCCGATCGTAGACCGTGCCGCCGGCCACGTTGTGGCTGTTTTCGAGCGCCAGCATTCCCGTCGGAGTGGCGAAGCCGGTCGTCGGCCGGAACGCTCCGGCGACGTCTTCGGGCGAAAGCAGGCCGTCCGCCGTCGGGATGCGCCGCGGCACCAGGCCCGAGATCGCCGCCATCGCGCCCATTTCGAACTCGTAGATGTGGGCTGAAGCCTCGCAGATCACCTCCCGCCCAGGGCGGGAGTGGAGATGGAGCGCGATCTGGTTGCCCATCGTTCCCGAGGGAACGAACAGCGAGGCTTCAAACCCGAGCACCTCCGCCGCTTCCGTTTCGAGCCGGGCGACCGTCGGATCTTCGCCCCAGACATCGTCGCCGACCTCCGCCTCGGCCATCGCCCGGCGCATTTCCGCGTCGGGCCGGGTGACCGTGTCGGAGCGCATGTCGATCATCGGCATGGTCGTTTTTTTCCTTAAAACCCGAGCGCCACGCGCAGCGCGTATTGCGTCGTCTCGCCGCGCTCGATCTCCGCGGTGATCTTCGGGATCAGCAGGCTCAAGCGCAGGCCGGCGTAGGCGATCGGCTGGGTGTGCGCCACGGAGAGATCGGAAAGGCCGGCCGAGCGATCGAGCCGGGCTCGGCTGAAGACGACTCCGCCGCCGATATACGGAGTGATCAGCGGGAACCCCTTGCTCGCGAGCACCTCGATTCCGCCTTGGTCGAGCGTGAACCCTCCGCCGCCTTGGCTCCGGGTCCCGACGATCCGGAGCGCCGCGGCGGGCGACACCGTGCCGCCGTCCAGGAAAGCCCACTGCACCTCGGCGGTCGCCAGGCGGAGATCGGTGCCCACCGCCTCGGCGAGCGAGACGCCGAGATCGACGTGGCCGGGGAGCCCCTTACGTATCCCCACCCTAGCGATCGACAGGAAGCCGGCGTCCAGATCGCCGTCCACCGCGCCGCCGAAGAACGGCTGTTCGTCGAACGTGTCGTCGTACGACGCTTCGGCGTACGCCTCGAAACCGGTGAGGCCGAGCGCCTTGGCCGGATGCCCGGGGTAGGCATAGGCGGCCGAGGCGAAACGGCGAGCGAAGTCGCGAAAATCGTCGGCGGAGACGTCTCGCCGGACATCCCAAGCCGCGGCGGGCAGGGCGGCGACGATTCCGAGAAGGAGCAGGAGAATCGGGCGGAAAAGCTTGCGCATGCGAAACGGTCCTCCACGGGCGTTGAGGTCGCGGGACGAAGCGACCGGAACCGAACCGAGTCTACCAGCCGGGCGGCGGACCTCCCGGCATAGAATCCGAAAAGCGAATCCTGTCTCGTCGGATTCCTTCCGCGCCTGGAGGCCTTTCCTCATCGTGCGCCGCCTTCTCTACCTCTGGCTCGCGCTGCTCGGCGCCTATTGGGCGACGACGGCGACCCTCTCGGCGGTAATTCTCGGCCGCATCGACCAGGGCGAGATCGCGATCCTTTCGATGGCGGCCATCCCGCTCGCCCAAGCGCTGGCGCTCGGCTGGTTCACGCGAGCCCCGCCGAAGGAACGAGAGGAGCAAGGCGGAAGATAGGCGCCTTAGACGCAAAAGGCCCGGCGAGAATCTCGCCGGGCCTTGGCGGTCGATGCGCGCTCGTCGGTTACGGCAGCAGATCCCAGAAACCGCGGCCGAACGTCGAGATGCGGGCGAGAGTCGAACTCGGCGAGATGTAGAAGTCGGTCACGTTGACCAGCGGCAGGCCGGTGCCGTAGCGAGCCCAGGTGGCCCCGGCATCGGTCGAGCGATAGACGCCGAGATGGGTCGAGGCGAACAGCGTCTGGTTGGCCAGCGGATCGGCGACGATCTTGTTGACCGGCACGCCGAAAGGAAAGCCGGAGCCGTCGATCGTCGTCCAGGTCAACCCCAAGTCGGTCGTTTTCCAGAGATGGTTCTTGGTCGCGTCCGGTGCCACCGACGAGACGTAGGCGGTGCTCGGGGTGATCGTGTCGAACCAGACCGAGCTCATCGAAAGGCCGTTGTTCGGCGGGCTGGCCGCCTGCGTCCAGCTGGTGCCGCCGTTGGTCGAGAAGAACACCCGCCCGCTGTTGGCGAGCAGACCCATCGTGTTCGCGTTGCTGAACGCCACGCCGAAGCCGCGAAGGAACAGGTTGGTGGTCGGCAGCCCGGTGGTGCCGAGCGCGCTCCAGGAGCCGCCGAAGTTGGTCGACCGGTACGCTTTCGTGTTCGACCAGGTAAAGACCGTGTCGCCGGTCGCCGAGCCGGCCCAGGCGACGATGCCGGTGTTGAACGGCGCCGTGCTGCTGTTGCCGCATTCCGTGATGCCGGAGCAGGAGGAGGCGAAACTGGTGCCGCCGTTCGTGCTCTTCAAGATCTGGGCGTAGTAGAGGCTGCCGAGCATCAGCGAGGCGTTCGCCTTGTTGATGTTCGAGCCGAAACCGTCGCCGCCGATCCGCTGGTCGTAGATCGTGGTCGTGCCCGAGCGAACCCGGGTGCCGTTGTCCTGCAAACCGCCGATCACCGCCGAGGTGTTGGCGAGCGACGAGCCGACCGAATAGATCAGGTGCGAGGTGATGCCGACGTTGAGAGCGGCGCTCCAGGTGGTACCGCTGTTCGTCGATTTGAAAATGCCGCCGTCGGTTCCGACGTACAGGTTGCCCAAGGAATCGAAGGTTCCGGCGTGGAAGTCGGCATGGATGTACGGCAGGCTGAACTGGGCGAGCCAGTTCGAGATCTGGCTGAACGTGCTGCCGCCATTGGCGGTCTTCGCCAGCAGCAGGGCGCCGCCGAAATAGACCGTGTTCGGATCGGTCGGATGCACCAGGGTCAACTGGCCGTACCAACCCTGGCCGTTGAGCAGCGTGTTGACGTTGGACGACTCGCGGTTGGTCTTCGAATAGCGCTTGCCGGTGACGTTCAAGGCGGTCCACGAGAGGCCGCCATCGAGCGACTTGAACATGTCGGCCAAGTCCGCCGCGGTGGTGGCGTTCGGAATCGCCGCCATCGCGTACATCGTGCTGCGCGCCGAGGGTGCCGAGGCGATCGACATCCGGCCGACGCCGCTGGCCTTGGTCACTCCGGTCGCGCGGGTCCAGGTGGCGCCGTTGTCGGTGGTCCGCCAGATCTGGCCGTCGGTGGTGCCGGTCGTCACCGTCGGGTTCGCTTCCAGGGTGACGGCGAAGTTGCTGCCGCCGCCCCAGGCGATGTCCCAGGCGTAGGGCGCGCCGGCCTGCCCCGTGGCGAGCGCGACGTTCGACCAGCTGGCGCCGGCATCGGTCGAGCGGAACAGCCCGGCGTTGGTGGCGGCCAGCAGGATGCTGCTGTTGGTCGAAGCGACCATCACCTTGGGGATCTCGGTCGCGGCGCCGAGGAACACCGGAGCGCTCCAGCTGTTGCCGCCGTCGGTTGATTTGACCAGTCCGATCCCGGTGCCGTCGAACGGATCGCCGAGACCGAGGTAGAGCGTGCTGCTGTTGTTCGGATCCATCGCGAGCGACCCGCAGGAAAGGGAGCCCAAGGCATCGGTCTTCGGCGCCCAGGTGGTGCCGCCGTCGGTGGTTTTCCAAACGCCGCCGCCGGAAAGAGCCAAATAGATGACCGAAGGATTGGCCGGATCGACCAGGATCGTGCGGACGCGTCCGGAATCCGAGACGTTGAGCGTGGTGCCGCCGTTTTGCAGCACGTTCGCCTTGGTCGGGCCGATGTTGGTCCAGGTGGAACCGATCGTCGCGATTTTGTCCGCCTCCGGATCGACGAATTCGGACGGGGTGGAGTTATTGGGGATCAACGCACCCCAGCGCGCGCGCTCCCGCGCGGCGGCTTCCATCAGGAACCGGCGATAGGCGGGAGAGAAAATCCTTCCTCTCGAACCCCGCGCGCCGGGTCGGTACTGCGGATTCGAATAATTTTCGTTGTACCACTGATCCCACCCCCGGGAGCGAGCCGTCGCATCGTCCCTTTCCTGTGCGAGGATAGATGTTGCCAAACCCAAAAGCATGGAAACGCAGACCGCCAAGACGCCAAGACTCCTCTTCACAGTAGAGTTCCTCCAACGAAATGCCACGGTGGAATGCCGTGACGGAATGACGAAACCAGGGTGCGAATGAAGTTCGGCGGATCTCCCGCCGGCACGTCGAGGATCGAGGGAGAATGGCAAGGATTGCGGACGCGCGGAGTATGCGCCCAACGCAACCTGGATTCAAGCGGGATTTGCAAGTTGCCGACAGACGACAAAACCGATCGGGACACCGGGGCAAGGCGAGCGAAGCGCCTGCTGCCGTTGATTCTTCTTGCGTCGATGATGGCGATCGCGTCGATCCTCGAGCCGATCCTCTTTGGCAAAGTTTTCGCCGCCACCAAGATTCCCTTGGCGATACTTCTTGCCTGGGTTTTCTTTCGCCCCCTCGGCCGCCGCGACCATGCATCTCTTCCTTGAGCTGTTTACCCTCGCGGCGTTTCTCGCGATCGTTTCGCATGCCGCCTGGACCCGCGGACGCTCCGGAATCGCGCTGCTCTTCGCCCTCTTTCTGCTCGGCCTCCTCCGCGAGAATGCGGTGGCGATCCGCGCCCTGCTGTACGACTTCGTCCCGCTCGCGCTGCACCTGGGCCGGGCGCCGCTGATCGCGACGATCATCTGGGGGTTCTCGATCTACGCCGCGCTGGTTTTCGCCGAGGAGGTCACGGGCGAGCCGATCGCCGAGCGCATTCCCTCCGCCCGGGCGCTCGGCGCCGTCGCGCTGCTCATGATCGCGCTGGTCGGTTTCTACGAACCGTTCCTCGCCCGGGTCGGCATGGCGCGCTGGCAGGAGGGGACGCGCGCGACGTTCGGCGTCCCCTGGATCGCCCTGGTCGGGTACCCCACGCTTGCGGTCGGGTTCCTGCTCCTGTGGGGCTGGGCCACGATGCGGGAGAAGATCCGCCGCCTCGCCATTCTGGTCCTGGGAATTCCCGCCCTCGCGATGGGCCACGCCTTCGGTTTACAGGCGCTCAAGCACTGGCTCGACTGGTAGCCGGTCTCAGCGCTCCGGCGGCGCGAGCCGGCGCGCGAAGAGGTCGAAGCTGCCGGCGCCGTCCGGACCCACCCAAGCCGCGACGCCCTGTCCGTTCGGCGCCAGAGCGAGCGCCACACCCGCCTGGCTTCCTTGGCGGGCGAGGTTCATCCGGATCTCGCCGCCGAGGGGCCGACCGTCCGGCGCGAGGTGGCGCGCGAAGATTCCGGCGGCATCGCCGTCCTGGTTGCCGCCGCTGGTCCAGCCGACCAGAAAACCACCTCTCGGGGTCGCCGCCACCGACGGTACCGACTGGCTCCCTTTCTGGAACCTGTTGAGCTTTACGTTGTCGCCGATCGGAGTCCCGTCCGCGGCGATCAGCTGGCCGGCGACACCCTCGCGGTCGAAACTGTCGCTCCCCGACGGGATGAAATCGCCTGCGCGATCCGTCCACGCGACGAACATCCGTCCGTCCGACGCGGCCGCAATCGCCGGATCGATCTGGGCGACGATCTCGGTGCTGCCCGAAGTGATCTCGAACGGCTCGACCAGAGTACGGCCGTCGGCCTCGAACAGGCTCAAGTAGATGTCGTAGAAGCTCCCCTCGCCGTTGTAGACCTCGGAGGCGATCCCGAAAGAGCCGTCGCCGCGCATCGCGACCCGTGAAGTTTCCCCTTCCGAGAGCGCGAACACGGCGGGACCGGCAAACGCTCCGTCCGGACCCAGCCGGCGAAAGTAGACCTCTGCAATCCTCACTCCCTCGTAGTCGAACCGATCCGTGAAGCTCTCCCAGACGACCACCGCCCGCCCGTCGGGCGTCATCGCGACATCGGGGTTCACCTGCCCGAAGTCCGAGGCCTTGAACCGGAGACGGGGACCGAGCTTCCGGCCCGCCGCGTCGAACCGCTGGCCGAACACCCGGGCGCCGCTTTCGGTGGCCGCGGGCTCCTCCCAAACTACCCAGAAGCGGCCGGCGGCATCGGCTGCGACTTTCGGCGATCCACTGTAGAAGGAGAACCGAGGAATTCTCGCGACGAACACGTCACCGCCCTTGGCGCGGCCGTCGGCGAAAAACCTCCGTGCCTTGATCTCCACCGTGCTCTCGGCGGGAACCGGCCGGGAGTACCAGGCGGCGACGAAATCTCCGTTCGGAAGCGCCGCGACGTCGACCCCGGATTGGCTACCCACGGTGACCTGGTTGATCCGCAGCTCGCCGCCCCGTAGGTCCTGGGCGACGGCCCTGCCGAGGAGAGCCGCGGCAAGGCTCAAGGCAACGGCGCAAGCACGGTAGATCCTCATCGTCGGTCTCCTCGGATTCGAGTCTGTTGTTCTGTCCCTAGTCTAAGCCGTGAGGGCAGCGGCCGGCGTCGGAAAAGGACCAGCGGGCCGCGACCGGTGCAAAACGCGCCGACGCCGGGATGGGCCTCTGATATCCTGCCCTCCCAACCCGTGGCGACGGGAGCCCTCTCCGCCGCCGCCCCCCCATCCGGAGCTCGAAACCCGCATGTTCTCGGAAGAACCCAGGCTGGCGCTCACCTTCGACGACATTTCGCTCGTTCCGGGCCTGTCGACCACCCACCCCAACGACGTCGATCTGCGGACGGAAGTGTGCCGCGGCATCTCGCTCAACATCCCGATCCTCTCCGCCGCGATGGACACGGTCACCGAATCGCGCCTGGCGATCGCGCTCGCCCAGGAGGGCGGCCTCGGGGTGATCCACAAGAACCTGACGGTGGAGCTACAAGCCCAAGAGGTGGACAAGGTCAAGCGCTCGGAAGCGGGCATGATCGTCGATCCGGTGACGATCGGCCCCGATCAGTCGATCCGCGACGCCCACACCCTGATGGCCCACTTCAAAATCTCCGGCGTGCCGGTGACCGATTCGGCCGGCCATCTGGTCGGCATCCTGACCAACCGCGACCTCCGCTTCGAGGAGGATCTCGACCGCCGGATCGGCGACCTGATGACCCGCGAGAACCTGATCACGGTACCGGAAGGGACGACGCTCGAACAGGCCAAATCGCTCCTGCATCGCCACCGGATCGAGAAGCTCCTGGTGGTCGATCCGGCGGGCAACCTGAAGGGGCTGATCACGGTCAAGGACATCCAGAAGATGATGCAGTACCCGAGCGCCTGCAAAGACGAGCTGGGGCGGCTGCGGGTGGGGGCGGCGGTCGGCTCTTCGGGCGACTACCTGGAACGCGCCGCGGCGCTGGTCAAGGCGAAGGCGGATCTGCTGGTGCTCGACTCGTCCCACGCGCACAGCCAGGGAGTCCTCGATGCGGCGGCGAAGCTGCGCGAGCGCTTCCCGGAAGTCCGGCTGGTGGTCGGCAACGTCGCGACCGCCGAAGGGACCCGAGCGCTGATCGAGCGCGGGGTGGACGCCGTGAAGATCGGCATCGGCCCGGGGAGCATCTGCACCACCCGGATCGTCACCGGGGCGGGCGTGCCGCAGGTGACCGCGATCCAGGACTGCGCCCGGGCCGCCGAGGAAAGCGGCGTGCCGGTGATCGCCGACGGCGGCATCAAGTTCTCGGGCGACCTCACCAAGGCGCTCGCGGCGGGAGCCCATTCGGTGATGATCGGCTCGCTGCTCGCCGGCACCGAAGAGAGCCCGGGCGAGACGATCCTCTACCAGGGGCGCACCTACAAAGCCTATCGCGGCATGGGCTCGCTCTCCGCGATGGCCCGCGGCAGCGCCGAGCGCTATTTTCAAGAAGGGGGCGGCAGCCTTTCGAAACTGGTGCCCGAAGGAATCGAAGGGATGGTGCCGCACAAGGGGACCGTCCACCAGCTGCTCCCCCAGCTCACCGGCGGCCTGCGCTCCGGCATGGGCCTCGCCGGCTGCGCCACGATCGAGGAACTGCGCACGAAGGCGCAGTTCGTCCGCATCTCCCCCGCGGGACTGCGCGAGGGGCACGCCCACGACGTCGTGATCACCAAGGAAGCGCCGAACTACTGGGTGGAACGGTAGGTCAGACCGCCAGCTCCTTCTCTCCGAACAGGCGCTCCGCCGTGATGCCGTGGTCGAGGCAGTCCTGGATCAGCTTGTTCGAGGCGATCATGGGATCCGAATCGGGACCGTACTCCTTGGCCATGATGTAGCGCAGCCAGGG
>DATMZU010000233.1:0-5469 GCA_035607435.1 Thermoanaerobaculia bacterium | reverse complement strand
GGCCGGCTCATAGATCAGCGTTCCCACCAGGTCGGCGGGCAGCAGATCGGGGGTGAACTGAATGCGCCGGAAATCGAGCGCCAGGGTCTGGGCGAGAGCCTTGACCGCGAGCGTCTTCGCCAGGCCCGGGACGCCTTCGATCAGCGCGTGCCCCCGGGCGAGCAGGGCGACCAGCATGCGGTCGAGCAGATAGTCCTGCCCGACGATCACTTTGCGCAGCTCGGCCTCCACGCGCTTCAGGTGGATAAGCTCTCGGTCGACGTCTCGGCTGGTGGTGGCGACTTCAAGTTCCATGGCGAGGCTCCCCGGCTGCAATCGAAGTGCCATCGGAATGCCCCGGCGGGACGCGGCTCCGACCCCTCGCCAAGCGCGGCGACTCCGGCGATCCCCGCTCGAAGAGTGCCAGATTGGCCGGAATCGCGGGGTTAAGGTGATACCGTCGCGGACCATGGCCTCGGGACGACCTTCGCTCAAAAAGTCCTTCGGCCAGCACCATCTGGTGGATGGCTCGCTCTGCCGTCCGCTGATCGAGTTCCTCTCGCCGGTCGCCGGGATGCGGGTGCTGGAGATCGGCCCTGGCGGGGGAGTTCTCACCGCCGAGCTGTTGCGCGCCGGGGCTGAGGTGCTCGCTTGGGAAGTCGATCCGGAATGGGCGTTTGCGCTGCGCAAGAGGTTCGGTTCCACCTTGAGCTTGGTCGCGGGCGATGCGCTGGAAATCCCCTGGCACCGGCTGCCCGAGCCGACTCTGGTCGCCGGCAATCTGCCGTACAACGTGGCGACGCCCCTGATCGAACGCATCCTGACCCGCGGTGCGGCGATCCCGCGCGCCGCCGTGCTGGTGCAATACGAGGTGGCCGAAAGGCTGGTCGCCGGTCCGGGAGACGAGGCCTATGGCTCGATGAGCATCCTGGTGGCAGCCTATGCCCACGCCCATTGGCTGGGAGAGGTGAAGAAGGGGAGTTTCCGTCCGCCGCCCAAGGTGGACGGCGGGTTCGTCGGCTTCAACCTCCATCCTCCGCCGCTCCCTGCCGCGGAGATGCCCGCCTTCATCGCGTTCGTCCGGCTCGCCTTCGGCCAGCGTCGGAAAACTCTTAAGAACGCGCTCGCCGCCGGCTGGGGGAAAGAGCGCGCCGCCGCCGTGCTCGACCGGGTGGGGAGCCCGCCGAATGCCCGCGCCGAGACGCTCGGTTTGTCGGAGCTGCTCGAAATCTATGGAGTTTCGATCGAGACATAGAACAATGGTAGAATTTGTCGGTACTTAAGGCCAAAACCCTAAGACCCTTTCGAGAGACTTCTGCCCTTGTCCGTCGCCCTCGCCAAGACCGCCGAACGCCCCGAGCGCCCGACTCTTTCCGCGGAGAAGGGAAGAGAGCTGCTCGGCCTGGTGCTGCTCGCGCTCGCGCTGTTTACCGCGATCTCGTTCGGCAGCTTCGATCCGCGGGACCCGAGCGTGCTCCACCGCACGGTTTCCTCCGAGGTGCGGGCGCGCAATTTGATCGGTCCGGTCGGCGCGCATGCCGCGGCGGTGGCGTTCGGCTTCTTCGGCATCTCGTGTTTCGCCCTCCCCTGCCTGTTGCTGGTTTCCGGAGTCCGCCGGCTGCGCAAGCGAGTGGCGGAGCGGGTGGTGGGGCGCGGCGTCGGCACCGGGTTGTTGCTCGTGGCGCTCCCCGGCCTGCTCGATCTGACGCTTGGCAACGTCGCCTGGCCGCGCGGCGGCCTGGTCCAGGCCGGCGGCGCGTTCGGTCATCTCTTGACCGCCTTTTTGGACTCCCGATTGAGCTTCGCCGGCTCGTCGATCCTGCTCGGTTTCGCCGTGGTGATCGGGGCCGCGCTGGCGGTCCAATCGACGCTCGGCGACCTGCTCGCCTCTTGGCGCGAAAAGCTCGCAAGGCGGATGGAAGAGCGGAGCCTCGCGCGCGAACGGAAACGGGAGCGCCGCGGCAAGGAGCGCGCCCGTCAGCGGGTGGTGACCAAACATCTGCAAAGGGTGGTCGAAGAGCGCAAGCAGGCCGCGGACCAACAGAAATCCCGCGAGCCGGCCGTGCGCCGTCCGGCGGTCGCCTCCATGCCGATCCCCTCCGCGGCGGTAGCGTCGGCATCGGCCCCGCCGGCCAACCCCTCCGCGCCGGACCATCGGCTCGACCTGCCGCTGCGGCCGCTCCGGGTCACCGAGCGGAGCGGCGAGCAGGCGTTTTCGTTCCGCCGGGTCCGGCCTGATTCGCCTCCCGCGTTCGAGGAGGATGAGCCGGAGGTGAGAACGCCGGTCGCCGCCTCGCCGCCGCCCGCGCGCGTCGCCGCCCCCGGGCCGGTATTTCGACCCGCTCCGGCCGCCGTGATGACTCCGTCGCCCGCGATGCCGCTGCGCCGCGTGGCCTCCACTACCCCCGCGGTGCCCCAGCCTTCGCTGCCGTTCCCGGTCGAGGCGCCGACCTCCGAGCTGCCGCCGGTCAACCTGCTGCAGATCGAGGATCATCGAACCCAGATCGACGAGACCGAGCTGATCCGTTTGGGCGAGGCGATCCGCACCCGCTGCGCCGAATTCGGCGTCGATGGAACGATCGAGGGGATCAGCCCCGGCCCGGTGATCACCATCTTCGAGCTCCAGCCGGCGCCCGGCGTCAAAGTCAGCCAGGTGGTCAACCTGCAGGACGACCTGGCGCTCGCGATGAAGGCCGAATCCGTGCGCATCGACCGGATGGCCGGCCGTTCCACGCTCGGCATCGAGATCCCGAACCGCGACCGGCGGGTGATCCGGCTCGGCACGTTGCTCGCCGATGAGCGCTTCCGCAAATCGCCTTCGGTGCTCACCATGGCGCTCGGCACCGACATCTACGGCGAGCCCTATTACGCCGACCTCGCGACCATGCCCCACCTGCTGGTCGCCGGGGCCACCGGCTCGGGCAAGTCGGTCGGCCTCCAGAGCATGATCACCTCGATCGTCTACAAGGCGCGGCGCGACGAGGTGCAGTTCATCTTCATCGATCCCAAGCGGATCGAGCTCGGCGTCTACGCCGACATTCCGCACTTGAAGACCGAGGTGGTGGTCGATCCGAAGAAGGCGGCGAACGCGCTGCGCTGGGCGGTCGCCGAGATGGAGCGCCGCTACCGCCTGCTCGCCGAGGTCCACGTCCGCTCGATCGCGTTCTACAACCGGGCGCTCGCCGATCCGGAGGTGCGCGAGCGGCTCGCCCTGTCCGACGACGGGGGAGACGCTTTCAGCGCCGGGGACTTGAAGCCGCTGCCCTACTACGTGGTGATCATCGACGAGCTGGCCGATCTGATGATGGTTGCCTCCTCGGACGTCGAAACGTCGATCGCACGCCTGGCGCAGATGGCGCGCGCGGTGGGCATCCATCTGATCGTCGCCACCCAGCGCCCGTCGGTGGACGTCCTCACCGGCACGATCAAGGCGAACTTCCCCTGCCGCATCGCCTACGCCACCCCCTCGCGCCACGACTCGCGGACGATCCTCGACCAGGTCGGCTCGGAAAAACTGCTGGGCAAGGGCGACATGCTGTTCATGCCGCCGGGCAGCTCGCGGATCGTGCGGCTCCATGGCGCTTACGTCTCGGAGCAGGAGACCGCCGGCCTGATCCGTTGGCTCAAGAAACAGGGCAAGCCCGACCTCGACCCCGACGTGCTGCGCGACCGCGAAAGCTCCAGCGGAGGAGGGGGCGAGGGAATGGACGACGATGGTGACGACAGCCTCTACGAAGAGGCCGCCCGCCTGGTCGTCCGCGAGCGCCAAGCTTCCGCCAGCTTCCTCCAACGCCGCATGCGCGTCGGCTTCTCCCGCGCCGGCCGCCTGATCGACATGATGGAGCGCGACGGCCTGCTCGGCTCCTCCCAAGGCAGCAAAGCGCGCGAGATCCTGGTTCCCCCGAACTACTTCGAAGAGATCGACGCGGTCTTGGGCGAAGAGGTCTAAGTCGCGGCAGGGCGCAGGGTAGACTTAAGCCAGCAATGGCATCCGCGAACGTTCTTCCATTGTCGCTCGACCTTCTCCTGAGGTTCGAGTCGGCTCGCATTGAGCTCAAGGCGTCTTGGGACGAGAAGACTACCGGCCCCCAGGTTTTGCGCACGATCGCGGCTTTTGCCAACGACTTTCAGAACTTGAACGGCGGATATGTCGTGCTCGGCGTGGAGGCGCCCGATGGAGTGCCGATCCTGCCGCCGCGCGGGCTAAACCCTGAGAAAATCGAAGCGATCCAACGCTGGATTCGGGGTCAGTGCAAGCGAATCGAGCCGGATTATCAGCCGATCCTTTCCCCTGAGACGAAGGATGGCCGGCATCTTCTGGTCATCTGGGTTCCGCCGAGCGACACCCGGCCCCATACCGTGCCCGAATCGCTCGACAAGGGGGCTCCCCGCTCCTACTACGTGCGGTTGGGCGGTGAGACGACGAAAGCGACCGGCGACCTCCTCCATCAGTTGGTCTCGCTGACGGCACGGATTCCGTTCGACGATCGGCGAGCCCCAGGTGTTTCGCTCGAAAGCATCCGGTCACAGTTGGTTCGCGAGTTCCTCTCCGCGGTTCGGAGTGATCTCCTCAACGAGCCGGATGCTCGCGAGATCTACCGGAGGATGCGGCTCTCGGCCCCGATCAACGGGCATGAGGTGCCGAAAAACATCGCACTCCTGTTCTTCTCTGACGATCCGGAAGAGTGGTTTCCGGGTGCGCGGATCGAAGTCGCCGAGTTCGCGGACGGAGAGGCGGGAAACTTGATCGACGAGCACGTCTTTCGCGGTCCGCTCGACCGCCAGTTGCGCGATGCACTCCGTTTCCTTGCAGGCCTGTCCACTCAGCATATCGAGAAGGTGGACGATCGCCCGGAGGCTCGCGGATGGGTCAGCTTTCCGGTGCCCGCCTTGGAGGAGTCGCTCGCGAACGCGATCTACCATCGGAGCTACGAAAATATGCTGGAGCCGACCAAGGTCTACCTTTACCCGGACCGAATGGAGGTCATCAGCTACCCCGGTCCGGTCTACGGGATCGAAGCGAAGCACCTCGAACCCGGCGCGAAGGTGCCGCCGATTCCGGCGCGCAACCGGCGCATCGGCGAGCTGCTCAAAGAGCTTCGTTTGGCCGAAGCGCGCGGCACCGGGATTCCGAAAGTCTTCCGGGCGATGGCACAGAATGGCTCCCCGCCGCCAATTTTCGACTTCGATGTGGAGAGGAGCTACTTTCGCGTCACCTTACCAGCGCATCCGGAGCTCGTCGGGCGGACCCTTGGGCGGCGCGATCGCCGCGAGTAGGCGACCGGCCTGGTACGATGGGCCGATTCGGGGAGCTGCCGCATGATCCAGGAGCTTTTTAGGATTCCGTACTTCGGAGTGCCGATCAGCCCGTTCGGGGTGCTGCTGGTCGCGGCGTTCCTGGCGAGCTATCTGCAGCTGCGCTGGGGTTTGATCTACCAAGGGGTGGGCGACGACGAGGACGCGAGCGCTCTCGTGTTTGCGGCCGGGGTC
>DATMZU010000231.1:0-5911 GCA_035607435.1 Thermoanaerobaculia bacterium | reverse complement strand
CTCCAGGTACGTGACCTCTCCCACCAGCCGCAGGTGGGTCGGATCGCCGATCGCGCCGATCAGGCCCGGCCAGTCGTAAGGAAAGTACGGGAAATACCCTTGCGGAATGCCTGAGCTGGGCGGCAGCCCAACCTCGTTGAACCCATCGAGATTGATCACCATGTCGAAATGCGCGCCGAGCGCGAGCAGGTAGGTGAGGGTCATCAGCTGCTGCGGCTGTTTGAATCCCCCGAGCCCGGTGCGCACGAAGATCAGTTCCTTGCCTTTGAGCTCCGGCACCTTGGCCAACTCTTCGGACAGCACGGCGATCCCGTGGATCGAGAACCAGAGCGAGACCGAGCCGCCGAAGATGCCGATCACCTCCTGATTCTTCCCGCCCGGCTGGATCGGCGGCTTGTCGTCGAGAAACCCCCACTCGGAGACCGGCACGGTGTGCAGCTTCTTCATCCCTTTCGGATCGAAGTTCGGATCGTAGACGAAGCCCAGATACGGATGAGGGACGATCGTCGTGGTCGCCCGCTTGCGGCCTGAATTCGCCCCGCCGGGCCGCCGCGCCGCGCCCGCGTCCACCTGCTGCTTCCTCTCCTGGGCGAGGCGGGGAAACGTGAACATCTGACGGGTGGCGATCAGGAAGCCGAGGAACGAAAAGACTTCGACCGCGACGTAGATCACGAGCAGCCGGACGGCGACCGCGGTCAGCTTGCTGCGAAAAGTCGGCGACATTTCATCCCTCGTGGTGTAGGTTGAAAGATAACACGGGGCACCGAGCTCCGGAGGGTTTCCGCCACCGTTTCAGAACCTGCGGCGGATGCTCTCGCCGATCCGATGCGCCAGGATCACGTTGCCCTCGGGGTTGAAGTGGCAGCAACTGTCGATGTAGAGCGGCTTGTCGATCGCCGCAAAGACCCTCGACATGTCTTCGAATGCGATCCCGCGCGCCGCGAGAGCGCGCCCCTCTTCGCGCAGCTTGGGGTAGCCGGTGCGGACCGCCGGTTCGAACACGGAGCCGGCGAGGAAAGCGATCTTCTTCTCCTCCGCTCCGAACGGCTTGGAATCCGGGAGGTATTGGTTCGGCTGGAGAAAGTGGAAATACCGAATGCCGCGCGCCGCGCACAGCTGGCTCATCTCGACCGAGCTTCGCATCCAGACTTCGGCGAACTCCTGATACATCGCGTCGGTGTTCGGGTAGGACCGGGTCGGCCCGTTCGCGGCGTAGGGGCGCGAGGCCGCGTCGCCCGCCGGTTGCGCGGCCTTGCCGAGCTCGATCTGGTCGGCCAGGATTCGGCCGGCCAGGCGCAGGTCGAGCAGCTTCCAGACCAGGTTGGCGAACACCGAATGGCGCAACCCTGGCAGCGAGAAGATCTGGGCCTGGCGGCTGCGCCGAGTCTCCAGGTACGTGACCTCTCCCACCAGCCGCAGGCGGGTCGGATCGCCGATCGCGCCGATCAGGACCGGCCAGTCATAAGGAAAGTACGGGAAATAGCCTAGCGGAATGCTCGAAGAGGGCGGCAGCGCGACTTCGTTGAAACCGTCGAGGTTGATCACCATGTCGAAATGCGCGCCGAGCGCGAGCAGATACGTGAGGGCCATCAGCTGCTGCGGCTGCTTGAACCCCCCGAGCCCGGTGCGCACGAAGATCAGCTGCCTGCCTTTGAGCTCCGGCACCTTGGCCAACTCTTCGGACAGCGCGTCGATCCCGTGGATCGAGAACCAGAGCGAGACCGAGCCACCGAAGATGCCGATCACCGCCCGGTCTTTCCCGCCCGCCTGGATCGGCGGCTTGTCGTCCAGAAACCCCCATTCGGAGACCGGCACGGTGTGCTGCTTTTTGACACCTTCCGGGTTGAATTTCGGATCGTAGACGAAGCCCAGATGGGGATGAGGCACGATCAACGTGGTTGCCCGCTTGCGGCCGGAATTCGTACCGCCGGGCCGCTTCGCCTCTCCCGCATCGACCTGCTCTTTCCTTTCTTGGGCGAGGCGGGGAAACGTGAACATCTGAGGGGTGGCGATCAGGAAGCCGAGGAACGAAAAGATCTCGACCGCGACGTAGACCACGAGCAATCGGACGCCGACCGCGGTCAGCTGGGTGCCAAAAGTCGGCGACATTCATCCCTCGTGGTGTGGCTGGAGCCCAGGCGATCCCTGGCGACGGCGAATCTCAAGGCTCGAGATCGGCGTCGCTCTTGGCCGCCGCCGCCTTCGCGGTACCGAGCGGCGGGGCGAGCCGCCCCTTGGGCGCGACATCGGCAGGGAACCGCGCTTCGGCGAGCCCCGGACGGTCGGGCGTCAGCCAGAGCTGCCACTGGTAGCCGAAGATCTCCGGCGGGACGATCCGAAAGATACGCAGCCCGACGTCGGCGATCGCCTTCCGCAGCCACTCGCGATCGAAGATGACCGCGTTGGTCGGATCGATGTCGTTGATGAACAACGCGTTTTGAAACTCCTGCAGCATGGGGAAGTCCGACTTGTCGAACAGGAACCAGGTCGAGAGCACGATCCCGTCGGGGCGCAGCACCCGCGCCATCTCGCCGAGGTAGAACAGCGTCTGCATTTCGTTGATGTGGGTGAACACCGACCAGGCGAGCGCCAAGCTCACGCACTTGTCGGGAACCGGAAACGCGGCATGGCGGGCGGTGCTCTGCGGATTGAAGCCCGGGTTGTGGACGTCGTGGTGATGGAACTCGAAACCCGGTGCCACCGGCGCAAGATTCTCGCGGCACCACTGGATCATCCCGGCATGCAGATCGACGCGGACGTAGCGCTGCGGCCGCGGCTCCTGCTGAATCAGCTGGCGGGCGATCCGACCGCAGCCGCAACCGAAATCGAGCACGAAGTCGTAAGGCGAAGGGGGTAGGGCGGGGAACACGACGCCCCCGGTCGGATTGTCGAAAAAATGATCTTCGGTCGGCCCTACCAGCTCGCGGTAGGAGAGAGGAGGCAACGGTATATTCGGCACCGGCCGATGATACCAAGGCTGGTCGCCAATACCTAGGGTCGGCAAGGCGCTGAATCGGCGCCCCCTACCCGCCCGGAAACGCGTCCCGGATCAGCGTGTACGTCCATCCTCCCGAGGGAGCGGCGTCGAGGCCGAGGACATCGAAGCGGCAGGGGCCGTCCCAGGGGTGGGTGGCGAGGTAGAGGCCGGCCGCCCGGGCGAGGCGGCGTTGTTTGGATCTCGGGACGGCGGCGATCGCGGGGCCGTAGGCGTCGGTGGAGCGCGCTTTGATCTCGACGAAGACCAGGGTTTCGCCTTCGCGGGCGACCAGGTCGATCTCGCCGCAGTGGTTGGTGACGTTGCGTTCGATCGTGGCGAAGCCTTGGGCGGTGAGCCAGGCGACGGCGGCGTCCTCCCCCACCGCGCCGCGCCCGCGGTGGTGAGGGACGCGGGAAAAATCGCTCGGCTCGCTCGGCCCCGGCGTTCTCGGCGGCTGGGGCACGCCCAAGGGCCGGCGCGGCGCCGATGGGCGGTGGATCGGACTCACCGGCGTTTCCAGCGGGTTCCGTGCGGCGTGTCTTCGAGCACGATGCCGCGGGCGGCCAGCTCGTCGCGCAGACGGTCCGAGATGGCGAAATCGCGTCCGGCGCGGGCGGCGTCGCGGGCGGCGACCATCTGGTCGATCTCGGCCGTTTCTCGATCGTCCGCCGAGGCGTCGCGCCAGACGTTCGCGTCGAGCACGCCGAGCACCGTATCGACCGAGGCGAGCGCCGCGCGGACGCGCTCCCGGTCGCCCGCACCCAGCGCGCCGCCGTCGATCGCGACGTTCGTTTCGCGGACGAAGCCGAACAACGCGGCGAGCGCCTCCGAGGCGTTTAGATCGTCGGCGAGCGCGGCGCCGAAGCCCGCGTGCAGGCGCTCGGCGGCGGCGGCGATCTCGGGCCGGGGCTCTCCGGCCTCGGGGGCGTGGTCGAGCCGGTGGCGCATGTCGTCGATCCGGCGCAGGGCGGCGGCCGCGGCGTCGAGCGATTCGAACGTGAAGTTCAGCTTCTGGCGATAGTGGACCGAGAGGAACAGGTAGCGGATCGCCCGGACCGAGAGCTTTCTTGCGATCAGCTCGTCGAGCCGGTACTGGTTGCCGAGCGACTTCGACATCTTCTGGCCATCGACGATCAGGTGCTCGGAATGGAGCCAGATGCGCACGAACGGCTGGTCGAACGCCGATTCGCTCTGGGCGATTTCGTTCTCGTGGTGGGGGAAGATGTTGTCCACCCCGCCGCAATGCATGTCGAAGCTCTTGCCCAGCAGCTTCATGCTCATCGCGGAGCACTCGATGTGCCAGCCCGGGCGCCCCGGCCCCCAAGGGGAATCCCAGGACGGCTCGCCCGGCTTCACGGCTTTCCAGAGCACGAAGTCGCGGACGTCTTCCTTGTCGTATTCGTCGTCGGCCACCCGTTCGCCCCGCCGCGCCGCGTCGAGCTGGAAACCCGAGAGCTTGCCGTAGTCCGGGTCGCTCGCGATGCGGAAGAACACCGAGCCGTCGGCCTCGTAGGCGAATCCTTTTTCGATCAGCGTGACGATGATCTCGATCATCTCGGCCACGTGATCGGTGGCGCGCGGGTAGTGCTCGGCGCGCTCGACGTGCAGGCGGTCGAGGTCGGCCAGGAACGACTCGATGAACGGCGCGGTGTACTCCGAGAGCGGCACGCCCTTCTTGTGCGCGCCGAGGATCGTCTTGTCGTCCACGTCCGTGATGTTCATCACTTGGGTGACGCGGAACCCGAGGAACTTCAAACTCCGGCGGAGGAAATCCTCGAACAGAAAGGTGCGCAGGTTGCCGATGTGGACGTCGTTGTAGACCGTCGGCCCGCAGGTGTACAGGCGGACGTTCGGCGGATCGAGGGGGACCAGCGGTTCGAGCCGGCGGCCGAGCGTGTTCCAAAAGATCGGTTGCGGCGACGGGGAGGGCGAGGACGGCGTGTTTGACATCGGCGGTTCCGTGAGAGATCGGGTCGAAGGAGCGAAACGAACGAGGCGGAAGGACCAGCCTAACGGATGACCTGGACGCTCCCGGCGGCGAAAGAGGTGGAGAGCCGCTGGCCGGTTTCGTCGACCGCGACGCCGTTCTGGATCTCGAACGCGCCGGTGCCCGCGGTGCTCGCGCTGAATTGGAGCGTCATCAGCAGACCCGAGCCGTCCACGCCCGCGGCGCCGCCCAGACGGGTCAGGCCGATCACCAGGTTGCCGGTCGGGTTCTCGATGACTTGAAACGAGGTCTGCACGCCGCCCGCCGAGAGAAACGTCCCTTGAGTGCGGCCGGTGAAGCGGAGCAGAGCGGGAACCTTGAGGTCGAACGAGACGCCGTAGAGCCCCTGGACGGTCGCGGCGCGGACGTCGAGGAACAAGTTGTTGGCGTCGGTCCCGACTCCATCGGCCAACGCGATCGCGTTGGTCGGGTTCACGCTGGCCGGCGAAAAGAGGATCTGCGGCGTGGTCGGCGGCGGCCCGGTCGGACCGTTTCCGCCTCCCCCGCCGCAGGCGGTGAGAAGAAATACGGCGGCGAGAGCTACGAGCCTCACCGGCCGCCGCCGATTTTTCCGGGACCATCCTGCGCTCATACCAGCACCCCCTGCTGCTCTTCGACCAGGCGGCGCAGCGCCCGTTTCGCTTTGTCTTTTTTGAGACCGCTCAGGCGGTCGGTGAACAGGACGCCGTCCAGATGGTCGAGCTCGTGGCAGATCGCGCGCGCCATCCAATCCTCCGCTTCGACGGAGTACAGATCGCCGTTGGCGTGCGCCGCCTCGACCACGATGCGGGTCGGCCGCTCGACCTTTTCCGTAATGCCGGGGAGCGAAAGACACCCTTCGACATCGATCGCCGAGCCCTCTTTTTCGACGATCTGCGGATTGATCAGGACCAATAACGCATCGGCCGATTCGCCGACCGACAGGTCGACCACCGCGATGCGCCGAT
>DATMZU010000228.1:0-4956 GCA_035607435.1 Thermoanaerobaculia bacterium | reverse complement strand
AGCCGGCACAGAAAAACGTGCTGCGATTTCCCAAGACCACCCGCCGGATGATCTTCCCGCATTGGCCGCACGGCTCGCCTTCCCGACCGTAGACCGAAAGGGAGACCTGGAAGTACCCGCTCCGCCCTTCGCCGTCGGCGAAGTCGTTGAGCGTCGTTCCGCCCTCCGAAACCGCCTGGGAGAGCACTTCGACGAGGTTCTCCGCGAGCCGGTCCCAGCGCTTGGCGGAGATCCGGGCGACGGAGCGAAGCGGGTGGATGCCGGCGCGGAACAGAGCCTCGGCCGCGTAGATGTTGCCCGCCCCCACCATCACGGTGCCGTCCATCACGAAACCCTTGACCGGTCCGCGACGCCCTTGGGCCGCGGCGCGCAGGGTAGAGCCCGAGAATCCCGGTTCGAGCGGCTCGACGCCCAGGTGGGCGAAATGCGGATCGTCGTCCCGCTCGGCGGTCTTATAGGTAAAGACGAGGCCGAATCGCCGCGGATCGCGCAAGCGGAGTTTTCTCCCGGAGGCGAGGAAGAACGCCACGTGCTCGTGCGGCTCCATCGGCTCGTCTTCCGGCACCAGCGTGAACCGGCCGCTCATGCCGAGGTGGATCCCGAGAGTCCATCCCCCTTCGAGATCCAACAGAAGGTATTTGCCCCGCCGATCGAGCCGGTCGATCCGCCTCCCTGAGACCCGCCGGACCAGCTCGCGCGCGTTGATCGGCTCGCGCAGCCGAGGATCGCGCACTTCCACCCTCTCGATGCGGTCGCCGATCACGAACGGCTCCAGGCTGCGGCGGAGGACTTCGATTTCGGGTAGCTCGGGCATGGCGGGAAGATGAGCTCCTATTCCGTAAGCCAGGGATTGAACGTCAGAATCCCCAGCTGCGAAAAATCGCCGACATTTCGAGTCACCAGGATCAGCCCGTGAATTTCCGCGGTAGCGGCGACAAAGGCGTCCATCACTCCCACGCTCGCCCCTCTGGCACGACCGCGAGCCATGACCAAGCCCCACGTCTCGGCGATCTTCCGGTCGATATCCAGAATGCGCCCTGCGAAGCGAGAGGGCAGCTCGCCAGCCAACCAGTTGGCGAGGCGGTCACGTTTCTTTCCTGCCGGCATCAGCTCGATGCCGTGGCGAATCTCAGCCAGGGAGATGACGCTCAGGAACACCCGATCCTCGTCCACCTCCTGGAGCCAGGCGACGACCTGCGGGTTCGGCTGCGGCTTTACCCACTCGGAAATGACGTTCGTGTCGAGCAGGAAGCTCAGGTCAAGATCGCGTAGACCGCCCTTTGGGCGTTCCAGATCGAGACCTGAATTTCGCAGAGGGGAAGCCTTGAAGAACTCGGCAAGGGTTCCATGGCGGCGGGTCTGGCGTTCCCAGTCTTCGACCGCAACGATGACCACGGCTCTCTTACCGTGCCGCGTGATCACCTGCGGACCTACCTTTAACGCACTTTCGACGACTTCGCTCAGATGGGCTTTGGCAGCAGCAACTGTCCAGGAGCTGTGGCTCGGTGCCATGACGTTCCTCTTCAAGACCAATCTACATTTTGGTCATACTGGTCATTTTACGCCATCTCCCGCCGACCTTTCAAGGCAGGCCCCCCTACCGATTGATGCTCTGAAGCGACCGAACCTCCAGCGCATCGAGCCCGAGGGCCGCGATCCCTTCGGCGCAGGCCATCGCCCCGGAGAGGGTGGTGATGCAGGGGATGTCGTACTTGAGCGCGGTGCGCCGGATCAGGGTGTCGTCCTCGTGCGACTCGCGGCCGAGCGGGGTGTTCACCACGAGGGCGATCTCGCCGTTGATCAGGCGATCGACCACGTTCGGCCGACCTTCGTGAACCTTCAGGATCGGATGGACGCCGAGTCCCCGCGACTGGAGAAACGACGCGGTACCCGAGGTGGCGACCAGGTCGAAGCCCAGCTCGGCGAGCCGCCGGGCGACCGGCAGCAGCCCTTCTTTGTCCCGATCGTGAACGGTCAAAAAGGCCGAGCCCGACCGCGGCAGCTTGTGCCCCGCGCCGAGCCAGGCCTTGGCGAACGCGGCTCCGAACCCGGGCGCCGAGCCCATCACCTCGCCGGTCGATTTCATTTCGGGGCCGAGCACCGGATCGACCCCGGGGAATCGCCGGAACGGGAAGACCGGCGCCTTGACGAACACGCCATGCACCTCCGGCTCGGCGGTGAACCCCTGCTCGGCGAGCGAGATCCCGGCCATCGCGCGCACGGCGATCTTCACCAGCGGCACGCCCACCGCCTTGGCGATGAACGGCACAGTGCGCGAGGCGCGCGGGTTGACCTCGATGACGTAGATCTTGCCGTCGTGGATCGCGAACTGGACGTTCATCAGCCCGACCACGCCGAGCCGCAGCGCGAGCCGGCGGGCGATGTCGCGCATCTCGTCCTGATCCTTCTGGCTCACCTTATAAGGAGGAAGCACCGCGGCCGAGTCGCCGGAGTGGATGCCCGCCTCTTCGATGTGCTGGAGGATGCCCGCGATCACCGCGTCCTTGCCGTCCGAGATCAAGTCGAGATCGAGCTCGAACGCGTCTTCGAGGAAGCGGTCGAGAAGCACCGGGTGACCGGGGCTCACCGCGGCGGCGTTCCTCATGAACTCGTCGAGCGATCCCTCGTCGTAGCAAATCGCCATCGCCCGGCCGCCCAGGACGTAGCTCGGCCGGACCAGGATCGGAAAGCCCAGTCGGCGCCCGACCTCGACCGCTTCGGCGAGCGAAGTCGCCGTGCCGTGCTCCGGCTGGCGAATCCCCTCTTGGGCGAGCAGCGCGCCGAACCGGCGGCGATCCTCCGCGAGATCGATCGCGTCGGGCGAAGTGCCCCAAATCGGCACCCCCGCCTCGGCGAGGCCGTTCGCCAGCTTGAGCGGCGTCTGGCCGCCGAGCTGGAGGATCACGCCGTCCGGCTTCTCGCGCCGGATGACCGACAGCACGTGCTCCAGCGTCAACGGCTCGAAATAGAGCCGGTCCGACGTGTCGTAGTCGGTGGACACCGTCTCAGGGTTGCAGTTGACCATGATCGACTCGATGCCCATCTCGGAGAGCGCGAACGCCGCGTGGACGCAGCAGTAATCGAACTCGATCCCCTGGCCGATCCGGTTCGGCCCCGAGCCGAGAATCATCACCTTCTTGTTCGACGTCGGCTCGGCCTCGTCCTCCTGGCCATAGGTCGAATAAAGGTAGGGCGTGGTCGCCGGAAACTCCGCGGCGCAGGTATCGACCCGCTTGTACACCCGCTCAATGCCGAGAATTTCGAGCGTGCCGCGCACCTCGCTCTCCTCGCACTGGAGCAGGCTCGCGAGCCGCGCATCGGAGAGGCCGATGCTCTTCGCCCGGCGCAGCAGCTGGGGCGCGGCCGAGCCGATGGTCCAGTAGCCGATCTCGGTTTCGAGCGCCACGATCTCGCGGATCTCGCGCAGGAACCAGGGATCGATGTGCGACACCTCGGAGACTTCGGCCACCGACCACCCCTGGCGCAGCGCCGCAAACACCGCGAACAGCCGCTCCCAGTTCGGCTCGGCGAGCCGTCGCCGCAGGCGCACGGGGTCCGACATCTTCTTTTCGCGTTCGGAGAGGGTGCCGTCGAGCTCCAGCGCCGAGAGCGCCTTCATCAGAGCTTCGGCGAACGTGGCCCCCATCGCCATCACTTCGCCGACCGATTTCATCGAGGTGCCGAGCGTCGGCGGCGTCTGCGGGAACTTCTCGAACGCCCAGCGCGGGATCTTCACCACCGCGTAATCGAGCGTCGGCTCGAACGCGGCGAAGGTCTTCCCCGTGATGTCGTTCGGGATCTCGTCGAGCGTGTAGCCCACCGCCAAGAGCGCCGCGATCTTCGCGATCGGAAAGCCGGTCGCCTTGGACGCCAGCGCCGAGCTGCGCGAGACGCGCGGGTTCATCTCGATCACCACCCGGCGGCCGGAGCGCGGATCGACGCCGAACTGGATGTTCGATCCCCCCGTGGCGACGCCCACGCGGCGGATCACCTTGAACGCGTCGTCGCGCATCGCCTGGTACTCGCGATCGGAGAGCGTCTGCTGGGGGGCGCAGGTGATCGAGTCTCCCGTATGGACGCCCATCGCATCGACGTTTTCGACCGAGCAAACGACGATCGCGTTGTCGGCCAGGTCGCGCATGACCTCCAGCTCGAATTCCTTCCAGCCGATCACCGACTGCTCGATCAGCACGCTGTGGTTCGGGCTCGCCTGGAGCGCGCTCGCCGCCACCTCTTCCAGCTCGTCCCGGTTGTAGGCCGTGCCGCCCCCCTCGCCGCCGAGCGTAAAGCTGGGGCGCAGGATCAGCGGATAGCCGATTTCGGCCGCGATCGTCCGCGCCTCTTCGATCGAGCTGGCGTACCCGGAGCGCGGGACTTCGAGCCCCACCTCTTCCATCGCCTGCTTGAACAGCAAACGATCCTCGCCGAGCTGAAGCGCCGCGATGCTCGCGCCGAGCAGCTCGACGTTGTATTTCGTGAGGGTGCCGCGCTCGTGAAGCGCGATCGCCAGATTGATCCCGGTCTGGCCGCCGACGGTGGGAAGGAGCGCATCCGGCCGCTCCCGCTCGATGATCTTTTCGACCACCTCGGGAATCAGCGGCTCGATGTAGGTCGCATCCGAGAACTCCGGGTCGGTCATGATCGTCGCCGGATTCGAATTGACCAGGATGACGCGGTACCCCTCGCCCCGCAGCGCGCGGCAAGCCTGGGTCCCGGAATAGTCGAACTCGCAGGCCTGGCCGATCACGATCGGTCCGGAGCCCACGACGAGGATGGATTGGAGGTCAGTACGCTTCGGCATGGTCGGCGGCGGAGTTTATCCCAGGGGGACGAGGCGAGGGCGAACCTCTTCCCCGACCCTCCGACGCTGACTTTTCGAATGCGGCGGGAGTGTCAATGCGGCCCAGCAGAGCCCCCGACCGCCCGCGAGCGGCCGGGGGTCGGCTCTACCTGGAG
>DATMZU010000225.1:0-6664 GCA_035607435.1 Thermoanaerobaculia bacterium | reverse complement strand
GCTCCTATTTTTCGCCCTTCAGGGACGGCGGCAGCTGTTCCTTCGCCTAGAAATCGAGAGCCCGATGGGGGCCGAGGCTTGGAAGGGGGAAGTTTGGTGGACGGCCAACCGTCGTCCGTTCCAGGTGGCCGATTCGGTGGCTTTCGCCCTCACCTCGGGCGGTGCCCACCGGGAGACCGTTTCGGTCGAAATTCCGGTCGAGGTCGATAGCCTTCAGATCCGCCCCGGCCAGCTGCGGGTCTACGGCGGCGGGAAGCCGGAGATCGCGCTGCACAGCATCGAGCTGGCCACGCCGGTCGCGAGCCTGCGCCGTTGGAATCGCGTGCAAGGATTCCTCGGCTGGCATTCTCTCGACGACCGCGCCGGTTTTCGGGCGGAAGACGGCGCCTTGCGGCTGCTGCTGACGACGCCGGACGGCATCCTTCAGTTGGACGACATCCAGTCCCTCCGCGATCAGCGGCGCCGGCAGCTTCATGCCCGGATCGCCGCCTGGGGGGGCTTGGCGGGGGGCCTTCTGCAGAGCGCCCTCCTGTTGCTTTTCATCCGCCGGTCGCCAGCGCCTCTGCCGCAGATACCGCCGACGTCGCCGACATCGGCACCGCCCTCGAAGAAAAAGTCGAAGGGCAAGACTCCGGACGTTCCGCCGCCGGGCTCTCGTTTCCGGATCCGGCCGGCGGTGGTGGTGATCGTCGTCACCGCGGCGATTGCCCTGCCGCTCGCTTGGAAGCTCTACCAACGGTTTGCGCAGCGCGGAGCCCCGCCGGTCTTCAACGACACCGGCGAGTATTCCTTGACCTTCGTAGACCACCACGGCCGCCGGTTGTCGGAGAAAGAGGGGAGTCTGAGGCTGACTCTCGACCCCTATACGTTCTACCGCAACGCTCCCGGCCAGCGGACCCGCGCCTTCTCGACCGATGCCCACGGCTACCGAGGGGGCTTCAACGAGACCGATCCCCGGCCGCGGGTGCTCTTCCTGGGCGGTTCGGCGGGTTTCGGCTTCGGTCTCGCGAGCGACAGCGAGCTCTATACCGCGCGGCTGGAGGCGATGGAGCCCCGCCTGCAGATGATCAACACGTCGGTGGTGGGTTTCCTCTCCGGCCAGGAGCTGGCGGAGCTGGTCCACCGCGGCCCGGCCGTGGCCCCGGTGGCGGTGGTCGCGCTCGACGGCTGGAACGATTTGAACGTCCCCGTGCTCGGCGCCACCCGGGAACCCTTCGCGAACGTCGAGGCGGGATTCAACTGGGACGTCTTCTACATGGTGGAAAGCCGGCTGCGCCTGCTGACTCTCGGCGGCGCCGCCGAGCCGCCGCCGGCCGAGGCGCTCGAAGACCTGTCACAGCTGACGCGCCGGATCAATGACACCTTCCTCGCCAACATGGTCGAGATGCGCCGGGTCGCGGCCGCCCGGGGCATCCCCTTCCTGGCCGTCCTCCAGCCGTGCATCTCGACCCGCAAGGCGATGCCCGAAGGAGAACGGCAGGTTCTCGCCACCTTCGCCAGTTTCGTCGGGCGGGGCGATCCCGTCCTCTACGACAACTTTCTCGCCGAGGCCCGGAAGGGCCTCACCCGGGAAGGCATTCCGTTCCTCGACATGAACGCCGCGGCACCTTTCGCTACCGGAGGGGGACCGCTCTTCCTCGACATCATCCACCCGAGCGCGGCAGGGCACCAGGTGATGGCGGAAGAGATTCGCGCCCCGCTGGCGGCGCTGCTGGCGGCGAAGGGTGGCAAGAGCTGAGGGAGGGTTGCCCGCCATCTTAGGCCTTCGCGGCGTCCTTACGTTGCGGTGTTTCGACGGGTGGGGGTAGAGGGATAGAGAGTCCTCCAATCTTCCACCAAGCCCGCACCACCGCTGGAGCGAATAGTGCGCGGACGAACGGCCAAAGAGGAGCGAGCAGGCCGCCGAACGGCAGGGCCGCGACCAGCGCCGCCAGCCGAACGCGCCGACGAAGCCTCTTGGGA
Organism: Thermoanaerobaculia bacterium; assembly: GCA_035607435.1. GTDB lineage: Bacteria > Acidobacteriota > Thermoanaerobaculia > Multivoradales > UBA5704 > DASYKS01. The sequence continues at coordinate 4,702 of DATMZU010000225.1, read as the reverse complement.
AAGCGTGGATCGAACGCCTGCGTCCACGAGACCGGCCAGAACAGCCAATCGCCGAGGGTGCGGACGAGGAGCAGGTGCCAGAGGGGGGAGAGGATCGCGACCGCCGCGAGCGTGCGGATGGCCATTGTGCCCCAGCGCGGGTCTCGGGTCATCATCGCGGCCACCCAAGCGAGGGCGAGCCAAACGAATGCCCCATTCCAAGGCTTGCGCTCTTGGCGGCCTCCGACTAGGTCGCCCATCGATAAGAGCCACTTTAAGATCGCCGCGAGCGCGCAAACCATGGCAAGAAGAGCCCAAACCCGCCGAGGATCTTCGGACCCGGCGAAGTAGAACCCGGCTTGGCCGCCGAACGCCAGGGCGAGGTAGGTAACGCCAAGGGAATACGCGGCAGCCTTCCAACGCTCGGCGGGCTCCGTTTCGCTCTGGCGCAGGGCGTTCAGGCTGACCAGGGCGAGCCAGACCGCAAAACCCAAGCCCGAGATTGCCAGGATGACGAAACTCGTCATTTTTCCTCCGCTTGCGGCGTAGGGCCGTACGGCGGGCCACCGGCGACTGATCTCCTGAACAAGGCCAGGTAGAAGTCCAGCTTCCAATACGAGGAGGGGTACCTGCCAACGGAGGAAGGCAAGGCGTCGCTCGAAAGCGAGACCCGGTCGAGGGGACGGCGTCAACTCCGATCTTCGTCTGGCACGCGCTCTCCAGACCAGGCCCGGAAAGGTCTTTCTGGAGCGTTCGAGGAACGGCAAGAGGAAGGCCGCGAGCGGCCCTGGAAAGGGAAGTAGGCAGCACGCGGCGAGGGCCTGGAGCACTACCGCTGTGCGCGGGCTCATTGGGCGATCCGCCCTTTGCTGTCGAAAGCTGACGCGGGCGCAGGCGTAACTCGCGAGGTGGAGGACCGCAAAGCTGGCAAGTACCAGAGGGGTCGGACGCAAAACACCCAATCGCCCGAGGCCGAAGCCGAGCGCGAGAAAAGCAAGAAGACCGCCAGGGAAGCTCACGAGCAGGGCAATCTGTGCCAACCGAGCGCGCTCCGCTGAGTGCCAGGTGATCGGTAGTTGCGCGCCCTTCTCGCCATCGCCAGGAAGCCGGAGTTGCAACTCCTTAGCTGACCGGGGCCGGAAGGCCCATCGCGGATGTTTCTCCGTGAGCCCTCTCCAGGCGGGCAGCGCAACCATGCCCGCTAGCGGCAGACTCGCGAGAACCGCCCGCACCAGCGCCACCCACGGGACCACGGTCAGGTTGCGCGGCGTCTGCAACGAGAGAAGTCGATGAAACAGAAAGGCGTTGCCGACGATGACGGTCGCGGGCACCCAAAGCAACCCACGCCCCACCCCCTCGGAGATGCCGACATCGGCCCAAGCCCATCCCCAGAGCCAAGGCTCGAACAGCGTGAGGACGAAGACCACGACCGCAAACATCGGCCAGGCGCCATCCTCGATCGACCATCGTTCGAGGTGATAACGCCCGATCCCGAACCAACGCGCCGACCGCAGGCGGGACTGGGCGCGCTCGGCCCGCACGGTTGTTGTGGCCGGTTTCATGGCTCTTGACGCCCGGACCGCTCCCACCAAATCCGCGCGTCCCCATTCCCTCGTTGCCGCCGATTCCAGATCCACCAAAGAGCGGGAAGACCGCCGAGCGGCACCAAGGCAGTGGCGGCGAGACTCGCGAGCCGTGCGCGGAGCGAACCGGGCAGCCGGCGATCGAAGAGGTGTTTCAAGCGAAACGGATGGAGTAGCGATCCGAGGGCCGAGAGGCCGAGCGCGAGGTGGGCAAAGAGAGCGGCGACGGCCAGACCCCGGGCGAGGAGAATCGCGCCTGGGATCTTGATTTCGATCAGTGCGCCGAGGCCAGAGAGCGCGACGCCTGCGATCATCAGGGGGATGACGACTCCCGCCGCGATCGACGGCCGGGTACCGAATAGATCGTGCAGGAAGAGACCCAGCATGGCGACGAACAGAAGGAAGGCCGCCGAATAGCCGAGGCTTTGCAAAACCGAGCCAGCGGTTGACCAGTCCTTCCGTTCGAATAGCCAGCCCAAGTAGGCACCACTGAGCAGGGCGACCGGACCGATGGAGGCGGCGAGAAGGAAAGGAGGGCGAATGATCTCGGCGAACTTTGGGAATCGCCGCGCGAAGCTTTCGAGCGGTCGGACCCATCCGAGCAAGGCGGCCACCGCCAGACCGCCGAGGCAGAAATAAAAGGCCCATTTCGGCCAGGGATCGGTGAGCTCCCATCCTCGCGCACTGAAAAACACGCCGATCCAAGCTCCGACGGCTAGCCCGAGGATCGTGTGGCCGTACACGGTCCTTCGGAAAATGTTTTCATGTCTCCCCGTCGCTGGCTCCGGGGCGGCAGCGCCGATCCATTGGCCGCGCGACTGCCGGGCGCCGACCGAGTGGAGGCTCTCGCGCTGGCTGCTCTCTTCGGGGGGCGTCCACTCTACGGGGATCCAGGCGGCGGCGCCGAGTAGCATGACAGGTACCGGTGCGAGAAAGAGGAACGGGGAAAGACGGAACCAGCCGGCGCGGAGCCCTGAGACCTGGCGGTTCGCGATTTCGACGTGAGCGAACGTCCAGCCGCAAGCGGTGGTGATCAGATGAAGCCCCGCGAGGATCGCGAGTGCACGGCTCGGATGGAGAGGGGCGTCGGCTGCGAGCCAGTTCGCGAACGTCAACCAGGGGAGAACCTGGCAGATGATGATCCAGGCCGCCAACGCGGGAACTCTTTGCGCCGCGCCCCGGAGCTCTGCATCGATCCGCCAACGAAGCGATACAAAGCGCTTAGGAAGAGAGGTCGAAAGGATGTTTGGCTTCGTCGCGGGAACGGGGCGCTGAGCCCAGTTCGGGCGAGTCGTCACGATTCTGCGCCAGGGCGGAATCCCGAGGAGGCCGAGGATCGGGATTCCGAGGACCAGAAAACGTATGCAGCGAAGCCAGACGGCGATCTCCCGCTGCCGCGGGGTTCTGGCGGTCATCAGGCGGTCGAAAACCAAAGCGTTCAAGAGGGCGATCGGCAGGATGGGGAGCGGGTTACGACCAAACCACGAGAATTGCGGCGGTGGCGTCTGTTGGTGCGCGAGCCAGGGAAACTCGACGAAGCCCGCGACCATCAGGCAAGCTCCGCCGATGACGACCGCGTAGGAGCGCTCGTCGAAGCTCGCCCAGCGGCTTTCGCCCTTCCACGGCCAACGCCAGCGCGGCAGGCGCCGATCAATTCGTCGGCGCCGCGCGCGATCGAAAGTGGAGCGGTTCGCGGCGATCACCACGACACCTCGCGAGGTACCGGAATCGGAAGACCGGTCGACGTGAGCGACAGCGCGGCTTCGAACGCGGCCAGCGCCTCGGCGAGATCCTCCTCTTTGTCCGGTCGATCAGAGCCGAGGCGCGGCGCGAGATGGGCGTGGAGGAACAGCCGGAGTGCCGCTTCTCCGTGGGGCCGGCCGCCTGACCTCAGGGCGTCGAGCACGGCGTTCGCCAGACGCGGCTGGCTCTCGCTTTCGTCGCACGTCCAGAGGCGGTGGAGAATCGGGCTGAGCGCGGTCGAATTCGGGTCTATCTCGCCCTGGCCGATTCGCTTCGCAAGAGCCTCCAGCCATTCAATCTCCGAGGCGGACACTACCTCCGGCAAAATCTCGGCCGTGAAGGCGGGAGCGACCTCCGACCAACGCTTGCCGAGCTCGTTACGGAGAGCCCGGGGTTCGATCTTCTTCGGTAATCGAGCCATTGCCGCGAGCGCTTTGCCTGCGGGTTTAGTGAAATCGGGTTCGCTGGCGAGGCGCCGGGTGATTCCGACCAGGCGTGAGAACGCGGCGAGGCGGTCATCCCACCGGACGGTTTCGAGCCCGAGCAAGCGGCGCGCGGCTTCGCCAAGCTCAAGGTCAGCGCGTTTTGGGTTCAGCCGCGCGGCGATCAGGGCGACATCGGGCGTCGCCGCGGCAAGCTCGTCATCGTTCTCGAAGCCGATCCGGACGCGCAGCAGTTCCAAGGGCGCGAGCAGATCGCGCCGGCTCGTTGGGAAGCGCTGTTGGAAGGCGAGCGAATGCTCAGCGAGACGAAGGAGCGCTCGGATCTCAGAGGAGCGCCCGGAAAGTTTCTTCAGACGGCGATCTGCGACTTCGACCGGATCGATCGGCGGCTCGAAGAGCAGTCCAAGGCCGCGCGCTTCGTCGGTCAAGGGCTCGACCCGAGAGAGAGCAGCATAGATGTCGCGAGAGAGGATCTTCGGCCGATTCGTGGTCGCGGCTTCGCCTTCCAGCCGTGCGAGCAGGCGCCTCCTTGGATCGACGATCTCCTTGCCCGCCTTGAGTGCGAGGTCTCTGAGGCCTTCCCGAGCGAACGCGAGTGCGAGCTCAAAGCGCAGGTCATCCTCCTCCTCGGGTAGGAGCAACTCGATCGCATCGGCGAGCGGCGCGAGCGTCCGCTTAAGCAGGCAGCGTCGGAGCGACGCCGCGCTCCGCAGGCGCCCGCGCAGGGTGAACCCTTCAGGCTGAGTCTTCGAGACCGCCGCGGCGTAGCGCTCGGCGTGGCGGGTGAGCCGGGAGAGCACGCGATCGTTCCTTGCCGTCCGGGCGATTTCGAGCAAACGCTTGCCGTCGGCGCTCGGCGCCCAGACGACACCGTCGAGGAACGTGCCGAGATCTCTCGGCTCTAGAAGCTCGGCCGAGAGATCCAAGAAGCGGGTAAGATCCGCCGCCGCGGCG
>DATMZU010000210.1:0-17894 GCA_035607435.1 Thermoanaerobaculia bacterium | reverse complement strand
GTCGAGTCGATCTCCGCCGAGGGAGAGGGCGGCGGACGCCGGACGATTCTGAAGACCCGCAAGAATCGATGACGGGTGGCTTCCTCGCCGTCCGAAAGGGTGACCGTCCGCTATCGGCTCTACGCCCACGACCTCACCGTGCGGACCAACTTCGTCGAAGCGGATTTCGCCCTGCTCTCGGGCGCCGCGACGTTTCTGGTGCCGATCGACGGCCATCGCCTCCCGGCGGAGGTGCGCATCGAGCTGCCGGGCGCCTGGCGCTCCGCGGTCTGCGCTCTCCCCGAGACGGAGGACGGCGAGGGATTCGTCGCCCGCGACTACGACCAGCTGGTCGATTCGCCGATCTACGCCGGCAACGCGGCGATCCAACGTTTCGAGGTCGCGGGGCGCGAGCATGTGCTGGTCACCGAGGGGGCCGACGAGCGGTGGGACGGCGAGCGGGCGGCGCGAGACGTGGCCCGGCTGGTCGAGACCGAGGCGGCGTTCTGGGGCGGCCTGCCGTACGAGCGCTATGTCGTGATCAACGTCCTCGCGGAGGCGACCGGCGGGCTCGAACATGCCGATTCTTCGGTCCTGATGGCGAACCGGCTGGCGGTGCGCCGGCCGGAGGGGTACCGCGATTGGCTCGGCCTGGTCGCCCACGAGCTGTTCCACGCCTGGCACGTGAAGCGCCTGCGCCCCGCCGAGTTCGACCGCTTCGATTACGAGGCCGAGGTCTATACGCCGAGCCTCTGGGCGATCGAAGGAATGACCAGCTATTACGAGGAGCTGATGGTGGCGCGCGCCGGGTTTTCCGACCTGGCCGGCCTGCTCGGCAACCTGAGCAAGACGATCGAAACGGTCGAAGGGGGGGCCGGCCGGCTGGTCCAGGGGCTCGACGACGCCTCGTTCGACGCCTGGATCAAGTACTACCGGAAGGACGAGAACTTCGCCAACAGCGGCGTCAGCTACTACACCCGGGGGCTGCTCGTGGCGTTCCTGCTCGACGTGGAGATCCGCCGTGCCTCTGCCGGCGCCCGGTCGCTCGACGACGCGATGCGCCTCGCCTACGCCCGTTATTCCGGTGCCACCGGGTTCCGCCCCGACGATCTGGTCGCGACGTTTTCGGAGGTCGCGGGAACGTCCCTCGGAGACTGGCTCGACCGGGCGCTCGCCCCGGGCGATCTCGATTTCGCTCCCGCCCTCGGTTGGCTCGGTCTCCGCTTCGCGCCGCCCCGGCGGGGGTCCGCGGAATCGGAGGGCGAGCCGGGCGCCGAGAGCCCCGCGGCGTTCGCGACACTCGGCATCGAGGCCGATTCCTCGTCCGGACGGCTCTACGTCGCCCACGTCGTGCGCGACGGCCCGGCGGCGCGGGCGGGGGTCGCGGTGGGCGACGAGATCCTGGCGTTCGACGAGGACCGCATCCCTCCCCACGGCCTGCTCGAACGGCTCCGCGGTCACCGGCCGGGCGAGGCGGTTTCGCTGCTCGTGGCGCGCCGGGACCGCCTGCGCCGCCTGCCGCTGGTGTTCGGCGAGCGCCCACGCCCGCGCGGAGCGATCGAGATCGATCCGGCCGCCGGTCCCGAGCAGCTCCGCCGGCTCGCCTCCTGGTGGCGGGGGATCAGAGCGCCAGACGATACGAGGTAATCCGCTCGATCTCGCCGCGCTCCGCCAGCTCGATCGCCACGGCGCCGACGTAGCGGGGCTCCGGATCGAGATGGAGATAGAACCAGCGCTCGGCGGCGGCCGGGTCGCCGTTCAAGGCGAGCATCCGGGCAGGCTCGCCCGGGGCGAGCGTGACGTCGAAGGAATCGAGGGCCACCGCGAGCCCCTCGCCCACCGCCTTCAAGTAGGCCTCTTTGCGCGTCCAGGCGTTGAAGAACGCGATCTCTTTTTCCGCCCGGGAGACCCGCTTCAGCACCTCGCGCTCGGGGATCGAGAAGAAGCGCTCGCCGATCTCTTCGGCGTCGGGCATCGGCTTTAAGAACTCGACGTCCACGCCGACCTCCCGGCCGTGAAGGAATCCGACCAGGGCCAGATCTTCGGAGTTCGACAGGTTGAATTGCAGATCGGGCCGGGCGTGGCGCGCGGCGAGGAACGGCTTGCCGCGCGGCCCGTAATCGAACGCCACCGCTTCGGGAGGAAGGCCCAGCTCGCGCCCGAGCAGGCGGCGCAACGCACCCCGGCCGACCACGTAACGGCGCCGGTGGACGTCGAAGCGAAAACGGGCCGCCCGCTCCCGTTCGTCGGGAGAGAGGAGCCGGTTGAGCGCCTCGGCGGAGGCGGACGGCGGATTGAGCGAAATCGACCAGAGGCGCAGCTCGCCCGGCGCGAGTGGGGGCAGATCGCGCTCCAGGGCGGAGGGAAAATCTTCAGGCGAAAGCGGGCGCTCCACTGGATCGGCTCCTCGGCGCAAGCTGCCCCCCTCCACGGACCGATGCGTAGAGGGCGGCTAGCGCGCGCCGACGGTCAGCTCGGCCAGATCGCGCGCCAGCGAATCGAGGATCAGCTCTTTGCCGCTATGAACGAAGAAATGATCGCCGGGCAGCATGCGCAGCCGGAACCGGCCCCGGGTGAGATCGTTCCAGGCGGCGAGGTCCTCTTTCGTCACTTCCTCGTCGCCCAAGCCGCCGAACGCCGAGATGCCCATGGGAAGCGGCTCGCCGGGCACGTACTCGTAGGTCTCGTTGACCGCGAAGTCGGCGCGCAGGATCGGCGTGAGCAGCTTCATCAGCTCGGCGTGCTGCAGCACCTCTTCGGGCGTGCCGTTCAGCTCGCGCAACTTGTTCGAGAACTCCGGCTCCGGCAGATCGTGGATCGGCTCCTCGCGGCTCGGCACCTGCGGCCCGCGGCGGGCGGACACGAACAGATGGAGCGGCTCGGGGCCGCCGCGGCGGCGCTGTTCGCGGGCCAGCTCGAACGAGATCAGGCCGCCCATGCTGTGGCCAAAGAACGCGAACGGCAGGTCGAAATAGGGCGCGAGCGCGTCGGCCAGCGCCTGGATCATCGGGTCGAGGCGCTCGAACGGGCGATCGCGAAGCCGCCCCTCGCGCCCCGGCAGCTGCACCGGGCAGACTTCAACGTCGGCCGGCAGCGCACCGCCCCAACCCCGGTAGGCGGACGCGCCGCCCCCGGCGTAAGGAAAGCAGAACAGCCGGAAGCGCGTGCGGGGGCTCGGCTCGCGATAGGCGAGCCAGCGCTCCGGCGCGGAGGCGGGGGATGAGACGCTCAAACGTACGATCCGATCAAAGAGGCCGAAACCGAGAGCCGGCTCAGTTGGACTGGCGCTCCCGCTCCATCTCTTCCATCTTCTTGCGCAGAGAGAGCGGCCGCATGTCGGTCCAAACTTCCTTGATGTAGTCGAGGCAGACCTGCTTCAGCCCCTCGGGGCCGGCGGCGTTCCAGCCGAGCGGCAGTTCCCGGTGAGCCGGCCAGATCGAATACTGCTCTTCATGATTCATGACGACCTTGTAGATCGTAGTGTCTTCGCGTTCTTCCCAGCTCATGAGCACTCTCCTCGACGTTTTCGTTTCTTGCCGTCGGCCTAAGCCTATCGACTCGCCCACACCCGGAGCAAACCCCGGCACCCTTCATAGAGTGTCGGGATTCGCCAGGACGTGACAGAAAGATCGAGTTTATCGCAAGCCCCGCCCCTCGGCGGGCGAAATATTAGGCGCTCCGGGCCGCGTTCTCACCGGCGACGTGACCGAAATCTCGCCCCTCCCCGCGCTTCGCCCCTGCCGCCGCCGCAACTGCGTATCGAGCCAGGAAACCCGCGATCCCTATCGGATCGAGCCGCTCCGCTTCACCGGCGATCCCGACCGCGCGTGGCGCCTGTTGCTCGACCTGTTGCGCAACTGGCCGCGAACCCGGCTGCTCGAAGAAGGAGCCAGCCAGGCGCGGGCGCGGTTCCGCTCGCTGATCTTCCGTTTTCCCGACCACGCGGATTTCCTCCTGGATCGGGAGGCCCAAGCGATTCATTTCCGCTCCGCCGCCCGCTACGGCCGCCGCGATTTCGACGTCAACCGGAATCGGATGGAGGCGATCCGCAAAGCGTTCGCCGCCGCTCTCGGCGCCTGATTCCCCCGATCGACCGGCCATGACGTACCTCCTCTCCACGAGCACCGTTCTGCCGCGCCCCCGCGCGGAGGTATTCGCGTTTTTCGCCGACGCCGGAAATCTGGAGACGCTTACCCCGCCGCTGTTGCGTTTTCAGATCCTCACCCCCCTGCCGATCGCCATGCACCCGGGAGCGCTGATCGACTATCGCCTGCGCCTTCATGGGGTCCCGATCACCTGGCGCACCGAGATCACCGAGTGGCAGCCGCCGTTCCGCTTCGTCGATCAGCAGCTCCACGGACCCTACCGACTTTGGCATCACGAGCACACGTTCGAGGAGGTGGCGGGAGGCACGCTCGCGACCGACCGGGTCCATTACGCGTTTCTGCCGGTTCCCGGGGTTCATCGGCTGTTCGTCGAGCCCGACCTGCGGCGGATTTTCGCCTACCGGCAGGAGCGAATGCGTGAAGTCTTCGGCGGCGCGAGCCCCGCGGAGATCCGCATCCGCGCGCTGTCCTCCGCCGAGGAGGCCGCGGCGCCGCGCCGGCCGGCCCGCCTCGCCCGGGCGGGCGCTTGAAACCGAGCCCGGAGAGCGCCCCGCGGCCGTTCGATCCCGCGAGCCTGGACGCGCCGCACCGCGATCCCGACGGCACGTTTTTCAATCCCTGGGGGCGGTTTTCGACTCGCTTCGCCGATCTGCTGCGCTGGAAGCTCGGGCCGAACGAGTATCGGGACATGCCCAAGCCGCCGGTTCCCCGGGTGGCCAACGACGGCGCCTACCTCTCCCGCTCAGGAGAACCCGATTCGCTCACCTGGGTGGGCCATTCGACGTTCGCGATCCACGACGGCGACGACGTCGTCCTGACCGACCCACACTGGAGCCAGCGCGCCCTCCTGCCGCCGCGCCAAAGCCCGCCCGGGATTCCCTTCGAGACGGTAGAGAAGGCGACGTTCGCGATCCTCTCGCACGACCACTACGACCATCTGGACGATTCCACCGTGCGCCGGCTTCCCGACTCGCTCCCCTGGTTCGTGCCGCTGGGACTCGGGGCCTGGTTCGCCAAGCGCGGCAAGCAGGCGACCGAGCTCGACTGGTGGCAGAGCGCAGAGATCGGGCGCTGGCGCCTCACCTGTGTCCCCGTCCAGCACTGGTCGCGCCGCACGTTTCAACCGAACCGGTCCTTGTGGGCCGGCTGGCTGCTCGACTCCGGGACCCGCCGCTATTTCTTCATGGGCGACTCGGGCGCCTTCCCCGGCTTCGCCGAGATCGGCCGGCGCCTCGCCCCGATCGACGTCGCGATGGTGCCGATCGGAGCGTACGAGCCGCGCTGGTTCATGGGCTACCAGCACATGGACCCGGTTCAGGCCTACCAGAGCTTTCTCGATCTCGGCGCGAAGCACATGGTGCCGATGCACTGGGGGACGTTCAACTTGACCGACGAGCCGGTGGGCCTGGCGCCGCTCGTTCTCGCCGAGCACCTGGCAAAAATCGGCGGCGACCCCAGAGTCCACACCCTCGCGATCGGTGAACGGTGGATGCTGCCTTAAGGCACGAACCGGTACCCGACCCCGCGGACGCTCCGGATGTGCCGGGGTTTCGAGGAATCCATCTCGAAATGCTGGCGCAGGGCGACGATCACGTTGTCCACCACGCGCTCGTTCGGATGGTGCGGCAGCTGCCAGACCTCGGCGAGCAGCTCGCGGCGGGTCACCACCTGGTTCGGCCGGGCGAGGAATACCCGCATCACCGAGATCTCTTTCTGCGACAGCTGGACCTGGCCTTCCAGGGTCTTCGCCTCGAAGCGGTCGAAATCGATCCAGAAGTCGCCGAAGACCTTCCGCCCCTCCCCTTCGTGCGGCACGCCGCCGCCGTTGCCCCCCTGGCGCGCCCATTCCTGGCGGCGAAGCAGCCCCTCTACTCGGGCGAGCAGCTCGGCCAGGTCGAACGGCTTGATCACGTAGTCGTCGGCGCCCATCTTGAGGCCGAAAATCACGTCGTCGGGTTGGCCGCGGGCGGTGAGCATCAGGATCGGCGTGAAGTTCCCGGCCGCGCGGAGCCGTTGGCAGACTTGGAACCCGTCGATTCCGGGCAGCCGGACGTCGAGGATCACCAAGTCGAAAGGACCGGCCGCCGCGCGATCGAGCGCCGCGGCCCCGTCGGACTCGACCACCACCTCATACCCCTTGCGCTCCAGGTTGAACGCCAGACCCGAAGCGATCGCCTCGTCGTCCTCGACCACCAAAACGCGCGGCGCCCGGTTCGAGGCCATCCTCAGGCCGCCTCCGCGACCGGCAGCTCGACCACCAGGCGGGTGCCCGGCCGATCTTCCTGCGAGTAGGCGCGCACGGCGCCGCGCATCTCGCGCACCAGCCCGGAGACGATCGACAGGCCGAGCCCCGTGCCGCTGCCGTGCGGCCCGCCCACGCGCTCGGCCTGGTGGAAGCGCTCGAAGATCTTCGACAGCTCCTTCTTCGGAATGCCGGCGCCGTCGTCCTCGACCTCGATCCGCACTTGAGGTCCGTCGGTCGCGACCCGGCAGCGGACCTCCCCGCCCGGCTGCGAGAAGCGGACGGCGTTGTCGATCAGGTTATCCATCACCCGCCGCAGCGCCTCTTCCGAACCGAGAATCCACGCCTCGGACGACAGGTCGGTTTGCAGGTGGACGCCGCGGCTCTCGGCATGGGGGCGCGCCGTGGCGAAATAGCCGCCGAAGAACGCGGCCACCTCGACGGGCACGAGATCGAGCTGGCGCTTGCCCGCAAGCAGACGGCCGCTTTCGAGGACCGCATCGACCAGCGAGACCATCCGGTCGGTCTGCTGCTCGATGATCGAAAGAAACCGGCGCCGCAGCTCGGGCGACAGATCCGTCTCGCGCTTCAAGGTCTGGGCGTGCAGCTTGATCGCCGCGAGCGGCGACTTCATCTCGTGGGTGATGTTGGCCACGAACTCGTCCTGCTTCTGCGCGTAGCGCCGCGCGGCGAGCGCCTGGCCGAGCTGGTAGGAAAGACCGATGATCACGAAGAACAGGATCACGCAGCCGAGCCCCAGGAGCAGCCAATGGCCGCCGCGCGCGGGATCGTCCGGAGCCAGGCGCGAGCCGGAACGGACGACGTAGACGACCCAACCGACCAGCATCGTGATGGTCGCCACGAGCGAGAGAACGAACATGGTCACCAGTCGGGTCGAGCGGCGAGACGGCACCGGGGCATGCTATCGCCAGGCCCCCTCAGGATGAAACCGCCGCTTCCGTCAGTGGTTGACCAGGTCCCCAACTGCCGTGAGCCCTGACACTTCCGTGACAGAGAGCTGACCGCACCCGCCGACCCCGGCTGGCATACTCCGGCCATGACGAATCCCGCGGTTTCCGCACCCACCGACGAACAAGACTGGCGCCGTCTCCTCGCTCCCTACAAGAAGGCAAGCTGGGGCCGCGCGCTGTTCCAACTTGCGAATACGCTGATTCCGTTCGTCCTGCTCTGGACCGCCATGGCGATCGGCGTCTCGCGCAACCAGCCGCTCGTGCTGCTGCTGGTGATCCCCACCTCGTTCTTCTTCATCCGCCTGTTCATCCTTCAGCACGACTGCGGGCATGGCGCGTTTTTCCCCTCGCGCGCCGCCAACAACGCTCTCGGCTCGTTCCTCGGCATGATCACGCTCTTCCCTTACGGCTACTGGCGGCGCACCCACTCGATCCATCACGCGACCACCGGCAACCTCGATCAGCGCGAATTCGGCGACGTCCGCACGCTCACCGTGCGCGAATATCAGTCGCGCTCGGCCCTCGGCCGTTTCGGTTACCGGCTGTACCGCCACCCGTTCGTGCTGTTCGGCATCGGCCCGACCTACCAGTTCCTGCTCAAGCATCGCCTGCCGATCGACATCCCCTGGTCGTGGAAGCGCGAATGGAAGAGCGTCCTCACCACCAACGTCGCGATCGGCGCGGCACTCTTCGGGCTCTCGTCCGTGTTCGGTCTCGGAACGGTCGCCATGGTCTATCTTCCGGTCGTCGTGGTCGCCGGCGCGATCGGGGTCTGGCTGTTCTACGTCCAGCACCAGTTCGAAGAGACCTACTGGCAGCCGGCCGATTCCTGGGACTTCTACCGCGCGAGCGCGGAGGGGAGCTCGTTTTACGACCTGCACCCCGTGCTCCACTGGCTGACCGGCAACATCGGCTACCACCACATCCACCACCTGTCGAGCCAGATCCCCAACTACCGCCTCGCCGAGTGCTTCCACGAGAACCCGTCGCTCCAAAACGTCACCCGGCTCACCCTGCGCCAGAGCCTGCGCTGCGCCGGCCTCAAGCTCTGGGACGAGGAGCAGCGCACGATGGTCCGCTTCCGCGACCTGGTCCCGGTACCGGCCCAGGTCCCTGTGGCCGATACCGGGGCTCCTGCGGTCGGGTAGACGAGCGAAGCTGCCGAAGCGGCAGGGAGATGGCCGGTGCGAGCGCCGTCGAGAAGAGCTGACGGCGCTCGAAAATATCCTCAGGGGATGGGGGCCGGAGCGGCGGAAGTACCAAAAATGTCTGCCGGTACACGCTCGATCTGGGCATCCGGCCGATTGCTGGCTTCCGCAATGAAGGCCGAGATCGCCTCGATCGATTGGGTAAGGGACGGATCGCACAGGGCCGGGAATTGAGCTCCGAAGGTAACGGTCTGCTGGCGAGCTCCGGTTCGACCGAACCAGGTCACGGCGGACTGGAAAACTCCTCCTTGTCCGGGCTGGTCGCGGTAGAAACAGCGGCCGGCCTGCGAGCCGAATCGATTCTGAGAGAGAGTCCTCTGGAGATTGCGGACGGCTTCTTGGGTCCCGCGGGCGCGCACCAAGAACGTCGCGTTCGGTTGCCGCTGTACGCCAACCACCAGGCCATCTCGGAAAATCATGTAGTCGAGATCGACCTTGAAGTCGGTCAACTCGTCATCGACATGGGTGGTGCGTCGGATCAAGTAGCTCTCAGGGTCTTGGGCCAAGACCGCGGAAGGGAGCCAAAGAGTCAGTCCGGCTAGGGCGTAGGCGGCAATTGTTTTCATCCTTCAGCACCTCCAGGAACCGCTATTCTACGGTACGACCTTGATGATGCCGGTTTGCCAGTTGCAGCTCGTGCCAACCGTTCCGAAGTTCTCCCCTGCCAACCAGAGGCTCGTGCCATCCGGATCGGCCTGCGCCCCGGAAAAGTCACCGGACCGAAAGCCGCTTCCGCCCCGCGAGCAAGTGCCTGCCCGCAAGACGTTTAGGGAAGAAAAAGCAGACGTCCCGGAGATCTTCGTGAGCCAACCCGCCCCGTGCGGTAAGGCGGCGGAAGCCATGTGCAGCGCAAGTCCGATGCGGCCGGAGTTGGTGGCAGCGATCGAGGGCATCCAGAGGAAGTTGTCCGCCGACAAGCCGGCGGTGGCCTGCTCGGCAATGGGGGCTAAGAATCCACTGGTCGTCGGCGAGGCGTTGAACCGGAGGACGCGGAAACAAGCTTCGTTGTTCCCTGTCGAAATCTGGCATCCGGTGGTTTGAACCGCCCAAATCGAATCGCCGACTCCCGCGGCTTGCAGAATTCTTGTATCGCCGGTATCGAGAGCGATGCCTGCCGGTTGTGTCGCGTTCGGCGCTTTGGTGTACATCCGCAAGCCGAGGACTTCGGTGAATTCTAGGCGCGGCGCGGCCGTGGCTCCATCGCGAACTCTCCAGACTCGGTAGCCTTTCGAGGGCGACGCCTTGCCGCTGATCAGGTAACCGGAGGTACCGCCCGTTGCACTAGGAAGGGTGTAGTGTTGAACCGGTTGCAAGGTCTGCGCGTTCGCGGTCGAGAAACTGGCGAGAGCGAGCGGCCGAAAGATTGACGACGCGGGCAGGCTGGGACATGACCCGGTCGCATTATTCGTCAGCGACGCTTTGGCAAAAAGGCGAAGGATCGGATATCCGAGAGACTGGTTGGGAGGTGCGACGACGAATTGGTTCGTCGTCACCATCACCACGTCTCGACCCACCCCCACGCTGGGGTAATCGGCAAAGGTCTTGTTGGCCGTGGTGATGTCGGTCCGGGCCTCCATGGAGTACCGACACCATTGAGCGGCGTCCAGACCGGTCGGGTTTGGGTTCCGCGAGACCGCGAGAAACAATCGTTGCGGGTCACCGTTGGTGATGCTTTCCAGCACGACGAGAAAGAAGCGCTGGGAGTTCCGGTCGTAGAAGGCCTTGGGGTCGAAAACTCCCGGAGACTCCGGGAGGCCGAAGAAGGACGCGGTGGTCTTTGTCACGCGGATCGTGCCGTTCGTATCGAACAGCCGCAGCGCGGCATTGACCGCTTCCAACACTCGGTCGGTACTGCGAGCGACTCCCACGTCCGGGGGCGTCTTTTGCCCGCCGGCCACGTAATCAAGCCCCGGAAAGCTCACCGCGGGCGTGGCCGAGCCGGAGCGGGGCGCAAGCACGAGCACCTCGTCGGGCGGCTCGGCGTTGGGATCGGCGAGTGCCGCCTCCTGTGCTTTGGTCAGTTCCTCGGGTGTCAAGGCGAAGGGTTCCGGCATTTCTTCGGCCATGGATTCGCCCGGGAGCGGATCGGGGTAGTCCACCTCGGGCAGCGCCTCGACCGGCGCTACCACCTCCGGCGCGAAGATTTCGACATCCTGGCTGCGAGCGGGCCAGGAGGCGAGAAAGACTGAAACGCAGAAAATGCCAAGCGCTCTCGAATACATCGTTCCTCCGTAAAAATGAGACGCCATAAGCGTAGGCCTTAAAGCAAGAGAGCCCCCTGAAGAGGTCTTCCTCGGTACAAAAGACCCGGAATACTCCGGGTCGTTTAGGAAGGGAACCCCTGTTGGCCAGATCACCCGAGGGTTGGGCCTAGAGCACCCGTCAGGGGGGCAGCGCTCTCCCCGGAAAACGAGGACGGAGCATTGCGTCTCACGCGAAGTAACCTTAGAGCTCCGATCGGCGTACGGGCTCGACCTCGACTGGATGCGGTCGATGGCCGACTACTGGTTGCACAGAGGAAATCGACAGTCCAAACGGTACGAATGACCCGGAGTACTCCGG
Source organism: Thermoanaerobaculia bacterium (assembly GCA_035607435.1). Classification (GTDB taxonomy): domain Bacteria; phylum Acidobacteriota; class Thermoanaerobaculia; order Multivoradales; family UBA5704; genus DASYKS01. The sequence goes on along the minus strand of DATMZU010000210.1, from coordinate 6,826 downwards.
GTCCCTAAGAGAAGGGGGAGGAATGGGTTCCCCCTACAAGATTCTCCTGCCCGCGCCGCCAGAATCTAGTATGTGACATTACCATGTCACGGTTCGCTCTTTATCCGACACCTGTCAGAGTGTAGGCTGGCGCAAAATTTTGCGCTTCCTGGGGAATATGTTAGTTTTACTCTGTAGAGAATGGACATTTGAAAGAGGGCCCTCTCATGGTCAAGTCCTCAACACCCCTCCGAGAAAAAAGTAGCTCCGGAGAGTCTGGCGCAACGGCCCCTATACCCGAAAGTGAGGATCGTCTCGCCCTTGCGGTGGAGACGTTTCTCGCTCGGGAGCTGCGCCAGGCGAGCCCCGAGGGGGAGTGGCAGGACGGCATTTGGCTCCCGGCGTCCGAGGAGCGTCGGGCCTGCTGCGAGGAGATCGTGCCGACCGCCGCCAACAAGCAGGCGTTGGAAGCGCATTGCCGGACGATCCTCCACGTCGCGGCTCTCTTCGAAGTTCCGGCGACCGTCCTCAAGCGCGCGGTGCGGGCCGAACGCGAGAAGGGGGCTCGCCGTGCCGTGGATCGCGACGGGCGCTCCGGCAAACCGCAGGCGGAAATCTTCTTCGAAGCCAGCAGCGCGGCGCGCGAGGAGGCGTATGCCCAGCTGCGGCAAGAGGCGACTCGATTCCTTCCCGTGCAGGAGCGGCTTCAGGCGATCGGCCAGGAAGATCCGGAAACGTTGGCCGCTCTGCTGGAAGCCGCCGGACTCGGGCTGGAGCGCTGTGTCCTGGCGCTGGAGTATGCGACGCAGACCGAGGCGGCGTTTCGTTTCGCCCTGGCCGCGCGGGATAAGTATCGGGCGATTCAGAAGGACTGACCGGTTCGGCAAAGGCACCTATCGTTCTGGGCCTCCCTAAGATTCCTGCTCGGGGAACGGTTCGACCTCATCCCCAGGCTTGGACCTGAGCTTCAAGGTGACTTTCCTCTCCCCATCTTCCAGGTAGAAGCGAACGGAGAACCCGGCGCCTTCCAGCTTTTTGCAGAAGGTCTCGACAAGGTCCAGGTTCCACTCGATCTCATCGAGAACCTCAACAAAGACGGAGACGGAGTCACCGAGACCTTGGAGCGCCTGATCGGCCGCCAAGAACAACTTGCGGTGCTGCCGCATGCCGGGCACTCGCTGGCTGGCTCGATAGGCGGAATCCAGAGCGCGCGAGATCGTGTCGCAGTGGCCCAGACTGGCCTTGAACAGTTTGCGGTGCTGCCGCATATTGGATCGGCTCATAGATCCGACTCGCAGCAATTTCGTCGTGAATTCATGCACATCGACGACTCCTCCATGTCATGATTTTCATGGCATGCATCGCTCGCTCTTCGGTGACATATTTTACCATGTTTTGACTGATTTTACATGTCGCTGAGTGAATTTAGACATTCTCGCCTCTCCTGTCCTCGGAGTTTTGCCACGAATTCCGTTTGAATAGGGACTTAGCGGAACTGTCGAAGTGCTGGGGGTGCACCCCCAACCTTTGCTGCGTCCTTCGGTATGTCCTACCGGTCGTACGAACGGTCCCCGGAAGACCCTCGCACGGCACGTACTACCCTGAATTCGCTAGGCGGCGGCTTTCACCTCAGGCTTCGGGAGTGCCGTCGACTTCCGGTTCCGGTTGCCCTCCGAGCGGACTTTGAAGGTCTCCAGGACCGGATTGTCGAAGCCGAGATGGCCGCGGGCGACCGCCGCGAGGCGACGCGCCGAGCGCCGGGTGTCCCCATCCAGCTTGCGGCGCGCGACCACCGCCTCGCGCAGCTTGCCGGAGAGCATCTGGACGGTGTCGTGAGCGATGCGCAGCTCGGTGACTTTCTGCCGGAGGTCGGAAAAAGGCGGATCGACCCCGGGGATGTCGGGCAGCACCTCCTGGATGTTCTGGACGGTGATCTGCCAGGTGTTGATCTTGGCGGCAAACGAGTTGTCAGGCATGACGTTTCTCCTTTCTTTCATTGCCGGCCGCGAAATGCGGTCCGGCGGTTAGGGTGCTGCGTGGGTCGTTTCCTGCGACTCAAGCCGAAAGGCTGACGGACTTCGCGAGATCGAGCTCCGCCCGAGTGACCGACCGGCCCCGGGCCGAGAAGGTCACCGTGACCACCTCGCCGCGAAGCACGAACGTCGGCCCCCGGCGGCAGCCGGGATTGCTTTCGGCGGTAGCGAGCGCGAGCTGCAGAAACGCGATCGCCGCCTTCTGGGTCGAGAAGCGGAACGAGCGCCGCAGCTGCCGTCGGTTGTTGGAAAGATTCCAGCCCGGCATCTGCCGAAGCTGGATCCGCTCCGCCTTGAGGCGGGTCGGGGTGGAGGTCAGGGGCTGAGTGGACACGGGTGAAACATGGGAGCTCATGACGAGCACCTCCTTGAAATTGCCCGGACGGGAAATTCCGGCCGAGCGGGTACAGCCCTACCAATGAGGTTGCGGAACCGCCCGAAAGTGCCGTCAGTCAAGCTGCGCGGCGAGTGTCCGAAGGACGTGGGCGACCGTCGTTCTCCTCACACGACGAACCCTAAAGGAGGGGCGTCTGCGAAATCGAGAGGCCGGCGAAGATTCTTTTCTGGGGGGTCTTGGTGCGAGGACGCAGAGCAACTGCCGCGCACCCAAATCGCGGGCGGGCGGAGCCATCCGGTGGTGCCCCTAACTCTCAGAGTTGGTGCCGTAGGTCGGCGGGGCGGTGGGGGGTACGTCGCGTCCCGAGAGAGAGCTGCTCCCTCGATCCGTTTCGGAGCGCTTTTAAAAAGCGGAAGGGTCTACCAGCGATTCAATGGGAGCTAGAATACTTCGGCCGGGGCCGATCCCTGGTGCTATATCCAAGGAGACCACCATGAAGAAGAAGAAGAAGCTCGCGCTTTCAAGGGAGACGGTTTCGTCGCTAATTACCAGGCAATTAACAGGAGCTGGCGGAGCGTTTCCGTGGAACACTCATTCCTGCGGCCCTGAGGGCTCGATTTGCTTTCCAATGGACGAGTCGATGACCTGCTAAAGCCCAACCCTATTTGGTGGTGGAGGGTTGCAGCCCCCACTATCCACACTGACGTCAAGGGGAGCCGGTGTCACCCATCGCCGAGGACTACGGCACCGTCGCCACTCGATGCAGCGGCAAATCCCTGCCATTTCTGCGTGGACGAGCCCCTCGGCCCACCGTAGGCTCTGGCCGGCTACAGCCCCCCGGCAGAAACCCGGGGGGGCTTCCCGCCCCCTACCGTTCCTCCGCGTGAGGAACTCCTCCCGAGGAGAAAGGGAACTAATTTGCCTGGCGGTCGATCTCAAGTGATGCCACGTCCTTGGCAGGCATCGTGACCTGGGCGGCCCTTGTGGCACGAAAGGAGGTGAAAGCCATGAACGTCAAGACCAACATCAAGGCCGGGGGTGTTCTAACGATTCCCATCGGCTGAAAAGCAGGCGCTGGGCTTTGGGCATCTCGACAGGCGCGATCTCACCGGGGCGTGAGGAGAGGCGCGAAGGGTGGCGGGCCGCTCGATCGTTAGGAGGCCGGAGGTTGAGAACTCCCCCGCCTCAGCTCTCCCCCAAGCGGCCCGCTCCTCCATGACCCCCTCGCGCCGTCGAGATCGCGATCCGGCCGAAGGCCCAGCGGCATTCTTCAAGGGTAGTGCGGGTGTCGATCGCCCAGGCGGACGGAGCCCCGCAACGTCGAGAACTCCCCCCGAGAAGCGTTCTCCCCCGAGCGGTCCGCCGCGCTTCGTGCCCCTCCTCGCGCCCGTCGAGATCGTCCTCCGGCCGTAAGCCAAGGGCCTCCCCCGGGGATGATCCTGACCAACTTCGTCCCTCTTTCGCGCCCCAGAACACACTTAACGGGGTGGGTGGAAGGGAAACATCGCTGCTACGATGCCCCCTTCCACCGAGAGTGGCGGGACTACAGGCCTATCCGGTGCTTCCACTGATCCGCGGCGACCTTTGCGAGAAACCACGCGATCGGTACAAGCATTTTTCGGAGAACCTCCCGCCACTCTCTCCTTTCGGCCTTAGGGCTACCTCGCTGTACAGCTTCTCCGCCACAGACTGGGCATCTGGAATCTGACGGCACACCTGATCCGTGCATTCCCGGCTCCTTTACGAGAGCCAGAAGCAATATCGCTCCTGGCTACGAAGTAAGTAAGGTTCGGACCCCAAAAGGGGACTCGCACTGTGAGCATTTCGCACAAGAAATTTCGGCGCCACCCGTAATCCGGTGTAGGAGATGCGCCGTTTTTGCGGTGGAATGGGGCGCCCGGATGTGATAAGGGGGAATCCCGGAACCCCCGCAGCCAACGGAGAAAAGGCATTTCATCCGATTCATTTCTCCTCCTTTCACGGTTCGGTTCAACCAGCTACTCAGATACGACCTGCGGGCCGCGCGCAAGGTGTCACCTTCGCGTGACTGAAACTTCAACCCCCCACATGACATAACGTCTCTTATGTCGTAAGGATGGCTACCTGTCTGATCTGGGGCTAATCGGTCTCTGGGGGCTGCGCAAACAGGGGGCTCGGCAGCCCAGCGCAGAACCTACTCAGAGGGCACCTGGTCGCAAAGAGGGCGAAGCGACCGGCCGTGTTACAGCTTGAATTTCTCGGAAAACAGAGCTTGACTGCGCTGGTAACTCTTCAAAATGAAAGAGTTGTGGGGCACCGACAGGCCCAGACCACCACTGTTCTGGCCCAGATCACCACTGTCCTGGCTCAGATCACCACTGGCCTGGCCCAGATCACCACTGGTCTAGCCCAGATCACCAGTGAGCTGGCCGGGAACACCACTGTTTTGGCTCAGATCACTGGTGTTCTGGGCCATGCGCTGGGACTGGGCGCTATCGTCCCCACCCGCCAGGGACTCACTTCACTGTCCCGACGACGTGTAGCCGGACCGCCCTGGTTCCGAGGGATCGTCGCCGCCGGTGCTCTGGGTTTCGCCGCCGCCTACCGCGGCTTTGGTCGGTACTTCCCGCACCGGCTCCTGCACCTTCGCGCTCTTCTTCATGGGTTCCTCCCTTCCATGATTCTACTCCCGTCGGTACGGCGGAGCCGGGTCTCAGGGGGCAGGGGCTACTCAAATCACCCTGAAATTTGGGACCGCGACTCCCAAATTTCAAGGTAGCGGCCGGGCGTGATCGACCGCCAGAGCCACATCGGCCTCCTTCTCTATGCTCTCGGATAGCATGTATCCGCTCGCTCTGATGGGCGCCGGTTAGGAGCAACGGACATGACCGAACAACCCTTCACGATCTCAGTGCCGGATGAGGCGATCGACGACCTCCACCGGCGCTTGCGTCACACTCGCTGGCCGGATGCGGTGATCGACTCGGGGTGGACGTACGGGCTCGACCTCGACTGGATGCGGTCTCTTGCCGACGACTGGTTGCACCAGTACGACTGGCGGGCCGAGCAGCGCGCGCTGAACGAGTACCCCCACTTCGTCGCCACGATCGACGGATTCCGGATCCACTATCTGCATTTTCGCAGCAAGCACCCGAACGCCGTGCCGCTGGTCATTACGCATGGGTGGCCGGGATCGTTCCTGGAGCTGTTGAAGGTGGCACCCCTGCTCGCGGAGAGCGCGACGGACCCGTTTCACGTCGTCATTCCCTCTTTGCCGGGATTCGGCTTGTCGGAGCGGCCGTCCGCGCCGGGCATGAATTCGTTCCGCACGGCCGAGCTTTGGGTCGAGTTGATGCACGGGCTGGGATATCGCCGCTTCGTCGCACAGGGGGGCGACATCGGTGCGAACGTTTCGTCGGTGATGGCGTGGAAGCACCCGGAGTCCGTTCTCGCGCTGCACCTGAACTACATTCCCGGCCTGTACCGGCCGTGGGTCGATGAGGCGACAGCGCCGCTGCGGCCCGAAGAGATCTCCTTCCAGGAGAAGAAGCAGACCTGGTACGACGAGAAGGGCGGCTACTGGCACGTGCAGGCGACCCAGCCGCAGACCCTGGGCTTTTCGCTCAACGATTCGCCCGTGGGCCTCGCGGCATGGCTGATCGACAAATATCGCGACTGGTCCGATTGCGACGGCGTGGTCGAGAAGCGCTTCAGCCGCGACGAGCTGCTCACGCACGTGAGCCTCTACTGGTTCACCGAGACGATCGCGTCTTCCTGCCGCCTGTATCTGGAGATGCTGAGAGCGCCGCTCGCGTTTCAGAAAGACGAACGGATCGCGGTCCCCTGCGGCGTCCTCCATCTGGCGAAAGAGGCGCCGATGGCGCCCCGGGCCTGGGCGGAGCGCGTCTACAACGTCGTTCGCTGGACCGAGAAGCCCAAAGGCGGGCACTTTGCCGCCTGGGAAGAGCCGGAAGTGTTCGCCACGGACTTGCGGGAGTTCGTCGCCCCGTTTCGTGAGCAGGCGCTGCGCGAAGGCGCGTGAGCTCGTCCACTAGGGCGTGTGCCGGAGTTGGAGACGTCTAGCCAGGTCGCGACACCTTCACCCGGGGTGCTGTCGGTCAAACCTCCGCCGCCGGCGCCAGTCGTTCTGCACTGGGTTGCAACTGGGGAGCCGCCGACACCTGGTTTCTTCGCTGCGCGAGGCGTCATATCGCCGCGCACATCGCGATGCTGACGACGATGTTGACCAGCGAATCCTCCGGCCCGAAGGCCCCGCCGGTCCAGAGGTCGGAGCCGTGGGTTGTGGTCAGCCACGGCGCCTGCGGCCGCCAGTTCTCGCCGGAGAGGGGCAGACCGATCAGGAAGATCGTGGCGTTCCAGCAGCAGTGATGGACCGCGACGACCCAGAGGTTTCGCCAGACGATGAACACGCCGGCCCACAGGAGACCGGCCAGCGTGACGGAGAGGAGCGTGGTCCAACGGACTCCATGGTTCGCCA
>DATMZU010000198.1:0-8541 GCA_035607435.1 Thermoanaerobaculia bacterium | reverse complement strand
GCCAGGCTCCAGCCTGGCTCTGGTCGCGGCGAGGCAGAGGCTCGGTCGATCGAATCCAAAGGCGCCAGGCTGGAGCCTGGCGAGCCCAGGAAAGGCATCGTCTCCCGCTCGACCCGAGAAACCCAGATTTGGCTCTCCCTCTCGCTCGATGGCGGGGCTCGACGGATCTTGGTTCCGAACGGGTTCTTCGGGCACATGCTGGAGGCGCTCTGCACCCATGGGGGATTGGGGATCGATCTCGAAGCCGCGGGCGACACGCAGGTCGATCTTCACCATACGGTCGAAGACGTGGGGATCGCCATGGGCGAGGCGATCGCTTCGGCATTGGGCGATCGGCGGGGGCTCGTGCGCTTCGCCCACGCGTACGCTCCTCTGGATGAGGCTTTGGCTCGCGCGGTGGTCGATCTTTCCGGCCGCGGGTCGTTTCATTGGAGCGTACCGCGGGAGCTAGAGGACGTTTGGGTGACCGCGGAGTTTCCGCTCTCGTTGGTCGCCGACTTCTTCGCCGCGCTCGCCGACCGGGGACGGCTGACGCTTCATCTCGACGTGCTTTCGGCCCGCAACGGCCACCACGCGGCGGAGGCGGCGTTCAAGGCGGCGGCCCTGGCGCTACGCCAGGCGGTAGCGATCCGCGCGGGTTCTTTCGAAGTGCCGAGCACCAAAGGAACTTTGTCCGCATGAGCCCTGATTCGACGGTGATCGTCGATCTCGGGGTCGGCAACCTCGGCAACGTCGCGCGCGCGATCGAGCGTGTGGGGGGTACCGCCGAGGTGACCGCGGACCCTGGGGTGATTGCCGCGTCGCGCCGGCTGATTCTGCCGGGGGTGGGCGCCTTCGGACCGACGCGCGAAGCGCTCCGCGGGAGAATCGAAACGGCGTTGCGCGCCGCATTGGAAGAGGGCGCCTGGCTGCTCGGCATCTGCGTCGGTTTCCAGCTTTTGTTCGAGGCGAGCGAGGAGTTCGGCACCACGGACGGCTTGGGCCTGTTCCCCGGGCGGATCGTTCGTCTGCCCGACGGGGTGCCGCTGCCGCACATCGGTTGGAACCGGCTAAACGATCTGGCTCCTCACCCTCTGCTCTCGGGGCTGCCTCCCGATCCTTGGGTCTATTTCGTTCACAGCTTCGCCCCCGAGGGAGCCGACGAGGTGACGCTCGCGCGCACCCTCCACGGCCGGAGTTTCACTTCGGTCGCCGGTCGCGGCCGGGTGCTTGGCTGCCAGTTCCATCCGGAACGGAGCGGGCCGACGGGGTTGAAGATCTTGGAGAACTTTCTGGCGCTTGGGACAGGGGAGGCGTGATGGAGCTGCTGCCCGCGATCGATTTGCGCCAAGGCCGGGCCGTCCGTTTGCGCCAGGGGGACGACTCGCGGCGGACTACCGTCGGGGACGATCCGGTCGCCCTGCTCGACCGGTTCGCCGCGGCGGGGGTTGCGCTCGTCCATGTCGTCGATCTGGATGCCGCGTTGGGAGAGGCGCCGCAGCGGGGTCTGATCGAACGGATGATGAATCGAGGCGTAGACATCCAATTGGGCGGCGGGCTGCGCGATCGGGGTTCGATCGAGGCGGCTCTCGCGTTCGGAGCGGAGCGGGTGGTGGTGGGCTCCCTCGTCGCACGCGATTCCGATCTCTTCATGGAGATCGCCGCCGCGCATCCGGGCCGGCTGGTGCCTGCGCTCGATCTTTCGGGGAGGAGCGGCGAGGTGCGCATCTCCGGCTGGACCGAGGGGGCGACGCGTTCTCTCGCGGATCTTGCGGCGGCGCTCGTCGGTTGCTCCTGCCCCGCGGTGTTGGTGACGGATGTCGATCGCGACGGCATGATGGGCGGGCCGAATCTGGCGCTCGCGCGGCGCGTCGCGCGCGCTTCTGGCCTTCCCGCGCTCCTCTCAGGAGGAGTCTCGTCGCTCGACGATCTCGCCGCGGCGCGGGTCTACCCCGAGATCGCGGGCGCGATCGTCGGCCAGGCGCTCTACTCCGGCGCGTTCACGCTCGAAGAAGCGTTGGCGGTCGCCCATGGGGAGCCGTTCGCATGAGGTTGTTCTCCTGGGGGCGCCGAGCTCCAGCTCGGCACTCGAAGCGGCGAGATCGCCAAAGCAGCCGAGCTGGAGCTCGGCGCCCCCAGGGAAAGCGGCGCTCTCCGGAGGGAGAGCCGTGACCCCACCGACCCTCCCCTCCGGCCTCGCCCGCCGCGTGATCCCGTGTCTCGACGTGCGCGCCGGCCGGGTGGTCAAAGGCGTCCGCTTCGAGAACCTGATCGACCAGGGCGATCCGGCCGAGTCGGCGGCACGCTATGCGGCCGAGGGGGCGGACGAGATCGTGTTCCTGGACATCACTGCGGCTCCGGAAGCTCGCGATACCGATCTCGATTGGGTGCGGCGGACGGCGGAGCGGGCGTTCGTTCCGCTTACCGTCGGCGGGGGAGTGCGCGGGGTGGACGACGGCCGGCGCCTGCTGCGCGCCGGGGCGGACAAATTCGCGGTCAACTCCGCGGCGGTAGAGCGGCCGGAGCTGCTCTCCGAGCTGGCCGCGCAGTTCGGCAGCCAGTGCGTCGTGCTCTCGGTGGACGCGAAACGGCGGCCGGGAAGCACTTGGGAAGTAGTGACCCACGGCGGCCGAACGGGTACGGGCAAAGACGCGCTCGGTTGGATCCGCGAAGCGGCGGAGCGGGGGGTGGGCGAGATCCTGCTCACGAGCATCGACTCCGACGGCACGCGAGACGGCTACGATCTGCCGCTGCTCGCGGCGGCGACTGCTTCAGTCAACGTGCCGGTCATCGCCTCGGGGGGGGCGGGCACGCCGCAGCATCTGGCCGAAGCGCTCGCCGCGGGGGCCGCCGCGGTGCTCGCGGCTTCGATCTTCCACCAGGGGGATTGGACGGTGGCGGCGGTCAAACGGGAGTTGGCGGCACGGGGGTTTCCGATGCGGCTGGAGGAGAACGTATGACGGCGGCCCTCAATCTCGACCAAGTCCGTTTCGGACCCGACGGTCTGGTGCCGGTGATCGTCCAAGAGGTCGAATCGGGGGCGGTGCGCATGCTCGCCTGGGCGAATCGCGAGGCGCTCGAACGGACGGTGGCGACCGGCCAGGTCTGGTTCTGGAGCCGCTCGCGGCAGAGTCTGTGGCGCAAGGGAGAGACCTCGGGCAACGGGCTCGATCTGGTCGATCTACGCGTCGATTGCGATGGCGATGCCCTGCTCGCCCGGGTGTGTGCCCACGGCCCGACCTGCCACACGGGCGCGCGCACTTGCTTCGAGAATCCCCCCGGTGACCGCGATCCTGCGCGGCTGGAGCTGGGTTGGCTTTCGGCGGTGATCGCGGCGCGCCGTGGCGCTGGCGCAGAGACGAGCTACACCGCGCGGCTGCTCGAAGAGGGGATCGAGCGAATCGCCCAGAAGGTCGGCGAAGAGGGGGTGGAGGCGGCGCTCGCGGGCGTTCTCCTCGGCGCGAACCCGGGCGATCCCGATCGGCGCAAACGGTTGACCGAGGAATCGGCCGACCTGCTCTACCATCTGCTGGTCCTGCTCGAAGCGTGCGGTGTCGATCCCGCCGAGGTAGCGGCTGAGTTGGGGAGGCGTCATGCCGGCAAGTGAGGCACAGAGCGAAGCGAAGAAGAGAGCCATCCCGCACGTCCGCGAGCTGCTCGCCGACGAACTGACTCCCCTCGGGGCGTATCGGCGGCTGGCGGCGGTCTCGCCCGTCCGCTTTCTGTTGGAGAGCGTCACCGGCGGCGAGCGGGTATCGCGCTACAGCTTCCTGGGCGCCGGGCCGCGCGAGATCCTGCGGCTGTATGAGGACCGCCTGGAGATCGAGCGCGAGGGCGTGCGCTCGGACCGCCCGGGTCCGCCGCTCGAAGCGCTGCGCTCCGAGTTGTCGCGAATCTCGGCGGAGATCCCCGGCGAGATGGGCGCGGTGCCGTTTACCGGCGGGTTCGTCGGCTCGTTTGGTTACGATCTGATTCGCCTGGTGGAAAGGCTGCCGAATCGGCCTCCGGAGCCGATTGCCGGGCTGCCCGTCGCGATCTTCGGCCGCTTCGATGCGGTGCTCGCGTTCGATCATGCCTACCAGCGGCTGCTCGCGATTGCGAACGAAATCGAGGGAGAGGTGAGCGCCGAGGAGGCCGAAGCCCAGCTCGACCGGCTTGAGAAGCTGCTGACGGCGAAGGGCGGCAGCGGCGCGGTGGCGATACCGCCTCTGGCAGCGCACCAGAAACTGACGCCCGAGGCGTTCTCCCCCTATTCCGACAGCGCGAGCCTGGACGGCGCGGCGTACCGGCGCGCGGTCGAGATCGCCAAGGAGCACATCGCGGCGGGCGACATCTTTCAGGCGGTGCTCGCGCGGCGGTTCGGCATCCGCCGGGCGATCGCGCCGATCGCGCTCTACCGGGCGTTGCGACGGGTGAACCCGAGCCCCTACATGGTGCTGCTCGAAATGCCGGAGCTGGCGCTGGTCGGGGCGAGCCCGGAGATGCTGGTGAGGAAGACCGGCCGCCGGATCGAGACCCGGCCGATCGCGGGGACCCGCCCGCGGAGCGCCGATCCGGAGATCGACCAGAGATTCGCTGAGGAGCTGGCGGCCGACCCCAAGGAGCGCGCCGAGCATTTGATGCTGGTCGATCTCGGCCGCAACGACCTCGGCAGAGTAGCAACCCCGGGGAGCGTGCGGGTGCCGGAATTCATGCTCGTCGAGCGCTACAGTCATGTCATGCACCTGGTCTCTTCGGTCGAGGCGGAGCTGGCGGCGGAGCACGACGCGCTCGACGCGCTGCTCGCCTGTTTCCCCGCCGGCACGGTCTCGGGCGCGCCGAAGATCCGCGCGATGGAGATCATCGATTCGCTCGAACCGGAATCGCGCGGCCCGTACGCCGGGGCGGTCGGCTATTTCTCGTTCTCGGGCGATCTCGACACCTGCATCGCGATCCGCACCCTGGTGGTGGCGGGAGGCGAGACCACGGTCACCGCGGGCGCGGGCATCGTCGCCGATTCCGATCCCGCCTCCGAGCAGCGCGAGACCGAGAACAAGGCGGCCGGCCTGCTGGCGGCGGTAGCGCTCGCAGAGCGCCTAGAACAACCCTTGGCGGAGCGCCTGGAGCATCGGCCGTGATCCTGATGATCGACAACTACGACTCCTTCACCTGGAACCTGGTGCAGATGATCGCGGCGGCCGGCACCGAGGTCGCCGTGGTGCGAAACGACGCCGAGTCGGTCGCCTCGCTGCTCGCGCGGAAACCCGCGGGGATTGTCCTGTCGCCCGGCCCCGGGCGGCCGGAAGAGGCGGGGGTCTGCCTCGAACTGCTCCGGACGCGGAGCGCCGTGCCGATCCTCGGCGTCTGTCTCGGCCATCAAGCGATGGGGGTGGCGTTCGGCGCCACCGTCGAGCGGGCGCCACGCCTGATGCACGGCAAGACGTCGCCCGTGCGCCACGGTGGCCAAGGGGTGTTCGCCGGCCTCGACGATCCGTTCGAGGCGACCCGCTACCACAGCCTCTGCGTCCGCGAAGACACGTTGGGGGAGGAGCTGAAACCGATCGCCTGGACGACCGACGACGGCACGCTCATGGGCCTGCGCCACCGCGAGCTGCCCTACTGGGGCGTGCAGTTCCATCCGGAATCGGTGCTCACGACCTCCGGGCCGCGATTGATGGAAAACTTCCTCGCTATGACCTCCGCCACAACCTCCGGAGCCGCGCGATGAGCGAATCCCCCTTCGAAGCGAAACATGCCCTCGAACGGCTGGTCGGCGGCGGCCACCTGACGCGGGACGAGACCGAAGAGCTGTTCGGCCGCCTGATGGACGGCGAGCTGTCCGAGCCGGTCAAAGCCGCGCTGCTGATCGCCCTGCGGATGAAAGGCGAAGAGCCGGGCGAGATCGCGGGGGCAGCCTCCGCGATGCGGCGCCGCGCGGTGCGGATTCCCCATTCGCGCACCTCGGTGGTGGACACCTGCGGCACCGGAGGAGACGGCCGCGGCACGTTCAACATCTCGACCGCCGCGGCATTGGTCGCGGCGGCGGCGGGCGTGCCGGTCGCCAAGCACGGCAACCGGTCGGTGTCGAGCAAATCGGGCAGCGCCGACGTGCTCGCCGCGCTCGGCGTGAAGATCGACGTCACGCCGGAGGTCGCGGGGCGCGCGCTCGACGAGATCGGCATCGCGTTCCTGTTCGCGCCCGTGCTCCATCCGGCGATGCGCGAAGTGATGCCGGTTCGCCGCGAGCTGGCGCTACGAACCGTTTTCAACGTGCTCGGGCCGCTCACCAACCCGGCGGGCGCACGGCGCCAGCTGATGGGGGTTTACGCCGCCCATCTGGTCGAGCGGATCGGCCACGTGCTCGCCGAACTGGGGGCGGAGCACGCGTTGGTCGTCCACGGGGACGACGGGCTGGACGAGATCTCGACCACGGGCACGACGAGGATCGCCGAAGTGAAGAACGGCACGGTGCGCACCTTCACCCTCGAACCCGAGGATCTGGGGCTCGCCCGCGCCACCCTCGCCGATCTGGCCGGCGGCGGCCCGGAGGAAAACGCCACCGCGATGAGACGGCTGCTCGCCGGAGAATCCGGGCCGATCGCCGACATCGTGATCGCCAACGCCGGAGCCGCGATCTGGGTGGGCGGTCTCGCGGAGGATCTGGCGGCAGGCGCCGCGCTCGCGCGCGAAGCTCTCGGCTCCGGAGCCGCGGCGAGCAAGCTCGACGAGCTGTGCAGGTTCCAGGCATGAGCGCGCATCAGCCCTCACCCCCGGCCCCTCTCCCAAAGGGAGAGGGGGGAACTGCCGAAACGCCTTGTTTTTCTCCCCTCTCCCTTTGGGAGAGGGGCCGGGGGTGAGGGCTGTGAGCGCGCCGGACGTCCTCCAAAGAATCGTCGAGCAACGGAAACGACGCCTTGCCTCAGACGGCACGCTCGGCACCGCCGCGGATCTCCCGCAGGGGCTTCTGCGTACGATCTCCGACAACGAATTCCTCGCCGCGCTGGCTCACCGGAAACGCCAAGGCGCGCCCGGAATTATCGCCGAGATCAAGCGCGGCTCGCCGCGGCTGGGCTTCGTCGGCGATCGATTCGATCCGATCGAGCAGGCGCGGCTTTATGCCGAGCGTGGCGCCGCCTGCCTGTCGGTCGTCGTCGAGCCCGATCATTTCTTTGGCTCGTACGAGCTGCTCACGGCTTGCCGCGAGGCTTCGGGGCTGCCGGCGATCGCCAAGGATTTCATCGTCGATTCCGTCCAGCTGGTCTATGCCCGCGACGCCGGAGCCTCCGCCGTGCTGCTGATCGCGGCTCTCCTTTCCGCCACGGAGCTGGAAGATTACGCGGGACAGGCGCGCGGCTTAGGGCTCGTGCCGCTGGTCGAAACGACCGATCCGGACGACCTCGCGAAAGTCGCCATGGCCGAAGAAGGCTGGGAGATCGTCGGCGTCAACAACCGCGATCTCCGCACGTTCAACGTGTCGCTCGAACGGTCGATGACGCTCCTGCCGCTGCTGCCGTTTGGTGCGATCAAAGTGGCGGAGAGCGGTATCCGCCGCGGCGCGGACGTGGCGCTGTTGATGGACGCCGGGTTCGATGCCTTCCTGGTGGGCGAGTCGCTGTTGCTGGGAGAGAACCCGAGAGCGCTGCTCGCCGAGATGACGGGTGCGGGGCGGCTGGGATGATGAAACCGCAGGTGAAGGTGTGCGGCATCACAACCGTTCACGATGCCCGGTTCGCCGTGGAGTTGGGCGCCGCCTATCTGGGGCTCAATTTCTATACCGGCAGCCCGCGTTTCCTCTCGGTCGAACTCGCGCGAGAGATCGCCGACGCGGTCGAGGGGCGCGCGGTGCTGGTCGGCGTGTTCGTCAACGCACCGTCCGCCGAGGTCCAAGACATCGCGGATGCCGTCGGCCTCGATCTGCTCCAATTTCACGGCGACGAAACTCCGGAGGCGCTCGCGCCGTTCGCCGAACGTGCGATCAAAGCGTTCCGCGGCGCGACCGACGAGGCCGACCGATTCGAACAAGTCGGGGGCTTCCTCTTCGACGCCCCGACGGCGGCTCCGAATACCCCCCTCGGCGGCACCGGGCGCACCTGGGATTACTCCACGCTCGCACCGCTCATCTCCCGCCTTGCTCCCCGACCGGTCTTCGTCGCGGGCGGCATCGGTCCGGACAACGTCCGCTCGGCGCTCGCCCAAAGCGGCGCCTCGCTCCTCGATGTCTGCTCGCGCGTCGAACGCGCGCCGGGCGTCAAAGACCCCGACCTCCTCTCTCGACTCTTCTCTGAGATCGCTTCCTACGAGGAACCCCATGTTCCGTAAGCCCAAACCCATAAACCCCGATGCGGAAGGCTACTTCGGCCGCTACGGTGGGCGGTTTGTCCCCGAGACTTTGATGGCGCCGATCGAAGAGCTTTCCCGCGCCTACGACCGGGCGCGGAAGGATCGGCGCTTCCGGCGCCGGCTGGACGATTTGCTCGCGAATTTCGCCGGCCGGCCGACGCCGCTCACGTTCGCGGAACGACTGACCTCCGACCTCGGCGGCGGGCGGATCTACTTGAAGCGCGAGGACCTTCTGCACACCGG
>DATMZU010000022.1:0-17175 GCA_035607435.1 Thermoanaerobaculia bacterium | reverse complement strand
TCCCCGCCAGCCATCGCTGACTTCCCATGGAGCGGAAACACCCTCAAGATCTCGGGGACCTTCGAGTATCAGGGAGAGAGACGATCCGTTTCGCGATTACCTGGATGCGGCCCGGCAAGCCGTAAACCCAGCGGTTCTCTCCTGCCTCCGATCTGCGGCACCTGCCATCGAGATCTGGCAGCTCTTCGCCGAATGGAGCCATAGAGCCAGGCAGGCGATGGTGCCATCCGCCAGCGGCACCGTGCGGGGCATTTAGATTACACAACCGCAATGAATCCAATGATTTCAGTGATCGTCTGCTCCGCGGCACGACCTTTGCCCTTCCGTCAGGCACCCCAGCCGAGATGCCCTCAGTGCGGGTCGACAGCTTTCGCGGCAAAGCCCGAAAACTAAAGGAGGACTAGAAATGTTTTATTACAAGCTTTTCCCGAGGTGCGCTTCGGATTTGGCTTTGACGTATAACGAGGATGATTCCAATAATCGAGCGTTACTCAAGCAAAGTGCGCAACTCGACACGCAGCTCTGGGCGCTGATCGAGGTCATTAAGGGCACCAACCATGGATTCGCCCTCCTCAACAAATCCTCGCAAATGGTCCTTTCGGCTCCGCAGAACAATGCGCATCTGCAATCGATTTCCCCGGAACTGCTATTCAAGAAAGATGAACTTCTCGATAGTCATATGGCGACCTGGAAGTGGACAGGCGTGGGTTATGGAGGACTCCAACTGCAACGAAATACTGATATGAACCTCAACGTTTTCACCGTCGATGCCAAAGGCAAGGAGAGCGACGCGGTAGGCGTCTGGAATTGGAGCGATGGCAAGGACAAAGAGGTTTGGGAGTTCAGGGTGGTGCTATAGACCAACTGGCAACACCCTCCACAGAAAATAAACGCCCGCCGACGAGGCGGGCGAGTGACGCCAGCGGCGAACCGCGAGGCAGCGGACGAGATCAGCGAATCAGCACCTCCGGCGGGGATTCAGGATCTCGCAGTGGCAGAGACAGCCGACCGTGCTGTGACAGACCGAAACACATGGCGCCGGTCCGCAATCGCACTTGGCCACGCACTGGACCTGCGTGCAGGAAGCCGCGAGAAACGGCGAATCGGCCGGCGGCATCTCGGCTGGAGCGAGAGTGGCCAGGAAACTGTCAAGATCCACCACCGCAGCCTGTGCGGTCGCGGACGGAGTCGGAGACGCGGCGTGGAGCGTCGAGCCGACAGCCAGGATGCTCAGAAGACCGAAGACGCAAACCCAAAGCTTTTTCATGAGAAGGATCCTCCTGAAAGTGGATGGTGGCTCAGCCGCCGGACAACGGTTTTGAAGACCGCAGGGGGCACCAGACCTCGAGCGTTTCCGAGGGAGATCCTATCGGAGAGAGGTGTGGATTAGGGATCGTGGCGTCGCCCAGTACCTCGCCGCCGGCCGGTCCTTGCTCGATCCGATGGGCCAAGCAGCCCGAAAACCGCCTGTTCAGACGAGGGCTTGACCCATATAAACAGATAGAGTAAACATAAGACAGTTTGCAAAACGAGGAAGGCACTTAAAAGGAGAGAAGTAATGAGAAAAGCCACCCTTCTCCTACTGCTCATGGGTCTCACATTAACCTTCAGCCCTCAGCCGGCAGCATCATCCTGGCTTCCGCAATGTGATTCGGTCTGCCCGGATTGGTGGGACGCCTGTCGCTGCGGCAGCGTCATCGTCCTAGACTGCTCGGGATGTTCTTTGGGGTTCGGAGCGAATCAGACGTCATCGGAGCAACCGCTCTGTGCTCCTGCCGATCAGGCGCCCCAGGTGAAGGCGCCAGCCCAACAACCAGCGCTGGAGGGAGCAGCCGAAGTCGGATCCGATACCTAGCACGCCTCTCCAGCGCAGTCGAGAAGCTGTCGTAAGTGATAGACCCAACTGGCGGAAGCGCATGGGAATCGAACCCACCCCCCACGCCGGAACCGGCGCGGGACAACGGTTTTGAAGACCGCAAGAGGCACCAGCCCCCGAGCGCTTCCGTGGGGGATCTTATCTGAGGACTCCGGCGGCGGCGGGCTTTAAGGCCCGGGCGTCGATCGCGGTGCCGAGCCGGTCGAAGTCTTCCAGGTCGTTGTAGACCTGGGCGGCGATGCGAATCCAGAGACGGCCCCCGAGGGCGAAGGGGTTCACCTCGATGTGATCTTCGTAGAGCAGGGCGTCTTTGAGCGCGCCCGCCTCGGCTCGGGTGGTGCCTAGCGATTCAGGCAGCGGGACCGAGATCATCGTGCCGATCATGGCCTCGGGCGTGGTGAGATCCGCTTCCGTGCCCCAGCGCTGGGCGAGGCGATGGCCGCCCTTCCAGGCGAGGTCGTGGTTGTACCCCTGGACGGCTTCGACCCCGAGGTCGCGGAGGAAGGCGATTCCCTCCGGAGCGGAGAGGTACGCGGTCGGGTCGAAGGTCGGAATCCACTCGAACTCTTTGAGGAAGCCCTGTTCGAAACCCCAGGAGGTGACCGACGGGCGCAGCCCCTCTTGCCGGTCGGGGGCAGCCCAGAGGATGGCGCAGCCGCGTGGCGCCATGGCCCATTTGTGCAGGTTTGCGACGTACCAATCGACCCCCAGGGAAGGGATGTCCACCGGAATCGCCCCCGGGGCGTGGGCGGCGTCCACTAAAACCGCGATGCCTCGGGCGCGGAGAGCGGCGGCGATTTCGCGGACGGGGAGCACCAGGGCGGTCTCGGCGGTGATCGCATCGACCACCGCGAGTCGGGTGCGCGGGCCGGCCGCGCGGAGGTACGTGTCCACGATGGCGGCGGGGTTGGGTGGCGGAAAGGGCAGATCGATGGGACGGACCACCGCGCCCCGCTCTCGCGCCACGAACTGGGCCGTGCGCGCGACCGCGCCGTAGGCCAGGTTCGCGACCAGGATTTCGTCGCCCGGGCGGAAGTCGAAGGACCGGAGGACCGCGTTGATGCCGGTCGTCGCGTTCTGGACGAACACCAGGTCGGTCGGGGCCGCGCCGACAAATTCCGCGACCTGCTCGGCTGCCGCCCGCAAGCGGGTTTGCGGCAAGTCGTGGCATCCGCTCTCTTCCGACAGTTCCCGCAGGACGAAGCGCGCTGGTTGGCGCTCCATCTCGTCGCGGAGCTTCTGTTGGAAGTCGAGCACCCGCCGCGGGGTGACCCCGACGGTGCCGTGGTTCAGATAAGTGATCTCAGGATCCAGCAGCCAATGGGAGAGGAAGGACCGGCCGAAGGGGGTCGCGCTCATGGGGCGACGATAACGCAGGGCAGGGTGGATGATGCCAGTCAGCCTTTATCTCGCCCCGACGGCCGGTACCGCGGATAGGTCGGGCCTACAGCCCTGGGTGAACACTCGGCCGAACCGGTTACCTAGGGCGTTGCCCTAGGCTATTATCGACTCGCGCCTTTGGCGCTAACTAGTTGTTATTAAAGGGCCAACGGCCCGCCCGATAATAGCCTGGGCAACGCCCAGGAAACGGAACGAGAGTCGCAGGAAAGGCTGTAGGCCCGATCCATCCAACGCTCGATAACTCGCGGAATCGAAAAACGGAGGGGCCGGACCGGCGCCCCTCCGTTCAACAACACCCAACCGTCTACCGAACTTGCACGGGCGGCGCCTCGGGCGCTTCCGCGGCTTCCGCCGGCTCTCCCGGTTCGGGCGGCTCGACGACTTCCGGCGCTTCCGGTGCGGGGGCCGGGAGGGCGCGCGGCGCGGGGGCCGGCCGGTGTGGCGGAGCCGGGGCCGCGATGGGGGCCACCCTCGGGGTCGGCAAGGTGGTGGGCACTCCCGGCGTCGGGGCTACGCGGGGCACCGACAGCGGGGAAGGCGTCCCGGGAGGCAGGGGCGCAAAGGCGACCCTCGGCGGTAGGGCCGGGGCACCCGGGGCGGGCGGAGCTGCCGGCACGGGAGCCAGCGCCGGGCGCGGGGGCCGCGGAGCTCGGGGCGCGCGGGGCGGGTGGTTGCCACGGCGGGCCTGGTCGCGGAAACCTTGCTCTTCGCCGCCCAGATTGCGCTCGATGTCCTCTTGGAGGTGCTTCTGCATCTCCTGGAGTTTTTGCTGCATCTCGCGCTGGATCTTCTCGATCTCGCCCCGGTGCTGCTCGACGATCTGGCGCACCTCGCGCTCGTACTCGCGGGACCGCTCGCGGATCTTCCGCAGCTCTTCTTCGCTCGGGCGATGGGCCGCGGCGATCCTGCGGGCATCCGCCGCCATGCGCCGGGCCTCCTCGGCCGAGGGGGCCAATTCCCGGGCGCGGCGCTGGATCTCGGCGATCTCCTCTTGGCTCGGTCGCATGTCCTCGGCGAGGCGGCGAACTTCGGCCGCGATCCGCTCGCGCTCCTCGGAGCTCAGCTTGCGATCGGCGAGCCGGGCGGCTTGGGCGGTCAGGCGCTCAAGCGCCTCGCGATCGGGAACCGCCCGCGCGACCAGCGCGTCGATTTCTCCGGAGAGCTTCGCCCGGTCCGCGGCCGACATCTTGAAGTCGTGGCCGAGCTTCTCCATCTCGCGGCCGAATTCCTCCGAGTCAAAATCTTTGCCCATGTCGGCGAGCTGCGCGGCCATCTCCTCGGCATGTTCACCGAGCTCGCGTTCTTCGTCTTCCGAGAAAACCTCCGGAGCATCCTCGCCGCGCGGGGTTTCGTGAACGTAGGTCTCGGGCGGCTGTGGCTCTCGGTAATCTTCGCGATCGGCGTAGTCGGCACGATCAGGGTAGTCGGCACGATCAGCGTAGTCGGCGCGATCGGGGTAGTCGGCGCGATCGGCGTAGTCTCCATCCGCCTGCGTCCGCACCGCCTTCTCTCGCGCGGCGACGTGAGGGGCTTTCTTCTCGTCCTTTCCTCGGGCCGAGACGGCGGGAGCCACCGCGGCGAACGCCACCAGGACGAGGCCGCAGGCGGGCAGCGCCCAGACCGGCAGGCGGCGCGAGGGACGGATCTCGCCGAGCAGGCGACGGATGCGCAACCCGAGCGGCGAGGAGGATTCCGCCATGCTCGGCACCGGCAGACGCCGTTCGTGGATCGACCAGCAGGCCACTTCGGCGAGGCAGCGGGCGAGCGAAAGAGGCCGGCCGGTGCGGCCGATCGCCCAGTCGTCGGCGAGCAGCTCGGACAGGTCGTAGAGCTTCCGCCGGGCGAGCCATACCAGCGGCTGGAAAAAGAACAGGCTGGCGGCGATCTGGGTGAGATTGAGCGCCGCGGGATCGCGCCTTGCGAGATGAGCCAGCTCATGGGCGAGCAGACTCTCGGCTTCCCGCTCGTCGAGATGCGACAGGGCGCGCGGCGGCAGGCAGATCTCCGGGTTCTGGAAGCCGAGGGCGATCGGCACCGACAGGCGATGCGCGCAGGTGAGGCGGACGGCGGAATCGATTCCCGCCTCGGCGCGCAGGCGCCGAAGGGTGCGGAAGAGCGTGCCGTCGACCACCTCGAGCCGCGGACGCAGGCGCCGGGAGAGGGCGGCGTGGGCGGCGCCCCAGCGAATCAGAAGAGCGGCGACGGCGAGGCCCCACGCGAACGCGAGCCAGGTCCAAGGAGCAGGGCTCGACGGAGTGGCCGCGGTCGGAGCGGCGACCTCGGTGGCACGCTCAGAGTTCGAAAGAAGAGGTACGTTCGTCGCGCCGGTCGCGGTGTGGAGGGAAAGCGTCGTCACGGAAGTATCCGCCGGGAGGGCCGCGGCGACGGCGCTCGGCGTGCTCGCTTGAGCCGGGCCGGTCGGAATCGAGAGCGCGCCACCGAGCGGTTGCCAGCCCGTGGCGATTTGTAGCGTCGCGGTGAGGATCGACCCGAACAGCGCCGCGCGCCAGATCGCCTGTTCGCCCAGCGGATGACGGCCGCGCAGTTGCCGGGAGATGCCCCAGGCGAGGCCGAGCAGAATCGTGCTGTGGAGCAGATAGGTCGCGAGCCAGGAGAGCACGCCGGCCGAAGCCGAAGCCAGCCCCAGGGAACCGAAAGAGGAGGGGGCGAACGGGTTCATCGGACTTCCTCCTCGCCCGCGCGGGCGGCGATCAGGCCTTGCAGCTCGGTCAGCTCACCGGCCGAGATCGGGTGTTCGGAGAGGAGATGGTTGACCAGGGCGCCGACGTCGCCCCGGAACAGCTGCGAGGTGAGACCCGCGACCATCGAGCGGCGGACGTCCCCTTCGCTCACCTGCGGGGTGTAGATGAACCGGCGCCCTTCGCTCCGGTGACCGACGACGCCCTTCTTTTCCAGCTTGGTCAGCATCGTCGCGATCGTCGTCGGGGCGAGTCCGCGCTCGGCTTCGAGCGCTTCGTGGACGTCGGTGACGGTCGCTTCGCCGTGCGCCCACAGCACGCGCAAGATCGCGAGTTGCAGGTCTCCAAGTTTCTCGGGTGATTCCATGAACGGATCCTCCTTATCGACACCAACTACCGGTATAGTACTACTCCGGTAGTAGATGTCAATCCCCCATCTCTCGCCCGTCGTGGTTTGGCTTGCCTCCTCGCTCCTTAGGGCGCCTTCGGCAGCAGCCAGTCGCTGCGGGGCAAGCGAAACCACGACTTTGCCACCTAGATTACGTCAGTTGGAGGAACAGGTTCTCCAGGCGCTCGGCGCTCGCCTCCCAGCTATAGGCTTCGCTCCGTTCTCGCGCGCCCTGGGCGAGGCGCTCGCGGGCGGCGGGGTCTCCAAGCAGCCCGGCGAGAGCCGCGGAAAGAGCCTGCGGCTCGGAGGGGGTACAGATTCCTTCGAGACCGTGCCGCACCAGCTCGGGCAGCGCGCTTTCGGGCGATTCGCAATAGACGACCGGCAGCCCTGCGGCCATCGCTTCGAGCGGAAAGAGCCCGAATCCCTCGCGCGACGAGGGCTGGACCGCCACCTTCGCCCGGCCCAAGGCGCGCCAGACATCGGCGCTGGTCGGCAGATGGCCGAGGAAGCGGACGCTTCCGGCCAGACCGAGAGCCCGGGCCTGCTCCTCCAGCCGCTCGCGCTCCGGCCCGGTACCGAGAATCGAAAGCCAAGGCCGAGAAGACTCCGAATCCTTGGGCAGTGCTTGAGCCAGGATCGCCACCGCTTCGAGCAGCAGGCCGATCCGCTTTTCGCGCAGCAGGCGGCCGGCATAGATCAACGGCGGCGCCTCCTCGTAGCCGGGGTCGGAAATTTCCCGCGTCGCCGCGCGGATCGCGGCGAGGGGAATGCCGCCCGGCACGACCGGCACTTCGCCCCCGCGGCGCGCCCGGACCCGCTCCGCGGTGAAGCCGCTGACGGCGATCGCCTGCCTGCTGAGCGGCACGGCCAGCCGCTCGACCGCGGCATACGCCAGGCCGCGGACCGGGCCGAGATATTGGCGCCAGTAGGGACCCCAGTGCTCGTGCCAGGTGACGACGAGGGGCTTTTTCGCGATTCGGCAGCGGGTGGCCAAGGGAAAGAGATGAAGATAGGGAATGTTGGCGGTCTCGACGACGTCGTAGGGCGACAGGTCCATCCGCGCCACCGCCAGCGCGAAGCGCAGCGCCTCCGTCGTGCTGCGCTTGCCCGAATCGACATAGAGGCGGCCGCGCGGCCCGATCGGTAGGATTTCGACCCCCGGCATCGGAGATTCCTTGGCGTCCGCGAATCCCGCGAGGGTGACTCGGTGGCCGCGGGCGGCGAGCGAACGGGCCAGCTCGTGGTTGCGGTGCTCGACGCCGCCGACCGATCCGGGATAGACGCAGTCGTAGAGCAGCAGAATCGAGAGCCGTCGCCCTTCGACCCCACTCATGCCTCGGGCTCCGGCGCAGCCTCCTCGGGGCTGGGTGAGGACCCCGCGAGCGCCGGAATGCCACGCCGCTTGAGCAGGATGAAACAGACCGTGCCCACCAGGGCCTGAGCGACGAGGCCGATTCCGTGATGGACCAAGCTGAAGCCGAGCAGGGTGGCCGAGCGGATGGCCGGGGTCGCTCCCGCGACGTACGGCGCGAACAGCAAGACCTGAAGCGCCTGAGCCGTGCCGAGCCCGGACGGGGTGATCGGCAGCGCAGCGATCAGCACTACGGCGGGCAGGGCGGCGAGGCCGACGCCGAGCGGCACCTCGATTCCCCAGACCCGGAACGAGCCCCAGAGTGCCACCAGCAGCACCGCTACGTGGGGAATCCGCGCCGCCGTCGCCTTGAGGTGACCGAGCAGGCCGGCGCGGGCGAGGGTCGCGACCGGTTCCTTCTCGATGTGGGTGGCCATCCACCGGCCGAAGCGGGTGCGCGCGAACAGCCCGCGGGCGGCCAAGGCCGTCAGGTAGGTCTTCACGCCGTAGAGCACGACGCCGATCGCGATGGCGGCGCGCGGGTCCGTCCGTTGCGCGAACGGGTGGGCGATCGCCGCCACCAGGGCGAGCGAGATGGCATTGGTCGCGAGCAGAAATAGGACCACCCCGGCGCTCCGAGCGGCTCCGACACCGGTCCGCGCGAGGTAGATGCCCAAGCCCCCCTGGCCCACCGCGTAACTCAACACGTTCAACAGATAGGTCGAGCCGCGCACCAGGAACAGCTCGCCGAACGGCCGTTGGACCCCGGCCGCCGAAAGCGTCACCCGGGTCGCCCAGGCGTCGGCGGGGAGGACGGATATCGCTTCCAACAGGGTGTAGAGCGCGAGCCAGCCGACCGGGCCGCGGCCGACCGCGGCGAGCACTTCGTCGAGCGGGATGCGCCAGAGCAGCAGCGCGAGAACCACCGCCGCCGAAGCCCAAGGCAGCAGCCGGAGCCAACGGACCGAGGTGGAACGGGGTTTGGCGGCTACGGGCTCGATCACAACCTCGGGTTATCTGCGTTCGATCAGCATCAGGCTGACCAGGAAAGAGGCGAAGATCGCCTGCGCTCCGATCACCATCGCGGTCATGCCGAGGGCGATGCCGCGCACCGCCATCAACGGGCCGCGTCCGCCGGTCAACCAGACGGCGACGATCTCGATCTCGGTTCCGAGGCCGATCAGGAACAGCAGCCCGCCCACCAGCAGCCCTTTTTCCAGCGAGAACCAGCGCGGCAGTTTGGTGAGCCACTGGCCCGGACGCGCGAAACCCGCGCCCATCGAGAAGGTCTTCGCGATCACGTCGAACATCACCAGATTCGTGCCCAGAATCAGCGCGAGCGCCCCGAGCAGAAGGACGTGAAAATCCCAGGTCCGTCCGAACAGCTCGCGCGGGCCGGCGGCGAGCCAGGCGACCAGGACGCCGCCGAGCAGCATCAGGATCAGGCCGGGCAACTGAAACAGGTAGGAGGGCGAAAACATCAGCATGAACCGGACGTGGCGCCAGGCGTCGCGCACGCCGTTGAGCTTGGATTCCCCGATCCGCGGGTGGTAGGTGATCGGGATCTCTTCGATCGACAGCTGTTCGCGTAGCGCGTTCACCACCAATTCCGAAGCGAACTCCATGCCGGTCGTGCGTAGGTGCATCCGGTCGTAGGCCTCCCGGGTGAACGAGCGCATGCCGCAGTGGGAGTCCGAGATCTTGGTCCGGAACAGGATCTTCAGCATCCCCGAGAGGATCGGGTTGCCGATCCAGCGGTGGGTCCAGGGCATCGCCCCGGGGAGGATCTTGCCGCCGAGGCGGGTGCCCATCACCAGGTCCTTGCCCGCCCGAAGCGGCGCGATGAACCGCGCGATGTCCAAAAAGTCGTAGGAGTCGTCCGAGTCGCCCATCACCAGATAACGCCCGCGCGCCTCGGCAAAACCGCGCAGATAGGCCGAGCCGTACCCCCGCCGCGGCTCGCGGACCACTCTGGCCCCCGCCCGTTCCGCGATCTCCTGCGAGCCGTCGGTCGAGCCGTTGTCCACCACCACCACCTCGCCCGAAGCGCCCATCGCGGCGAGCGCGCGGAGCGCCTTTTCGACACAGATCCCCACCGAACCCGCCTCGTTCAGGCAGGGCATGACGACGGAGATTTCGATCGATTCGGCAGGTGACGACACGGAGAAAGCCTCGGACGAAGGGTGCTTTGCGCGGGCGGATGATAACACTCCGCCTCCTTCCTTCGGAGTTGGCTCTATCGGTTGAGAAACAGCGCCTCGTAGCGCCCGGCGACCGCGCTCCAGATGAAGCGATCTTCGACCAGTTCCCGGCCCCGCCGGCCGGTCTCGTGCAACCGAGCCTCGTCGTGAATCAACCCCCCGAGCGCTACGCTGAGCGCGGCGGCGTCCTTGGGCGGCACCAGAGCTCCGGCGCCCGCGAGGTCGATGTCGCGCGCCATGCCGACCACCGGGGTGGTGAGCACGGGCCGGCCGCAGGCCATGGCTTCGAGGAGGACGAGACCGAAGCCTTCCTGGCTGCCGTCGGTCGAGGGGAGCGCGAACAGATGGCAGGCACGGAAAAACCCGACCAGCTCCGCGTGCGGCACGAAACCGAGAAAATCGACTTGAGTCGCCACCCCCAGCTCCGCCGCGAGCGCGCGGTAGCGGGGCAGTTCCTCCCCCGAGCCGCCGACCCGCAGGCGGATCGGGTGGCCGTTCGGAGAATGGGGGCCGGCGTTCTTGAGGATCGCGAGCGCGTGGAGCAGCTCGTCGAGCCCCTTGTAGCGGTGGTGGCGGTCGAGCAGGGCGAGGAAGCCGACGATCCGCTCAGGACCCTGAGGAAACGGCGCGGGGGAAAACAACCGGGCGTCCACCCCCCAGGGGATGTGCTCGATCTTGCGGCGGAACGGTCGCAGGTGGGGCGAAAACTCGCCGTAGCCGGGGTTCGAGGTGACGATCCGGGTCGAGCGCCGGAGCAGCCGCGGCAGGAACCACCGGTTGTAGGCCGCGGCGATCACCCCTTTGAGCCCCGGCCCCACCAGGTCGTTGTTGTACGAAAAGACCAGCGGGACCTTCTTCTCTTCGGCGACGATTCCCGCCGCGTCCGCGAACCAGGCGGTCGGCATGTGGGTGTGGATGACGTCCGCCTCCTCGCGGCGAAGCGCGTCGAGCAGCCCCCAGGAGAGGTTGGTGTTGCCGATTTTTCCTCGATAGGGAAGCCGCACGACCCCGATGCCGTCGACCTCCGCCGGCCCGCCGCCCGGCTCGTCGGCGCAGACCACGCGGACCCGGTGTCCCTTCCTCACCAGTTCGCGGCTCAGATGAAGGACGGTGTTTTCGACCCCGCCGACGTAGGGGAAGAACCGGACGACGACCTCCAGGATTCGCAGAGGGCGGTCGAGCGGGAGCCCCGCGCCCTCACCCCCCATAGACGATCCAGACGACCGCCAGCCCCCAAAGCGCGATGTTGATCAGGAACGGCGGGTCGCGCAGGATCGCGTCGGTCGGGCTGCGCCGGTCGGCGAGCTGGTACATCAGATAGAGATAGCGGAAGATTCCGAAAAGCACCAGCGGCACGGTGTAGACCAGATGCTCCGAACGGTACTTCTCGACCGTCTCGGGCGATACCGCGTAGAGCGCGTAGGAGACCACGGTCGAGGCGGTGACCACGTTGATCATCTGATCGAGGAACGCCGGGCTGTATTGTTCGAGCACCTTGCGCTGCTCGGAGGCGTTTTCTTGCAGCAGGGTGATCTCGTGCCGGCGCTTGGAAAACGCCAGGAAAAGCGCCACGAAGATCGTGCAGAGGAGCAGCCAGGACGAAACCACCACCGGCACGGCGCGGGCGCCGGCCTCCACCCGGAGCACGAAGCCGAGGGCGATCGACATGACGTCCAAGATCACCATCCGCTTGAACCAGCCGGTATAGAGGACGTTGAGCAGGAGGTACCCACCGAGAATCCACGAGAACTCGGGGCCGAGCAGGAATCCGAGCGCCCCGGCCGCGACCAGCAGGGCGACGAGCGCCACCACCGCCGTCGAGGGGCCGAGCGCGCCGGAAGCGAGCGGCCGGTCTTTCTTGAGCGGGTGCTTGCGATCCTCTTCCCGGTCGCGCAGGTCGTTGCCTAGATAGACCGCGCTCGACGCCAGGCAGAACGCCACCAGGGCGATCAGTCCGTGCTGCACAGCGAGCGGATCGCCCAACCGGCGGGCGAAGACCAGCGGCGCGAGCACGAACGAGTTCTTCGCCCATTGGGCCGGACGGAGAGATTTGATCAGGGGGAGGATCATGGTCGAGGAAGGGCTCCGGGAGAGAACCGGCATTCTATCCCCGACTCTTCCCCGAGCTGGGCTTGAACCGGATCGAGCTTCGCTTCAGCTGAGCTATTCTCCCGACGCACCGCTACCCCCGGGAAACGAAAGCCGCCTTTGAGACGCTTTGTCCTTTTGTACGTTCTGCCCACGATGCTGCTGCTCGGGGCGATCTCCCTGCCGCTCGCCCGCGGGGAGCGGACGTTTTTCCTACGCGACGTCCTGAACTCGCATCTGAACATGAAGTGGGCGGAAGCCGAAGCGCTGCGGGCGGGGTATCTCCCGCTGGTCGATATCTACCGAGCCGGCGGCCAGCCGCTCGCGGGAAACCCGAACGCCGCGCCGTTTTATCCCGACAACGTCCTTTACTTGGTCGGCTCGCCGCTCTGGGCCGAGAACGCGCATTTCTGGATTCACCTCCTGCTCGCGCCGTTCGCGTTCTTCTGGATGGCGCGAGCTTTCGGGCTCGGCCGCGAGGCGTCGTGGGCCGCGGCGGTCGGCTACACCTTTTCGGGGTTCTACTTCTCGCACCTGAACTTCTTCAACCTGATCGCCGGGGTGACGCTCGCCCCCGCGTTCGTCGCCGCCTGCCTGCGCTTGGGGCTCTCGGAACGGCGGGCGGCGCGGATTTGGATGCCCGCCGCGCTTGCGCTGCTCTGGGCGCTGGTGTTGCTCGGCGGCGATCCGTTCCTCGCGGCGCTCGCGCTCGGCTTGGGGGGCACCGCGTTCCTGATGCGCAAGCCTCGACCTAGCCTGCCGCTCTGGGGCCTGCTCGCCGGGGCGCTGGCGCTCGGTTCGGTGCTCGCTCTGCCGCAAATCGTCGAGTTTCTGCGTATTCTGCCGCTCTCCTTCCGCGGGCACTACGGCTACGCGGCGAAGGTCGCGACCACCGCAAGCTGGGACCCGCGCCAGATCGTCGAGTGGTTCGTGCCGTTCTTCTTCGGCCGGCCGGACCGCCTGACGGCCGGCGGTTTCTGGGGGCACCATTTCTTCACGGACGTGCCGCCCTATTACTTCTCGCTCTACCCCGGCCTGTTGGTTTTGGCGCTCGCCGCCTCGTCGGGCAAGCCGCGCTCGCGCGCCGCGATCTGGGGCTGGGGGTCGGTGGGGGTGGGCATTTTCTTCGCGCTCGGCCGCTTCAATCCCGGGGTGGATTGGATCTTCGAGCTCGGCCGCGGCTCGTTCCGCTATCCGGTCAAGTTCTGGCCGCCGGTGGCGATCGGTCTTGCTCTTCTCGCCGGGCTCGGCTTTGAGCGCCGTTTCGGCTCGCCGGTCCCCCCTGCCGCGGGGGCGCCGGGCGCGGTGCCTGGAGAGGCGCCGGCAGCCCGGCCGTCGCGGGGACTTGGCGTGGCACTTTGGG
This sequence comes from Thermoanaerobaculia bacterium, assembly GCA_035607435.1. GTDB lineage: Bacteria > Acidobacteriota > Thermoanaerobaculia > Multivoradales > UBA5704 > DASYKS01. The sequence goes on along the minus strand of DATMZU010000022.1, from coordinate 3,805 downwards.
TGCTCTTCGGGGCGCTGCTCGGGGCGTGGATCTTCCTGAGCCTCTTTCCCGACACGGCGCTCGCGGGGGCGAAACAACTGCTGCCGATTCGGCTGTCGGGCCTCGCCGCCAACGAGCGCCTTCGCTGGGCGGGCCTCTGCCTGTTCTCCTGGTTGGCGGTCGCCCTGTTCGGCATGACCACTTGGCTCTCGCGGCGGCATCTCGCCCTCGGCGGCGCGCTGCTGCTCTCGATCCACGTCGCTTTCCAGCTGTTCTTCTTGGGTCCCCTCTACGCCACGGACGAGGTCGGCCCGTACCTGGAGACGCCGGCCGCGCTCGCCTACGTCCCCCCGGGATCGCGCGTGGTCCACGGATCGTTCTTGAACCTGATGCGTCAGGCGCACATCGAGAAGGGCGATTTTCCGAGGCCGCTCACGCTCTATATGGAACGCCGCGCGTTTGCCGAGCTGTATCCGTTCACCGGGCCGATGCACCACCGGCGTTTCGAGCTGAACGTCTCCCCCGAGGGGCTCGATTCGTTCCTCACCCGGATGTCGCAAGGGGGAATCAAGTCGGCCAAGGATCTCGACCGGGTGCGGCTGCTCGCGGCCTGGGGGGTGAACCGGCTGCTGCTCGGCGAGCCGCTCGCGCCCGACGCGGAGGAAAAAGCTCGGCTGCTCGCCAAGCTGCCGAGCTTCGGGCGCGACCTGCTGATCTACGAAATCCCCAACGCCGCGCCCGCCGCCTACCTCGCCACCCGCCTGGTCGGTGCGCCGCACATGAACGCCGGTTACACCGCGCTGCTCGCGCCCGATTTCGACCCGAAGACCGAAGCGGTGGTCGAAGGGGAAAAAGGCTCCGAGCGTCGCGGCGGCGGCACGGTGCGAATCTTGAAAGACGAGTCGGAGCGGTTCGTGGCCGAAATCGACTCGCGAGGCCCCGGATTCCTCGTCGTCCAGCGCGCCGACCTGTCGATCTACCAAGCCAAGATCGACGGCCGCCCCGCGGAGCACGAAACCGCGAATCTCCACCGCATCGGACTCCGCGTCCCCGCGGGCCGGCACCGGATCGAAATCGAAACCGACCGCCGGCCCCTCCACCGCTCCACCGCCGCGGCGCTCGCGGCTTTCCTGCTCCTGCCGCTACTTGGATGGTTCGGAGGGCGGGTACAGCCGCCGGTTGTTCCGGAGGAGGCGAGCGAGGTGGACGTCGCGGAAGAGCCGGAAGCTTTGCCGGAGTCGTTGGATGTGTCGCTCGAAAAACCAGAGAGTGAGGAGCTGTGATGAAAAACCCGTCCGCCGCCTTGATCCTGCTCGGCCTGCTCGCAGGTTGCCGCCCCCACGCGCCGGAAGCCGAACCGAAGGCGGCGGAGCCGGCCGTCGTTTCCGATCTTTCGTCCGGGCTCGACAGTTCGGCCCCGACGGTGGAGTCCGCCCCGGACAAGGTGAAGGGGGCAAAGAACCTTTCGGGCAAATTCGTCGGCTTCGAGGCGGGCGACTATCTGCACGCCGTCTTCGCCAAGCCGGACGGCAAGCGCGAGTCGTTCTTCCTGGAGCGCGGGATGGAGATCTTCCTGGTCGATCATGCGAAGGAACCGCTGGAGCTGGAGGTTCAGACGGTCGAGACGGATATCCCCGAGGCCGGCGGGGTCACCGAGATCGAACGGCTTCACGGTATCCGGGCGGGCGGCGTGAGCTTCGCGGATTGGTGGAAGACGGCGGAGCCGAGCTTCGCCAAGCTGCTCGATGAGTATCAGGCGCGGATCGAGAAGGCGACGCTCGCGCCGGAAGATGTCCCGGCCGAACAGAGCGACGCTTCCTAACGGGTATTAAACCGACCCGCCCACGACCAGCACGAACTCGCCTTTTAGGCTCGGCCGGGCCGTGAAGACGGCCAGCAGGCGGGAGAGCGGTCCGCGGACGATCTCCTCGTGGAGCTTGGTCAGCTCGCGGCCGATCGCGGCGGGCCGGTCGCCCAGCTCGGCGAGCGCGTCACTCAAGGATGCGAGCAGGCGATGCGGCGATTCGAACAGGATCACCGTGTGGCCGAGAGCGCCCATCTCGCGATAGAAGGTCCGGCGCTTGCCGGAGCGAAACGGCGGGAACCCCGCGAACGTGAACGGATAGGGGGGCAAGCCCGACGCCACCAGCGCCGCGAGGATCGCCGAGGCGCCGGGGATCGGCTCGATCGTGGCGCCCCGGGCCGCCGCTTCGCGCACGAGCAAGAAACCGGGGTCGGAAAGCAGGGGGGTCCCCGCGTCGCTCGCGACCGCGACCGTGGCGCCCCGCTCCAGCTCGGCGAGCAGGCGCGGCAGGCGTTGGCGCTCGTTGTGCTCGTGGAGCGAAACCAGCGGCTTGCGGATGCCGAGATGGGCGAGCAGCTTGCCGGTCACCCGGGTGTCCTCGCAGGCGATCAGGTCCGCCCGTTCGAACGCTTCGCGGGCGCGCGCCGAGAGGTCGCCGAGGTTGCCGATCGGCGTCGCGACCAGCAGCAGGCGGCCGGGGTAGGCGGGGTTTTCGGCATCTTCCGAGGGCGTTGCGGAGGCTTTGGGCATCGCGCCGGATGCTAGCATCCCGCTCGATGGCCTCTTCGATCGATCGCGCGCTCTTGGGATTTCTGCTGGCGCTGGTTCCGGCGGCCGGATACGCCGCCGCGGCGACGGTGGCTCCCCCGGCCGGCACGCCGGTCGCCAAGCTGCTCGACCGGGTGGTCGCGGTGGTCGATGAAGATCCGATCCTCGCCTCCGACATCGATCGGGTGATCGGACTCGGCCTGATCGAACGGAAAGCGAGCGAGAGCGGCGACCTGCTCCGCCGCCGGGTGCTCGACCATCTGATCGAGCAGCGGCTGCGATCGCACGAGATCGACCGGTCGGGGTTCGTGCAGGTCCCGGTGGAGGAAATCGAACGCCAGACGGCCGAGATCCGCGCCCGATTCCTGGACGAAGCGTCGTTCGAGAGCCGGCTCCAAGAGCTGGGGATGACCCGGGCGACCCTGGCGCAATTGGTCGCGCGCCAGATCGCCGTTCTGGTCTACATCGACGAGCGCCTGGGGCCGCGGGTGTTCGTGAGCCTCGACGACATCCGCGATTATTACGCCTCGACCCTCACCCTCGAAGCCGAAAAGCGCGGCGAGAAAGTGCCGCCGCTCGAAGACGTCCGCGAGGACATCCGCGCGGTGCTGCGCGAACAGCGGCTGAACATCGAGCTGGCGCGCTGGTCCGAGGAGCTGCGCCGCAACTCCGACGTCGAAAGCTTCTACGACGAACCGGTCAACCGCCTGCCGCCGGTTCTGCGCACGATCGAAAAGCCGCCACGCTGAGCCGCCTTCAAGCCCTCACCTGGCCAGCAATCTACGGCTGGCCGTAGACCTCCCGGTAGTGGGCCCAGGTGGAGATCACCGAGGCCAGATAGGCGCGCGCGGCGGGGTCGGTCATCTTGGTCCAATATTCCTCGGGCTCCGAGGTCGAGCAGTAACCCTGCCAGATCCGCGCGGCTTCCGGGCCGGACTCGAACGCGGTGATCGCGCGCGGGACGAAGCGGCCCGCGATGTTCAGCTGGGCGCCCAGGTTCGCGGCGGCGAGCGGTATCGCGATCTCCGGACGCTCCAGATCGTCCGTTTCCGGCTCGGGCAGGCCGGCGAGCGCGGCGACGCGGGCCTGGGTGGCGAGCATCGATCCCGCCAGGCCGCGTTCGGCTCCCCGCACCTGCGAGGGATCGAAGCGGCTCTCCTCGCGCAGGATCGCCGCGAGCAAGAGGGGGTCGATGCCGCGCCGGAGCACTTCGCTGCGCAGCAGATCCGCATACGGAAACGGATAGCGCAGCCT